>CACWHX010000062.1 GCA_902760845.1 Oscillospiraceae bacterium
GAGGGAAAGAGATCTATGCGATGCGCTACACGCATCATCGAGGTCTGGCCCGGGTTACGGCTTGGGTGAGGCTTTAATATGCTGCTATGAACCTGAAAAGGCCGGCAGAATGGAGTTGGAAAAACTCTTTTTTCCGCCCCCAATATGCCGAACCCCTTGCTCTCGCCTAACGAATAAAAGGGGTTCTTTGACACTCTCTCAAACGGAGGCCGCTGTTGCAGCCTCCGTTTGGTTTTATAGGTGTTCCTTCTGCATCTTCGCCCAGCGGCGGGGATATTTTGCCGGCGTGTCGGCCACCTTGCGGATGCGCACGATGCTGTGCACGATCTCCGTTCCGGGGATGGTATAGGGCAAAATCTCCGCCGTGTCGCCGCCGAGCGTGCGGATGGCGCGCTCGGCCTCCGTGACTTCCTCGGCGCAGTCCGGCCCCTTCATGGCGAGGAACACCCCGCCGATGCGCACAAACGGCAGGCACAGCTCGCACAGCAGATACAGCCGCGCGACCGCGCGGGATACGGCAATGTCAAACTGGCTGCGCAGCGCTTCCGGCGCCTCCTCCGCGCGGGTGTACAGGCACGTCACATCGTCAAAGCCGAGCCGCTCGCACAGCTCCTCCAGAAACTGCACGCGCTTGGCCTGGCTGTCCAGCAGCGTGAGGCGGATATCCGGCTGCGCGATTTTCAGCGGCAGGCCCGGGAATCCCGCGCCGCTGCCCACGTCGATCACCGACGCGCCGGGAAAGGGCGCCGCCGGCAGCAGCGCCGCGCAGTCAAGAAAGTGGAGCTGCGCCACGTCCCGCGCGCCGTGGATCGCCGTCAGGTTCATGACGCGGCTGCGCTCCTCCAGATAGCTGTAGTCAATATAAAAGCGCGCGAGCGCCTCTTCCGTCAACGGCAGACCGAGCTGCGCAAAGCCTTCGCGGAGCAAATCTTCCATAAGGGCCTCCAGATTCAGAATCTCTGAACCAATTATACCACGTTTTTCATTTTTGCAAAGAGAAATCCGGCAGGAAGTGTACTTCCTGCCGGATGCTGCAAGTTTGATGCTTTTCAGGCGTAGAATACATGCTGGCCGATGGTCGCGATGCGCGAGAGCGAGCTTTCAAACCAGCCGCCGTCACAGGCGGAGGGGTTGATGAAATAGAGGCTGTTTCCAACCGTGTTCATGCCCTCGATGGCAAGCTTCGCGGCGCGCACGGCGTCGCTGCTCGGCTCGCTGTAGATCGAACCGAGAGACACGGGCGTGAACTGGCCCGACTGGAACACGACCTCCTCCACCGTGTTGGGGAAGCGCGCGGAGTTCACACGGTTGAGCACCACGTTGCCCACGCCGACCATGCCCTCAAACGGCTGGCCGTTGGCCTCCGCGTAAATGATGCGGGACAGCCAGTAAATATCATATTTGGCATAATAGCTCTCGCCATTCTCCAGCAGGCCGCGCGCGGCGGTATCGACCGAGACGGCGGCAAGCGCCGCGTCATAGGTCGCGGTCGCGCCGAAGAGCTGCTGCAGCCACGACAGCGGCAGAACGATCTGCCCGTCCAGCGCCGGCACGCCCTCCGGGATATAGAGGGTCCGGCCGTTGGCATAGAAAATCGTATCCCGATATCCGATGGAAATCTCCGCGCCGTCCACGGTGTACTGGACCGTGCCATCCTCCCGCGGCGCCGTCTCGCAGTCGAAGCCGATCATGCCGCAGTAATCCGGAATGGACACATAGACCGTATCGTTCAGCGCATAACCGTACCCGGCAAAGACGCCGTCCACATACACGGGTACATAAATACATGACGCGGTCTGCGTGGGATTCGCCGCGTCCAGCCCCACGGCCACGGTGCGCGTGACCGGCGCTACGCTGCTCGCGGCCACGCGGGTCGCGTGACGCTCATCCCGCTCGGTCAGCAGCAGCGCCGCGTCCACCGGGACGGGCGGCTCCGTGACCTCGGCGGTCTCCTCCGGGGCGGGCGTAAAGCTCTCCTGCCCGACGGCGAACACCCGGTCGTTGCCCATCAGCCACGCAAGCGCGCCCAGCATCGCGCATAACAGGACCACGATGCACGGGAGCACCAGCTTTGATTTCAATTTGTTGACCATTGCATCGCCCCCTTTCCCGCGAAACAAAAAGCGTATACAAAGGACGGGATAGCCCTTTTGCTACCCTAGCATGGATAATTATATTCATTTTTGCCTCTAAACGCAATCGGCGAAGTGCACAAATGGCTCGACACGATTCTGATGAATGTGGACAAAAAAATCTTCATTTTACAAGATTCAGTGACATATTTCTTTTTTTGATACAACATATTGTGTTGTGCATGTTGATGAAAAAAACAAATTCGACGCGAGACGACGAAAAAAGAAGAATGCAAGAATCAGAATTTTTCTTGCATTCTTCCTTTATGTAAACCATTTTTATTATTTTGGATCATTATGTTAACTCATTTCGGATTTTTCGACGTCAAAATTACTAGATTTTGAGAATCCAGGCGAACCGCCGTACCCTTTGAATTTGGTTATTCTGCCCCACCGCGGCCCTCAAACTGCAATGGAAATCGGCCCCACGCGCCCCAGCGGCTCCACATTGCGCCGCTTCCCGGCGGCGGCGCACCACGGCCGCGCGGTGTCGGTTTCCGCGAATCTGTTTGCCAAGCGGCGTGGTTATGTCGTATAATAAAATCAAACCTGCCGGAAATGGGGAATGATCGGTATGCTGCGATTTTTTAATGGCCGCACGCTCACCATGCGCGGCGCGCCGGAGATCACGTCCGACGAAGTCTGGGTGGACGGCGACGCGATTGTCTATGTCGGCCCGGCGCGCGGGGACGCGCCCACGTTCGCGCGCGAGCTCGACCTGAACGGCGACCTGCTGTTGCCGGGATTTAAAAACGCGCACGCGCACGCCGGCATGAGCTTTGCGCGCAGTCTCGCCGACGATGTGCCGCTGCAGCCGTGGCTGTTTGAGCGCATCTTCCCGCTGGAGGCCAAGCTCACGCCGGAGGACGTGTACGTCTTCACAAAGCTCTCCATCCTCGAATATCTCACGAGCGGCATCACCGCGGCGTTTGACATGTACTATTTTCGCGACGCGATTGCCCAGGCGTCGATCGACTGCGGCTTCCGCACGGTGCTGTGCGGTGGGGGCGGCGACGCGGCGACGCTGGAGACGGAGTACCATAAATTCAACGCGCTGCACCCGCTTGTGTCCTATCAGCTGGGCGTGCATTCGGAGTACACGTCCTCATACGACGAGCTGCGCGACGTGGGGGCGCTCGCGCGCAGCCTGCGCGCGCCGGTCTTCGCGCACAACGCCGAGACGAAAAAAGAGGTGGACGAATGCATCGGGCGCTACGGGAAAACGCCAACGGCGCTGTTTGACGCGCTGGGCCACTTTGACTGGGGCGGCGGGGGCTTCCACTGCATCCATCTCACGCCGCGCGACATGGAGATCTTCCGCGACCGCGGGCTATGGGTCGTGACGAATCCGGGCTCGAACGCGAAGCTCGCCAGCGGCGTCGCCCCGCTGACCACGCTGCGCGAAATGGGCGTCGGCATCGCCATCGGAACGGACGGCCCGTCGAGCAACAACGCGCTCGACTTTTTCCGCGAGCTGTATCTCACCCCCGCGCTGCAAAAGCTCCGCACCGGCGACGCCGCGGCCTGCCCGGCGGACGATGTGCTGCGGATGGCGACGGTTGGCGGCGCGCGCTGCATGGGGCTCGACGCCTGCGACTGCATCGCGCCGGGCAAGCAGGCGGACCTGATCGTCATCGACCTGCAGCGCCCGAACATGCAGCCGGTGCACAACGCGGCGCGCAATCTCGTCTACAGCGGCTCCAAGGAAAACGTGCGCCTGACGATGGTCGCCGGGCGCGTGCTGTACGAAAACGGGGCGTTTTTCATCGGCGAGGACGTGGGGGACGTCTATCGCCGGGCCAACGAGCGGTTCCGCGCGCTGACGGCGCGCTGAAGAACAAAGAAAAAGAACAGGAAAGAACAAGGGAGAAAAGGAGCACGCCATGAACGAACGGACTATGAACGCCTATGTGGCAATCCTGGAGGAGGAGCTGATCCTCGCGACGGGCTGTACGGAGCCGATCGCCATCGCCTATGGCGCGGCCAGACTGCGCGAGACGCTCGGCGGCGCGCCGGACAGCGTCAGGGCGGAGGTGAGCGGCAACATCCTCAAAAACGTGAAAAGCGTCGTCGTGCCGAACACCGGCGGCATGAAGGGCATCCGCGCGGCGGTCGCCGCCGGCGTCATCGCCGGGCAGCCGGAGGCGGAGCTGCAGGTCATCTCCGACGTGACGGAGCAGGCGCTGGCGGAGATCCGCGCCTATGCCGACGGCACGCCGATGGAGGTCTCCTGCATGGAATCGCCCTGCATGCTGGACATCCGGCTCACGGGCACGCGCGGCGCGGACCGGGCGGTTGTGCGCATCGCGAACCACCACACGAATCTTGTACATATTGAAAAAAACGGAGACGTGCTGCTGGACCAGCCGCTGGTCGCCTCTGCGGAGGACAACCTGCAGGACAAGAGCGTACTGAATCTGGCGGAGATTCTGGAGTTTGCCGACGCCGTGCCGCTGGAGCGGATCGAGGGCCTTGTCGGCCGGCAGATCGACTGCAACAGCGCCATCGCGGCCGAGGGACTCACCGGCGACTGGGGCGCCGCCGTCGGCCGCACGCTGCTGGACGGCTCGCAGGACATTCGCACCGAGGCGCGCGCATGGGCCGCCGCCGGGTCGGACGCGCGCATGAGCGGCTGCGAGCTGCCGGTCGTCATCGTCTCCGGCTCCGGCAACCAGGGCATCACGGCGTCCATGCCCGTGGTGCGGTATGCGGAGCACCTCGGCGCGCCGCGCGAAAAGTGCATCCGCGCCGTCGCCGTGTCGGACCTCATCACCATCCATCAGAAAACCGGCATCGGGCGGCTCTCCGCGTTCTGCGGCGCGGTCAGCGCCGGCATCGGCGCGGCGGCGGGCATCGCGTATCTCCATGACGAGCCCTACCAGGTCATCGCCGAGACGGTCACCACCGCGATGGGCATGATCTCCGGCACCGTCTGCGACGGCGCGAAGCCCTCGTGCGCGGCGAAGATCGCCGCGGCGGTCGAGGCGGGGCTGCTGTCCTATGCCATGGCCAGACAGGGCCGGCGGTTCCGCGGCGGGGACGGCATCGTCACCAAGGGCGTGGAGGGCACGATCCGAAACGTCGGCCTGCTCGCCCGCGAGGGGATGCGCGAGACAGACCGCGTCATCCTGAAGATCATGCTGGAATGTGAAGAAGAATAACCCGCCGGCCCGGGCCGGCGGCCCAGACCGCAGACCCCCACGCCGACCAGGGCAAAGCCGTCGGGAGCGGAAAAATCCGCTCCCGATTTTGGTTTTTGGTGGGGCAGTTGCGCTTGACAATCTCCATACGTATCCGTTACGATAAAGCCAGAGAGCAAGTGAAGCAATGGAGATGGAAAGGAGAATGGTCATGCAAAGAGAAAATTTTCAGTCGCGGCTGGGCTTTCTGCTGGTGAGCGCCGGCTGCGCCATCGGCATCGGAAATGTCTGGCGGTTTCCGTTCGTCACGGGCGCGAACGGCGGCGGCGTGTTCGTTTTGTTTTACATTCTGTTTCTGATTATCATGGGCATCCCCGTGCTCACGATGGAGCTGGCCGTCGGCCGGGCGAGCCGCGGCAGCGCCGTGCAGGGCTACAAGACGCTTGAAAAGCCGGGCAGCAAGTGGCACATCCACGGCTGGTTCTGCATCCTCGGCTGCTATCTGCTGATGATGTATTACACAACGGTCTCCGGCTGGATGCTGGGGTATTTCGTAAAGTTTATCTCCGGCACGTTCACGGGCCTTGCGACCGACGCCGTGGACGGCGTGTTCGCCACGATGCTTGCGAATCCCGGAGAGATGACGCTCTGGATGGCGATCACGGTCGTGGCGGGCTTTCTCGTGTGCAGCTTCGGGCTGCAGAAGGGGCTGGAGCGCATCACGAAGTGGATGATGCTTGGCCTGCTCGCGCTTATCCTGGTGCTCGTCGTGCACAGCCTGCTGCTCCCCGGCGCGGGAGAGGGCGTGCGGTTTTATCTCCTGCCGGACTTCCGGCGCGCGTCGGAAGCGGGGCTGGGCAACGTCATCACCGCGGCCATGAACCAGAGCTTCTTCACGCTGAGTCTCGGCATCGCGGCGATGGAGATCTTCGGCAGCTACATGAGCAAGGACCGCACGCTCACGGGTGAGGCCGCGCGCATCTGCGGGCTGGACACGTTCGTCGCCCTCATGGCGGGGCTGATTATCTTCCCGGCGTGCTTCAGCTTTGGCGTGGAGCCGAACGCCGGGCCCGCGCTCATTTTTATGACGCTGCCGAAGGTGTTTCTGAACATGGCGGGCGGCAGACTCTGGGGCACGCTGTTTTTCCTGTTCATGACGTTTGCGAGCTTCTCGACCGTCATCGCCGTGTTTGAAAACCTGCTCGCCAACTGCATGGACAACTTCGGCTGGACGCGCAAAAAGGCGTCCGTCATCAACGGCGCGTTCATTCTGATCGCGAGTCTCCCGTGCGTGCTGGGCTACAATGTCTGGAGCCATGTGCACATCCTCGGCAATCGCGACGTGCTCGACAGCGAGGACTTCCTTGTCTCCAATCTGCTGCTGCCGATCGGTTCGCTGGTGTATCTGCTGTTCTGCGTCACGCGCTGGGGCTGGGGGTTTGATAACTACCTGGAGGAGACCAACACCGGTGCGGGTATGCGAATGTCCCGCAAACTGAAGCCGTATTTCCAGTTTATCCTCCCGATCCTGATTCTGGTCATTCTGATCCAGGGTCTGATCTGAGCGCTCAAACAATCCAAAAAAGCAAGTCAGCCCGCGGCTTTTGCCGCGGGCTGACTTGCTTTATGATGCGTAGATTTTTCCGACCATGTATACCAGAAACCGGTATGGCAGCAGGCGCGTGAGAAACACGAACAGCTTGTACTTCCCGCCGAGCGTGCACAGCGGCGGAACGCTTTTCTGCAGCGCCTTTTTGGCGACGAACCTGCCCGCGTCCCCGGCGGAGATGCCGGTCAGCTCGTCGTGCTCCATCACGGCGACGGAGCGGGAGATGCGCCCGTTGTACACATCGTCCCCGGCGGGATTTTTCCGCCGCGCGGCGGTAAAGCCGGTGTGGATATCGCCCGGCATGATGGCGCACACCTCGATGCCGAAGGGCTTGACCTCCGCCGCGAGCGCGAGCGCATAGGTGCGCACCGCCGCCTTGGAGGCGGAGTAGTAAGCCTGAAACGGGATGGCAATGGGCGCGGCGACGCTGCTCATGCAGAGAATGCGCCCGCCGCCCTGCCGCCGCAGAACGGGCAGCACGGCGTGGTTCATGTTCACCATGCCGAAGAAATTCACGTCAAACTGGCGCTTCGCCTCGGCGGTTTCGGTAAACTCAATCGCGCCGGAAATGCCGAAGCCCGCGTTGTTGACGACCACGTCGATGCGGCCCTCCCGGCGGACGATCTCGTCCACCGCGGCCTGCACCTGCGCTTCGTCCGTCACGTCCGCCTGCAGGTGGATCACATCGGGGTCGCCGCCCTCGGCGCGGCGGCTCAGCTCATACACGCGGCAGTCCGCTTTCACGAGCGCGCGCGCGGCGTTCAGCCCGATGCCGGAGGTCCCGCCGGTGATGACAACTACTTTTTTCATACGCTTCTCCAATCTCTACTGAATGCCCCCGGCAAAGCGCCTCTCATTGGAAATGTATCTCTCCACGATTGACAAGTCTGTGAGCGATTGTCAGCCGCGGCCGAGCTCGGCGGCGATGATGTCCATCGCCTCGTCCAGAAGCGCCTCGGTGTGCGTGGCCATATAGCTCGTGCGCAGCAGGCAGTCCGACTCCGGCACGGCGGGCGGGAGGACGGGGTTCACATACACGCCCGCGTCGTAGAGCCGCTTGCCGGTCGCGAGGGTGTTCACCATGTCGTTGGTGTAGAGCGGGATGATCGGCGTCGGCACGTCGGCGATCGACTCGCGCGTGCGCACGCCGCGCGCCTGGAAGCCCGCGCGCGCATAGGCCGAAAGCTCGCGCAGCCGCGTCACCAGCTCGGGATGCGCCTCCAGCTTGCGCAGGGCCGTGAGTGCCACGGCGCAGCTCGCCGGCGTGATCGAGGCCGAAAAGATGAACGGCCGCGAGGTGTGGCGCACATAATCCGCCACGCGCGCGCTCGTCGCCATATAGCCGCCGAGGCTTGCGAGCGACTTGGAGAAGGTGCCCATGTAGATGTCCACCTCGTCCTCCAGCCCGAAGTGGCTGGCCGTGCCGCGTCCGCCCTCGCCGACGACGCCGAGCCCGTGCGCGTCGTCCACCATGACGCGCGCGCCGTACTGCCTGGCGAGCCGGACGATCTCCGGGAGATTGGCAATGTCGCCGCCCATGGAGAACACGCCGTCCGTCACGATCAGCGTGCCGGCGGTCTCCGGCACCTTTTGCAGCTGCTTTTCAAGATCGGCCATGTCATTGTGCCGATAGCGCAGCATCTTGCCGAAGGACAGCTTGCAGCCGTCATAGATGCTGGCGTGGTTCTCGCGGTCGCAGATGACATAGTCGCTGCGCCCCACGAGCGCGGAGATGATGCCGAGATTCGACTGAAACCCGGTCGAGAACGTGACGACGCTGTCCTTGCGCAGAAAGCGCGCGAGCGCGTCCTCCAGCTCCAGATGCATCTCCAGCGTGCCGTTGAGAAAGCGGGAGCCGGAGCAGCCGGAGCCGAATTTCTCAAAGGCGCGGATGCCGGCCTCGATGACCTCCGGATCGGTCGTCAGGCCCAGATAGTTGTTCGAGCCGAGCATGATGCGCCGCTTGCCCTCCATGATGACCTCCACGTCCTGCCGGGACTCCAGCGCGTGAAAGTACGGATAAATGTCCAGCTCGCGCGCCTGATCGGCGCGGGAGGGCTGCATGCACTTTTCAAAAAGGTCCATAGGTGTCACATCCTTTAATCTGTGTAAATAATTCAATTTTTTTAATTATCTTATCACAACTGCCCCCCAATTGCAAGCGGTTTTCCCCCTTTTGTGCAAAGCTGTTCCTCCCGACTTTGCCACTTGTTCCTTTTAGTCACCAAAAAGAAATTGAAAATAATTGTTGATTTTGCAAGGTTTTCCCTTGCTTTTTTTATTGTTGTA
>CACWHX010000063.1 GCA_902760845.1 Oscillospiraceae bacterium
CCCCCTATGAGGTCTTTTCTCATAACCTGTTGCACTTCACTTGACAATTCGCCGCGCGAAAAGAAAGCGGGTGGATTGCCTGCACTACGTCCAACCAACACCGGTATATTAACGAGGGCACCAGCCAAAATCAACCACCCGTATCCCCGAGACGAGGCCCAGCGTAAGTGGGTTCGGCCCCGCAATGCAGTTGATTGCCAAAATTTTTTGCTTCTTTGAAAATTTTCCGCACCGTTTCGCCGAAATTTTTCAGTAAAATCGGGTATGATAAACTGGAATCTTTGGAAAGGAGCATTTCCCCAAAAATGAAAAAATTGATGATCCTTGTGCTCACGCTGACGCTTTTGTTTGCGCTTGCAGCGTGCAGCGGCAAAACCACACCCGCAGAGCAGACGGCCAATCCGACCGCTCCGGCGGAAACCATCACGCCGACCGAGACCGCGACGCCCGCCGTGGGCAGCATGGAGCCGACGCAGAACGAGGCGCGCGACACGAAGCACGTGCTTGACACCATCGCGGACTATCACCCCGACACGGCGGGCGGCATGCTGCAGCGCTACGTGGCGGCGGCGACGGTGCTGGACTTCTGCGAGGACGGCGGCGTGCGCGAGGCCTCCTTCGCCGGGGATGTCAAGGCGTATCTCGACGCGCTGAGCGCCGAGCAGCGCGAGGCGTTCGTGCAGAGCTATGACGACGTCGCAAAGCTCGCGGAGGACATTACGCGCGGCGACGTGGACGAGCATGATCTGGAGAGCTGGCGGGCCGACGCCGGCGTGGTGCTCGAGCACGAATCCTATAACGCGGAGCAGCTCGCCGTTTTCTCCGACGCGATCCACACCGCGCTGGGGTGAGGGTTCCCCCTCCGAGACGACGGCTTCCGCCGTCAAAGCTCAGACAAAATACCGCAGACGCAAGTGCGTCTGCGGTATTTTGTTAAAGAAAGAATAATTTTTTTTGAACCTTCCGCATCCGCGGTTGAAAAGCATTGTAAAACGCGGTATAATAAGCTAATATTTTTTCCATGGCAAAAGAGGTGGACGCATGGCGAAGGAGCGGGACAACTCTGCAAAAACCGTGAGCGTGATGATGCTGATTACGCTGCTGGGGAAGCTGCTGGGACTGTACCGGGACCATCTGCTGGCGGGCCACTACGGCATTGGGATGGAGGCGAGCGCCTTTTATACGGCCAGCCGCATCCCCCGCGTGTTTTTCGACGCGGTGTTTGCCTCCGCCATCACCGCCTGCTTCATCCCGGTGTTCAGCGAGTATCTCACGAGAGACGGGAGGGAAAAGGCGTTTCGCTTCAGCGGCACGTTTATCACGGTGATGGCCGTGCTCACGGCGGCGCTCTCGCTGCTTGGCATGGCGCTGGCAGGACCGCTGGTGAGGCTCTTTGCCGACGGATATGACGCGCAGACCGCCGCGCTCGCGGCCTCGCTGACGCGCGTGATGTTCCCGACCGTGCTGTTCACCGGCGTCGCGTTCTCCTTCGTGGGCATTTTGCAGTCGCTGGGGGAGTTCAATGTTCCCGCGCTCATCAGCGTGGTGTCCAACTGCGTCATCATCCTCTATTACTGGACGCTGGACGAGAAGCTTGGCGTCTACGGTCTGGCCGCGGCTTTTTTGGTCGGATGGCTGCTGCAGGCGCTGGTGCAGCTGCCCGCGCTGCGGCGCAAGGGCTTTCGCTATTACCCCGACCTGCGCGGGGTGCGCGAAGCGGGCATGCGCAAGGTGTTCGCGCTGATGCTGCCGGTCATGGTGTCCACCTGGGTGCAGCCGATCAATCTGACCATCAACTCCAAATTCGGCTCCCGGCTGTTTGGCGGCGCGGGCGTTTCGGCCATTGAGTACGCCACGAATCTGTATCTGGTCATCGCGGGCGTGTTCGTCCTGTCG
Organism: Oscillospiraceae bacterium; assembly: GCA_902760845.1. GTDB lineage: Bacteria > Bacillota > Clostridia > Oscillospirales > Oscillospiraceae > CAG-103. Next base: position 1,897 of record CACWHX010000063.1, read on the forward strand.
GTGACGAATGTGATCTTTCCAAAGCTCTCCCGGCTCAGCGCCGGGGAGGAAACGGGCGCGTTCCGAGAGACGCTGCGTGAGACCATGCACGCCAGTCTCTTTTTCATTTTGCCGCTGATGGCGGGGCTGATGGTGGTGGCCGAGCCGCTGGTGTCCTTTATCTATGGCGGCGGCGAGTTTGATGCGTTCTCCGTGCGGATCACCGCGCAGGGGCTGTTCTGGGTGTCGCTCGGCATGGTGGGGTTCGGCGTGCAGAATATTCTGACGCGCGCGTACTTTGCCAGGCAGGAGGGGAGGATCCCACTGCTTGCGGGCGCGGCGTCCATCGGCGTCAACATTCTGCTTTGCGCGCTGCTGACGCAGACGCTGGAGGTGCGGGGCCTTGCAATCGCCTCGGCCGCGGCCTCCACGGTGTACGCGCTGCTGCTGGCGCTGCCGATGGAGCTTCGGAGAGAGGGCGTCCTGTCCGGACGATTTTTGCTGGACGGGCTGAAAATGCTGCTGGCGACGGCGGTCATGGCGCTGTGCGCCTGGGGCGCGCTGCGCGCCGTGGGCGGCTTTGTGGGCGGGAAGCTCGGCGAGCTGCTGGCGCTGCTGGCGGCGGCGTGCGTGGGCGCGCTGGTCTATTATCTGGCGGCGTCGGTGCTGCGCCTTCCGGAAATCGCACTGGCCAAAGAGCTGCTCCGCGGACGGTTGAAACGAGGTTAAGGGATGCAACGAGTTCGAACGATATGGAACGCCAGCCTGCTGGGGCGTGTTTTGGCCGCAGTCTCCCTGTGGTTTGGGCGGCAGTGGGACAACAGCCGCGTGATCCAGGCGTTTCTCTCCCCCATGGCGGGGGCGGAGCGCAGCCGGAGCAGCGTGTTTTTCCGCCTCTGGGAGGGGATTCGGCGGTTTTTCTGCCGCGTGTATGAGGCGCTCCATCTGGAAAAGGTCTTTTCCGGCAGCATCTTTCTGCAGACCTGGCTCTGGTGCGCGCTGCCGGTGACGCTGGCGCCGCTGCTGATCTATCGGCCGTCCATCATGGTGCTGCTGCTGTCGCTGGTGGGCTTTTTCTCCCTGGCGCTGCAGCTGCAGCGCAGCCGGGACCGGGAGCTGGTCTATTCGCCGATCAACCGGTTCGTGGTGCTCTACGCCGCGGTCTATCTGGCGGGGACGCTGCTCTCCTCCGACCTGCGCAGCAGCCTGCAGCCGGGACTGCTGTCCGTGGCGTTTATTCTGTTTTCTCTGGTGCTGTATAACGCGGTCGCGACGCGGCGGCAGCTGGACACACTCGTCGTGCTGCTGGTGCTCGCCGCCGTGTGCGTTTCGTTTTACGGCATTCTGCAATATCTCTTCGGCTGGGGCTATCAGTCGGCGGCATGGGTGGACAGCGACATGTTCTCCTCCATCCGCTTTCGCGTGGCCTCCACGCTGGACAACCCCAACATGCTGGGGCAGTATCTGGTGCTGATGATCCCCCTTGCGGGCGCAAAGCTCCTGTCGTCCAGGGACGCGGGGCGGGCGGTGTTCTATCTCTGCTGCTGCGGCGTGCTGTGCCTGTGCATGGTGCTGACGTTTTCGCGCGGCGCGTGGCTGGGGCTGCTGTTTGCCGGCGTGCTGTTTTTGCTGCTGCTGGACGCGCGGCTGATCTTCCTTGTGCCGGTCGCGCTGGTCGTGCTCTATTTCGCGCTGCCGGAGTCGATCATTGGCCGCTTCTCCAGCATCGGCGACACGTCTGACGCCTCGACCTCCTACCGCGTGTATATCTGGATGGGGGTGCTGGCCATGCTGAAGGACGGCTACTGGCTGTGCGGCATCGGGCCGGGAGACACGGCGTTCAATCAGATCTATCCCGCCTACAGCTATAATGGCATCGTCGCGCCGCACGCGCACAATCTGTTCCTGCAGATCCTGTGCGACGCGGGGATCTGCGCGCTGCTGGTGTTTTTCATCATCCTGTTTCAGTATTTCCGCACGCTCGGCGTCGCGCTGCGCGACCGGTCGGACAAGACGACGCGGCTTTATCAAATCGCGTTTGCGTCCGGCGTGTTCGGGTTTCTGGTGCAGGCCATGACGGACTATTCCTTCTACAATTACCGCGTGATGTTCCTGTTCTGGGCGTATCTTGCGCTGGGCTGCCTCGCAGCGCGGCGAAACCAGTTGCCGGAAGGGGGACTGCTGCAATGATCCGGGTGCTCAATATCATCAGCGACACCAACATCGGCGGCGCCGGGCGCGTGCTGCTGAATTATCTCCGCTGCGCGGACCGGGAGCGGTTTGAAACCGCGGTCGCGCTGCCGAAGGGCAGCCTGCTGCTGCCGGAGCTGCAGGCGCTGGGCGCGCGGACCCATGAGGTGGACGGCATGGCCGACCGGTCCTATCACCGGGACGACGTGCGGGCGCTGGAGGCGCTGATCCGAGATGAAAACCCCGACATCGTCCACACGCACGGCGCGCTCTCCGGCCGAATCGCCGGGCGGCGCTGCGGCAGGGTGGTCATCTATACGCGCCACTCGGCGTTTCCCGTGCCGGCGCGGCTGCGCTATCCGCCCGGCCGGTGGGTGAACAAATACTTCAACGAGCATTACGCGGATCACATCATCGCCGTGAGCCCCGCTGCGGCGGAGAATTTGACCGACGCGGGCATCTCCCCGCGGTATATTACCACGATCCTGAACGGGGTCGCCCCGGTCGAGCGGCTGGACGCGGCGGCGCTTGCGCCGCAGCGCGCGGCGTGGGGCCTGGAGCCGGACGATTTCGTGCTCGGCATCCTGGCGCGGCTGGAGCCTTACAAAGGACATATGGACGTGCTGGACGCGGTCCGGGCGCTGGCCGATCAGGGGCGGCGCTGCAGGCTGCTCATCGCCGGGACCGGCCCGGCGGAGGCGGCGCTTCGCCGCCGGACGGCGGAGCTGGGGCTGGAGGACGAGGTGGTCTTCACGGGCTTTTTGCGGGAGGTCGCGCCGTTCCTCTCCCTGCTGGACGTGCAGCTCAACGCCTCCTACGGGACGGAAGCCACCAGCCTCTCGCTGCTGGAGGGCTTCAGCATGGGCGTGCCCGCGATCGTGAGCGACTATGGCGGCAACCCCTGTTTGGTCACGGACGGGGACAACGGGCTGCTCTTCCCGACGCGGGACGCGGCGGCGCTTGCCGGGTGCATCGGCCGCCTGATGGACGAGCCGGAGACGCGCGCGCAAATGTCCCGCCGGGCGGAGGCGGCGTATCACAAGCGTTTCACCGCCGAGCGCTTTGCCCGCAAGATCGAAAGCGTCTATTGCCAGACGCTGAAAGGAGCCGAACATGGAACAAAAAAACGATAAGCTCCGGCTGCATTTGAACGTATTCGACGCAATTGTCATTCTGCTCGTGCTGGCGGTGGGCGCGTTCCTGCTCTGGAACCGGCTGAAGCCGGACGCGGGCAGCGGCCAGGGCGCCAGGAGCGACACCATCCAATACACCGTGCTGCTGCAGAGGGCGCAGCCCGGCACGGGCGCGTGCGTCGCGCAGGGCGACGCGCTGGAGGACGCGGTCAAGAACTATACGATCGGCACGGTCGTCTCCGCCGAGGTGCTGCCGGCGACGAAGTCGATCATCGACGAGGACGCCAGGGCCTATGTGACGGCGGACATCCCCGGATATGAGGACGTGAGGATCGTCGTGGAGAGCAGCGCCTCCATCAGCGACGAGAAGATTCTCGTGGGGAGCGGCTATGAGCTGCGGGTCGGCGACAGCATCTATGTGCGCGGCCCCGGCTATCTGGGCTCCGGCGTCGTATACGCCATCGAAAGGGGTGCGTGAGCGTGAGAAAGATTGTTGACCGCAACGGCAGACTGTTCGGCAAAATCAGCGTCATCGACCTGCTGGTGCTGCTGATCGTCATCGTTCTGGTCGTTGCCGTATACACGAAAAACAACCGGCTGGACGCGAGCAACACCAGCCAGGCCAATACGTCCATCACCTTCACGGTGCTGGCGGAGAACGTCCCCCTCTATGTGGCCGACGCCATCCAGACGGGAGACAAAGTGTACGATACCGAACGGTCCAGCGGCGGCGCGCTCGGCGCGATCACAGAGGTGGAGACGCTGCCCGCGAGCAAGACCGAACAGCTGCGCGACGGCACCTTTGCCGCGCTGACGAATGCGGACGCGGTCAACCTGCGGATCACCGTGCAGGGGAGCGGCTCAGTGAGCGGCGGGCGGTATATGATTAACCGCGTCTATGCGTTGGGCGTCAACGCAAACAGGAATCTGTGCACGAACTATGCGTCCTTTACCGGAAGCGTTATGGAGATTGGCTAGCGAAGGAGAGAAACCATGAAGATTCTCATGGTCACCATGGGTCTGGATATCGGCGGCGCGGAGACGCATATCGTCGAGCTGTCCAAACAGCTCAAGGCGATGGGGCACGATGTGGCCGTTGTCTCCAACGGCGGCGTATACGTGTCTGAAATCACGGCGGCGGGCATTCGGCACTATCAGGCGCCCCTGCACCGGCGGGAGCTGGGGTGCATGCGGCGCGCCCGCGCGATTTTGAAAACCGTGATCTCGGAGGAGCAGCCGGACGTCGTCCATGCCCATGCGCGCATCCCGGCGTTCCTGTGCGGAACGCTGTACAAAAGAATGAAGTTTCCCTTCGTGACGACGGCCCACGGGGTGTTTGACACCACCGGCATCCTGCGCCATCTGACCAACTGGGGCGAGCGCACGCTTGCCGTCTCGGACGACATCAAGGCGTATATCATACGCGAATACGGCGCGCCGGAATCGCGCATCTCTGTGACCATCAATGGGATCGACACGGAAAAGTTCTCGCCGGATATCCCCCGCGCGCGCATTCTGCGGGAGCTGCATCTGGACGGGGACAAGCCGATCATTTCGCACATCAGCCGCCTGGAGGTGAACACGTCGCTGGTGGCGCGGCAGCTCATCGAAATCGCGCCGCGGCTCGACGCGGCGCTGCCCGGCGTGCAGCTGCTGATCGTCGGCGGAGGGACCATGTTTGAGACGGTGCAGGCCGAGGCGGACGCGGTCAACCGGACGCTGGGCAGGCCGTGCGTCGTGATGACCGGCCCGCGCACCGACGTGAATGAAATTCTCGCCGCGGGGGATGTGTCCGTCGGCGTGTCGCGCTCGGCGCTGGAGGCGATGGCGACGGCGAAGCCCGTCATCGTGGCGGGAAACGAGGGCTATCAGGGCCTGTTCGGGCCGGAAAAGCTGGCCGAGGCGCGGCAGGGCAACTTCTGCTGCCGGGGGCTGGGCGCATCCGCGCCGGAGCGGCTGCTGGCGGACCTTCTGGACGTGTTCTCCCGCGGCGCGGCGGAGTGGGCGCGGCTGGGCGCCTACGGCCGGCAGGTCATCCTGGACGATTACTCGGTGCGCCGCATGACGCAGGACTGCCTGGACATGTATGAGCAGGTGCGGCGGCGCAAATACAGCGTGCTGATGAGCGGCTATTACGGCTTTGACAACGCGGGAGACGACGCGATTTTGCAGTCGATCTTCCAGTCCATCCGGGAGGCCAGCGGCGAGGTTGCGGTCATTGCCCTGTCCAAGCACCCCAGGGAGACCCGGGAGCGCTATGGGATGGAGGCGCTGCCGCGGCTTCGGCTGCTGAAGATCCTGTGGACGCTGCGGCGCTGCGATGCGCTGCTCTCCGGCGGCGGAAGCCTGCTGCAGGACCGGACCTCTACCCGGTCGCTGCTCTATTATCTGCTCATCATCCGCATGGCGGCGTGGCGGAAAAAGCCGGTGATGCTCTACGCCAACGGCATCGGCCCGGTGCTGCGGCCCGTCAATCGCAGGCGGGTCCGGAAAACGGTCGAGCAGGCGGCCGTGGTGACGCTGCGGGACCACAGCTCCGAGCGGGAGCTGCGGGAAATGGGCGTACGCCGTGAGGACCTGCACGTGACGGCCGACCCGGTGTTCCGCCTTGAGGCGGCGGACGAGGCGCGCGCGGACGAACTGCTGCGCGCGGCAAGCCTGCCCGCGGGGCGGCCGTTCGCGGCGGTCGCGGTGCGGGAGTGGCCGGGCAACGCCGCATTCACGGGGGAGCTGGCCGCCCTGTGCGACCACTTGCGGCAAAGCTGCCAGATGGAGATTTTATTTGTGCTGATGCAGCCGAATGCGGACCGCCGAATGTCCCAGCGGGTGCGGGAGCAGATGCGGGAGCCGTCGTTCCTGCTGGACGGGACGCGCACGCCGCAGGAGCTCATGCGCGTGCTGGGCCGGGCGCGGCTGTGCGTCACCATGCGGCTGCACACGCTGATTTTTGCGGCCAGAATGTCGGTGCCGGCCCTGGGAATCGTGTATGATCCGAAGGTGGAGAGTTATCTGCAGGAGCTGGGGATGCCGTCCGCCGGCGACGTGCGGCATTTTCGCCGGGAGGAGGCCATTGCCCAGGCGGACCGTCTGATGGCGGCGTATGAGGAGTATCACGCCCGCATGGCGGAGCGGTCCCGCGCGCTGGCGGCCGCCGCGTCGGAAAACGAGCGGCTGCTGCTGGAGCTGCTGGAGCATCAGGAATAATCAAAGACCCGGGAGTGGAGCACCGCTTCCGGGTCTTTAAGCCTGTCGAAGAACTTGCTTTTCGACAGGAGAATGTGGGGGTGCGTCAGAACGGGCAGCGTCAGAACGGGCGCGCTCCATTCCGCAGCCGCGCGGGGCGCGGCGGCTCCATGGCGTCAGAACGGGCTTGCTCCGCTGCGCAGCGCCGCAAGCGGCACGGCTCCGCATCCGCGACCCCATTCTTCCTTACCGAGCCGAAGTCGCTTCGCTGGGCTTCGTCTCGGGGACGCGGGGGTGCGGTCGATTGGGGCTGGTTCGTTCGTTACGTGGTGCAGTTGTTGACGTAGTGCAGACGTTGGTGCAGTGCGGGCTTGGGGCTGGTGGCCTCGTTAATATACCGCAGTCGTTGGACGTGGTGCTGGCATTCCACCGGCTTTCTTTTCGCGGGCGAATTGTCAAGTGAAGTGCAACAGGTTATGAGAAAAGACCTCATAGGGGGTGGCCCAATTCAAAC
>CACWHX010000064.1 GCA_902760845.1 Oscillospiraceae bacterium
GCGCGCCCGTTCTGACGCTGCACCCCTCAGCGTTTCTTTCCGGCTCCACCGGCTTTCTTTTCGCGCTGAAAAGAAAGCCGGTGGAATGCCTGCACTACGCTCAATCAATATCGGTATATTAACGAGGTCACCAGCCAAAATCAACCACCGCGCCAACGCCAGCGCCACGATCCACCAACCGCACCACGTAACGAAGCGCCTGGCCACAATCCCGCACCCCGCCGGCGGTTGCGTTTTGATCCCCGCCCCGCAACAGCACAGCGTTTTCGCCGCAAAAGCAAACATCCCGCAACGTTTTTTCACGCTGCGGGATGTTGGATGCAGGATTGATTTTTTTATTCGCTCTCGTCCTCGAACGTAATGCGGGGCTGCGCCGCGGGCGTCTCCTGCTGCGGTACGCTCTGAGGCTGCGCCGCTTCCTGCGCGGGCGCCTCCGGCTGCCTGCCCTCGGCGGCGCCGAGCGCGGCGCGCACGCCGGCGCGGGTATGCTGCACCTTGCCAAGCGCGGCGGAAATGGCGTCGTCCGTCTCGCGCAGGGCGGCAGAGATGGCCTCCTCCGTCTCGCGCAGGGCATTGTCGCAAAACGCGCTCGACGCGCGGCGCAGCTGCTGCGTCTTTGCCTCGGTCTCGGCGAGCATCTCGCTGCTGCGGGCCCTGGCGATGCGCACGATCTCCTGCTCGTCCACAAGCGTGCGTGCGCGCTCCTCGGCCTGGTTGCGGATGCCCTCGGCCTCGCGCTTGGCGTTGTTGATAAACTCATTGCGCGCGGAGACGAGCCGTTTGGCCTCCGCCAGCTCCACGGGCAGCGCCGTCTTGATCTCGTCCAGAATCTCCAGGATCTTGTCCCGCTCGACGATGCACTTCTCGTTTCCGAGCGGAACGCTCCACGCCTCCGACACCATCTCGTACAGGGTTTCGATGAGCTGCATGACTTCGTGATCCATGTTCAAATCTCCATTCTGCCGCGATGCGGCTGTGATCAGACGCGCCTTTCCCGGGCACGCGCCTCCACGTCCGGAATGATCTCATACGGGAGAAACTCCCGCAGATCCGCGCCGTAGCCGGCGAGCTCCTTGACGACGGAGGAGCTGAGAAACGTATATTTTTCACTGGCGGTCAGGAACATCGTGTCCAACTCGGGGTTGATCTTTTTGTTGATGAGCGCCATTTGAAATTCATTTTCAAAGTCGGTGTTCGCGCGCAGGCCCTTGACGATGACCGCGCCCTCCGGAAACGTGTCGGCGTACGCCGCGATCAGCCCGTCGTAGGTCGTGACCTGCACGTTCGGAAACCGCGCCACCACGCGCCGCGCCATTTCCATCCGCTCCTCGCGCGTGAACATGGCCGTTTGCTTCCCGGCGTTTTTCATGATGCACACGACGACCCGGTCGAAGATGCCGGAGGCGCGTCGGATGACGTTCAGATGGCCCAGCGTGATGGGATCAAAGCTGCCGGGATAGATGGCTGTTTTCATTCGGCTTCCCTTTCGTAGAGCGTGAGCTTGATCCTGCCATAGCCGCGCTCGCGTGTTTTGCAGTACGGCGCCGGAACGTCCGGCATCGCCTTGTCGCGTCGGCTTTCGCACACGAGAATGCCGCCGACGCTCAGTCGATCAAATTTTATAACATTTTGCAGGGCTTTGTCAAGTAAGCCCGTGTCATAGGGCGGATCGAGAAAGATGAGATCAAACCGCCCGCACCCGGCGAGATAGCCGAGCGACTCCGTCTGCACGACCGTGCCGGAGAGCCCGCACGCGGCGAGATTCGCCCGCACGAGGCGCACGGCCTCGGTGCTCTCGTCCACGAACACGCACGACGCCGCGCCCCGGCTGAGCGCCTCGATGCCGAGCTGCCCCGTCCCCGCGAAGAGATCGAGCGCGCGCCGGCCCTCGATGTCGAATTGAATGGTGTTGAAGATGGTCTCCTTGACGCTGTCCGCCGTCGGGCGGATGGCCGTCCCCTCCGGCTCGCGCAGCCTGCGGCCGCGGGCCGTTCCGGTAATCACTCGCATGGCTCCGTCTCCTTGTGATAGTAGTCGTACACCGCCTGCGCCGTTCGCTTCGGCACGACGGCCCGCAGCTGCTCCAGGTCCGCCTCGCGCACGGCCTTTACGCTGCGAAAGGCCTTGAGCAGCGCGTTGCGCCGCGTCTCCCCCACGCCGGGGATGGCGTCCAGCTCCGAGGCGAGCGCCGCGTTGCGCAGACTCCGCTGATACGCGATGGAGTAGCGGTGCGTCTCCTCCTGGATGCTTCCGATCAGGGCGAACACGGCGGGATTCGCGGCGATGCCGATCTCCGCGCCGTCGGGCGTCACGAGCGCGCGCGTGCGGTGGCGGTCGTCCTTGACCATGCCGAACACCGGCACGTCGAGCTTCAGCTCCGCCAGCACGTCCCGCGCGACGGCCGCGTGCTCCGCGCCGCCGTCGATGAGCAGCAGATCCGGGAGGGCGCCGAACGTTTCATCCCCCTCCAGATAGCGGCGAAACCGCCGCGTCACGGCCTCGCGCATGGAGGCATAGTCGTTTTGCGTCTGCGTCTCCTTCATGCGGAATTTGCGGTAATCGCGCCGGAGCGGCTTCCCGTTGCGGAACACCGTCATGCCCGCGACGATGCCCGTGTCGCCGAGATTTGAGATGTCAAACGCCTCGATCCGCGCCGGAAGATCGGGCAGCTCCAGCGCCTTTTGCAGCCACTCGAGCGTCTTCTGCCCGCGCTGCTGCGCCGTCGTCGCGCGCAGAATCTCCTCCTGCGCGTTCATGGCGGCGCTCTCCGTGAGCCGCCGGCGCTCGCCGCGCTTCGGCGTCTCCAGCGCCACCTTGTGCCCCGCCTGCTCCGTCAAAAGCCGCTGGAGCGCGTCGACGCCCTCGATCTCGCACGGCAGAAGAATCTGCCGCGGCCACGCGCCGCGCTCGGCGTAATATTGCCGCACCAGGTCCGCCACGGCCTCGCCGTCCGGCTCCAGGGGCTCGTCCATGAGCGCGAAGTCCTTGCCGGTGAGATTGCCATCCGTAAAGTGCAGCACCGTGAAGCAGCAGCGCGCCCCGCGCTGAAAGCCGACGGCGTCCGTGTCGGCATAGGCGGTGGCGATGACGCGCTGATGGTTTTGCAGCTCCTGCACGGCGCGCAGCCGGTCGCGCAGCTCTGCGGCGTATTCAAAGCGCAGCGCCTCGGCCGCCGCCTCCATGCGCCGCTGGAGGTCGGCCGTGAGCTCCGACGTCTTGCCCTCCAGGATCAGCTCCGCCTCCCGGATCGACCGGCGGTACTCCTCCGCCGAGGCGTCCTTGAGACAGTAGCCCGCGCAGGTGTTCATGTGATAGTTCAGGCACGGACGGCGCTTCCCGATGTCCTGCGGGAACCGGCGCGTGCACGTCGGCAGCCGCAGCGCCTTGCACACCGTGTCGAGAATCTCGCGCGTCACGCTCCGGCCGCCGAAGGGGCCGAAGTATTTTGCCCCGTCCTTCTCCGTTTTGTTCACGAGCGAGAACGTGGGATATTCGCTCCGCACATCCAGACGCACGAAGGGATAGCCCTTGTCGTCCTTGAGCAGGATGTTGTATTTCGGCCTGTGCTGCTTGATGAGGGAGTTTTCCAGCACGAGCGCCTCAAACTCCGACTGCACGACGATGACGTTGAAATCCGCCACGTGCGACACCATCGCCGCGACCTTCGGCAGGTGCTCGCCGCGGAAATAGCTCGTCACGCGGTTTTTGAGCGCCTTGGCCTTGCCGACGTAGATCACCGCGCCGGCGCGGTCGAGCATGAGATACACGCCCGGCTTCTGCGGCAGCAGGTTCGCCTTTTCGCGCAGCTGTTCAATCCGCAGCGGTTCCATTGGCGGCCTCCTGTTCGCTCGGCGTCCGGTCGCGGCCGAGGATGCACCACGCCGTCACCGCCGCGATGACCACCGCGCCGCCCACGAGCGCGAGCGTGCCGGGCGTCTCGCCGTTGAAGAGAAACACCCACACGGGATTCAGCAGCGGCTCCAGCGCGCTCAAAAGCGAGAGGGCAATGGGCGGGCAGTGCTCCGACGCCCACGCGCACAGCAGATAGGGAACGCCGAGCTGCACCACGCCGAGAATGACGACGTACAGCGCCGGCAGCGGCGCGAACACCGGCCGCGTCGTAAAGAAAAACGGCAGGCTGCACAAGAATGTGAAGAGCTGGCCGATGAGAATGTAGCTCATCTTCTCCTCCGGGCCGAACCGGCCCAGATTAAGATACATCATCGCCATGAACACGCCGGAGATGACGGCGATGATGTTGCCGAGCAGGTGCCCGCCGGAGAGCTGCGCGGCAAAGCACAGCGAGACGCCGATCATCGTGCACAGCGCCGCGGCCACATCGACCCGCCGCAGCTTCTGGTGCAGAAACAAAACGGAAATGACCATGACAAAAAGCGGCGCCGTATACTGCAGCACCGTGGCGTTTGCGGCGGTGGTGAGCTTCGTCGCCGTGACGAAGCACAAAAACAGCGCCGCCATGAACACCGCCGCCGTCACCGTCTGGCGATTGACGACAACGCGCATCCGCTTGACGCGGATATACACCAGCACCACAATGCCCGCGAAGAAGCTGCGCAGGCCCGCGATGACAAACGGGCTCCACGGAATGGCCTTGATGAAAATGCCCGCGATGCTCCACAGCGTCGCGCACAGAAGCATCTGAAAGATCGCCGTGTTTTTTTGTTTTTGTGTCGAGCCGGTCGGCATAACAATCTCTCCGTTTCGCGCGCGCAGCGCCGCGGCTTCGAACGGCCGGGCGCCCGCGTATATGGGAGGGTCCGGGCGGAGACGGGCCTCCCCTCCCGGAAAAACGATTTCCCGCGACCGGGCCGCTCAGAGCGTGCCCGGTCCCGTCTTAAAAAGCGGACAAACGGTCCGCTCTTTGAAAACAGGGGCGTGCAGAAAACACGCCCCTGTCCTGGTTGTTTGGGTTTCTCTTACTCGGAAAAATCGGAATGAATCAGCGCGGTCAAGGTGTCGATGGCCTCCTGCTCATCCGCGCCGTCGGCTACGAGCATGACCGTCGTACCCTTGACGATGCCAAGGGAAAGCACGCCGAGCAGACTCTTGGCATTGACGCGCCGTTCGTCTTTCTCGATCCAGATGCTGCTTTTGAATTCATTCGCCTTTTGGATGAAGAAGGTCGCGGGCCGGGCGTGTAGTCCCACCTGGTTATTAATGACTGCTTCTTTCGTTATCATATTCTCCGCTCCTTAAGCACCATGTATGCACATAATATTATCAAAATCCCGCCGTATCGTCAACTGCTTTTCGCTTTTTCGTAGGTTTGCACAGCGTTTTCCGCCGTGCAGTTTTTGGATTTTATTTTAGTTCCACAACGGTCACGCCGCTTTCTCCCTCGCCGTAGCGACCGAGGCGAAACGCCTTGACAGCCTTGTTCTTTTTCAGCTCCTGTTGCACCGCCTGGCGCAGCGCGCCGGTGCCCTTTCCGTGGATGATCCGCACCTGCTCCAGCCGCGCCATGACCGCCGCGTCCAGGAACCGCTGCGTCGCGTCCACGGCCTCGATGCGCTCCATGCCGCGCAGGTCGATCTCCGACGCGGCGCTGTGGCTGCGAAGGCGCGCCGGCTGGCCCGACGCCGCAACCACCTGCACGGGCTTCACGTCCTCCAGGAGATAGACCTCCCGCTCCTTCGCCGTGACGTTCATGATGCCCGCGCGCAGCGTGAGCACCCGGTCGGGAGAGACGGCCGTGACCGTCGCGCGCACGCCCATGGAGCGGATCTCTACCGTGTCCCCCACCCGCACCGGGCGGGCGGACTCCCGCTGTTCCTCCGGCTGACGCGCGGCGCGCGCCGCCTGCTCCTCGGCGAGATTGAGCCGCCGCCGCAGCTGGGCGCGCGCCTCGTTCGCGCGGTGGTGGTCCTCCTCCTCGCGCTCCAGCCGGCGGATGCCGTCCAGCTCGCGGAACACCTCCTCCGCCGTCTGCCGCGCGTCGCCGATGATGCGCTCGGCGTCGCGGCGCGCCTTCTCGTCCGCCTTCTCCAGCCGGACGGAGAGCTCCGCCTTCAGCCGGGCGGACGCGCGCGCGTTTTCCTCCGCCTCGCGCAGGCGCTTTGCCTCCGCCTCGCGGTCGCGCTCCAGCATCCGGCGCACCTGCTCCAGCTTCTCGATGGTGGCCTCAAACGTCGCGCTCTCGGCGCCGACCCGCTCCCGCGCGGCCGCGATCACGTCCGCCGGCAGACCCAGCCGCTCGGCGATGGCGAAGGCGTTGGATTTTCCGGGGATGCCGATCAGCAGCCGGTAGGTCGGGCGGAGGGAGTCCACGTCGAACTCGCACGAGGCGTTCATCACGCCCGGCTCCGTCGTGGCGTAGACCTTCAGCTCCGTATAGTGCGTCGTGGCCGCGATGGTCGCGCCGCACTGCCGCGCCCGCTCGATGACGGCGATGGCGAGCGCCGCGCCCTCGGTGGGGTCGGTGCCCGCGCCCAGCTCGTCGAACAGCAGCAGCGACCGGTCGCCGCACGTGTCCAGGATGCGCACGATGTTCGTCATATGCGCCGAGAACGTCGAGAGACTCTGCTCAATGCTCTGCTCGTCGCCGATGTCCGCCATGACCGCCTCGAACACCGGCAGGCCGCTGCCGTCCGCGGCGGGGATGTACAGCCCGCACTGCGCCATCACGGCGAGCAGGCCGATGGTCTTGAGCGTGACGGTCTTGCCGCCGGTGTTCGGTCCGGTGATGACGAGCGTGTCGTATTCGCCGCCGAGCGTGACGTCGATGGGCACGGCCGTATCCTTCGGCAGCAGCGGGTGGCGCGCCCTGCGCAGCGTGATCTCCCGCTGCGTGAGCGCGGGGGCGGTGCAGTCGAGACGGTAGGCGAGCTTCGCCTTCGCGAAGATGAGATCCAGCCGCACGAGCAGGTCAAAGTCACAGGCAATGTCCTCCCGGTGCGCGGCGCAGTCGGCGGAGAGCTCCGCCAGGATGCGCTCGATCTCGGTCTTCTCCTTCGCGCGCAGCTCGCGCAGTTCGTTGTTCGCCTTCACTGCCGCCATCGGCTCGATGAACAGCGTCGCCCCGGAGCCGGACACGTCGTGCACCAGCCCCGGCACAGCGCCCTTGTGCTCGGCCTTCACCGGCACGACGTAGCGCTCCGAGCGCATGGTGATAATCGGCTCCTGCAGCGCCCTGGCATAGCTTGGCGACGAGATGATCTTCTGCAGCGCGTCGTGCACGCGCGCGCTCGCCGCGCGGATGAGCCGCCGGATCGACGCAAGCTCCGACGACGCCGCGTCCGCGATCTCATCCTCCCCCACGATGGAGCCGGTGATCTTGTCCTCCAGAAAGCGGTTTGCCTGCAGCGCACTGAAAAGCGCGTCGATGCAGGTCGCCTCCTTGCGGTCGGTCGTGCCGTAGCCGCGTACGGCGCGCGCCGCCTGCAGCACGCCCGCCACGTCCAGCAGCTCCCGCGTGTTGAGCACGCCCCCCATGTCCGCGCGCTGCAGGGACGCGCGCACGTCCTTCACGCCGGAAAACGACGGGCTCCCCTTCACGACCATCAGCGCCGCGGCGGCGCTTGTCTCGTTCAGGCGCCGCTCCGCCTCGGCCCGGTCCCCGCTGGGGCGCAGCAGCCGCGCCGCCTCGCGCGCGCTCTCGCTCACAGCCTCCGCCGCGAGCAGCTCCAGAACCGCCGGCAGCTCCAGCGTCTTCAGCGATTTTTCAGTCTGTTCTCTCATGTGTCTTTCACTTTCTTCCAATAGTCCAGGGACGCGAAGCCCCGCTCCAGCTGCGTGCGCAGATACTGCTCGCACACGTCGCCGAGCTGCTCCAGTCCGGCGTCCGAAAGCGTGAATGAAAAGAGCTTCTTCGCGTCAGAATACACGATATGACGCATGGCCGCGAGCGTCTCCGGCAGCAGCGGCACGAGCGCGCCGGGCGCGGCGGCGCGGCAATGCTCGCAGTAGACCGCGCCCTCCGGCGGATAGAACCACGGCCGCGCGAGCTCCGGCGCGCCGCAGCGCGCGCAGCCGGAGAGCTCCGGCGCATAGCCCGTGACGGCCATGAGCCGCAGCTCGAACGCGGCCTTGATCTGCCGCGCGCCGCACAGCCCCCGGCTGAGGGCGTAGAGACTGTTGAGCCCCAGCTGCAAAACCGCCGCGTCCGGCGCGCCCTCCTCCGAGAGCGTCTCCAGAAGCTCGGCAAAATAGCTCCCCAGCGCGAGGGCGGAAAAATCCTCCCGCAGGCCGAGAAACTGCTCCACGGTGGCCGCCTCGTTCAGCGACCAGCGGCCCCGGTTTCCGAAGAGCGTCATCTCGGAAAACGTGAGTAGCTGCGTTGCGGCGGCAAGCTTGCTGCCCTTGCGCAGTGCGCCGCGCGCGCGCAGCGTGAGCTTCCCCTCGCTCTGCGTCAGAACGGTGAGGATCTTGTCCGCCTCTTTATAGCGCACCTCCCGCAGCACAAGGCCGCGCGTTGTCTGAAACATAATATGTACCTCATCACGCCGGGCGGAGGGCGTCCTCCGCCGGTTCGTTCTCTTCTGTCATTACCGCTTTATACAGCAGGTAGCAGAGCGGATCACCCGTATCCTGAAACAGCGCCCAGAACGTTTCGCTCTCCAAAGAAACCACCTCGCTTGCCATTAGTGTGAGCGCCGCGGGGCGGATGTATGAGTGGTAAAAACTGATGCCGATTCGATTGGGACTGCGACCGCGCAAGGTTCGCGGCACGCAGCGTGGGAGTTGGGGTGGTGCGGGGTTTTGGGCTGGTGTTCTCGTTAAGATACCGCAGCTGTTGACGTAGTGCTGGCATTCCACCCGCTTTCTTTTCAGCGGCGAATTGTCAAGTGAAGTGCAACAGG
>CACWHX010000065.1:0-533 GCA_902760845.1 Oscillospiraceae bacterium
ACCCGCTTTCTTTTCAGCGCGAAAAGAAAGCCGGTGGAGCCGGAAAGAAACGCTGAGGGGTGCGGTGGTAGGCATCGCTTCTTCCGGAACCGCGCGCTCGCGCGCGTTTCCGGGGGCTTACCTTTCTACGTGTGGAGTGACTCGTACGAGCGGCGCAAGTGCGCCGCCGTAGTGCAGGGTGCATATGACGCAGCTTGGCAAGAATCTCAGTGCGGCGCGGTACGTGGGACGGAGCCAGGTATCATATTGGCTGCCATTATGAGGAGCGAAGCGACGAGATAATCCCCCGTTAGAGCGGCAAGCACCGCAGGGAGTTGCCAAGGTGCGTAAAAACACACCGCAGCGCTGAGCTGTAGTTTTAGTCGCTTGCATTGTATCCCACATCGCACCGATTCTCCGGCACCCAGCCTGTGCGTTTCGCAGCGCGGTAAAAGCCTTTGCCGAATGTCCCGCCTACGGGGGTTGTTAAGGGGCGGTTAGCCCCTTGACCAAAGCGCCCCTTTCTTTGCGGCTCCACCGCGTTTCTTTCCGGC
>CACWHX010000065.1:539-9199 GCA_902760845.1 Oscillospiraceae bacterium
CGAAGCGACTTCGGCTCGGTAAGGAAGAACGGGGGCGCGGATGCGGAGCCGTGCCGCTTGCGGCGCTGCGGAGCGGAGCAAGCCCGTTCTGACGCCACCCCCGCATCCCCGAGACGAAGCCCAGCGAAGCGGGTTCGGCTCGGTAAGGAAGAACGGGGAAGCGGATATGGAGCCGGCGCGCGTATGCGCGGCTGCGGAATGGAGCGTGCCCGTTCTGACGTCGCACCCCTCAGCGTTTCTTTCCGGCTCCACCGGCTTTCTTTTCGCGCTGAAAAGAAAGCGGGTGGAATGCCAGCACCACGTCAACAACTGCGGCTCAGTAACGAGGCCACCGACCCCAATCAACCGAACCCCGCCAATCTCCGCACACACGCCACACACAAAAAAGCCCCCCGCTCTGCTCTTGAGCGGGGGGACGCTGTGTTTTGGATGGGTTGCCGCTTACTTGCCAAGCTTCTCCGCAAGCTCGCGCTTCTTGATAGTCACAGCGCGCTTGGTCACATACGGCAGCAGCGCCTGAACCTTATCCTCCGTCTTGTACATCCTGGAGGCCTCGGGGAAGTCGCGCCGCAGATGGATGGCGTCGAACATGCAGCGGGTGGTGCACAGCCCGCAGCCGATGCAGCGGTTCGGATCGGCAATGCTCGCGCCGCAGCCGAGGCAGCGGGACGCCTCCGCCTGAACCTGCTCCTCGGTGAACGTGAGCCGGTCGGGCTTGAAGCTCCTGGCCTTCTTCGGATCGTGCAGCACGCGCTGACGCTCCGGCGCGTCGAAGCTGTCGAGCCCCACGACGATGTTGTCCTTGTTGAGCTCGTAGAACTCGCGCAGGTTGCGCCCGACGGTAAGGCTCTGCCCGTCCTGCACGAAGCGGTGCAGCGACTCGGCGCCCTCGCGGCCGGCCGCAATCGCGTCGATGGCGAACTTCGGGCCGGTGTACACGTCGCCGCCGACGAAGATATCCGCCTGCGCCGTCTGATAGGTGACGGCGTCGGCAATGGCGTTGCCCTTCTTGCCGGTCTGCAGCGCGCCGACGTCGAGCGTGCCCCAGTCAATGGTCTGGCCCACGGACGCGATGACGGAATCGACCTTCAGCGTCTGGAACTCGCCCGTGCCGACGGGGGCCCTGCGGCCCTTCTCGTCCGGCTCGCCCAGCTCCATGACCTCGACCTTCAGGCCCGCGACGTGGCCGCTGGCGTTGCCGATGATCTCAACCGGGGCGCTCAGGAAGCAGAACTGCACACCTTCCTCCATCGCCTCGGCGAGCTCCTCGCGGTCGGCCGGCATCTCTTCCTCGCTGCGGCGATAGACGATGGTCGTCTCCGCGCCGAGACGCAGGGCCGTGCGGCACACGTCCATCGCGACGTTGCCGCCGCCGATGACCGCGCACTTCTTGCCCAGCAGCGGCTTGTTGCCGAGATTGACCTCGCGCAGGAAGTCCACGCCGCCGAACACGCCGGTGAGCGCCTCGCCGGGGATGCCGAGCGCCTGGGACTTCTGCGCGCCGATGGCGACATAGAAGCCCTTGTAGCCCTGCGCGCGCAGCGCGTCGATGGTGATGTCCCGGCCGATCTCGGTGTTCATCTTGAACTTGACGCCCATCTTCTTCAGCACGTCGATCTCGCCCTTGAGCGCCTTGCGGTCCAGCCGGTAGCTGGGGATGCCCATGACGAGCATGCCGCCGGGCTCCTTGTTGCGGTCGAACACCGTGACGTTCACGTAGCCCATGTTCGCGAGATAGTACGCGCAGCTCAGGCCCGCGGGGCCGGCGCCGATGACGGCGATTTTTTCCTCATAATCCTTGTCGATCGGGCGGCGGCGCAGAGGCTCGGCAATGTAGCGGTCCTTGCTCTTGAGATCCTGCTCGGCGATGAACTTCTTGATCTCGTCGATGGCGAGCGCGCGGTCGAGACTGCCGCGGGTGCAGGCGTCCTCGCAGCGGCGGTTGCAGACGTAGCCGCAGACGGAGGGGAACGGGTTATCCTGCTTGATGAGCTTCAAAGCGTCCAGATACCGGCCCTCCTTGGCCAGCTGGATGTAGCCCTGGATGGCGATGTGCGCGGGGCAGGCCGTCTTGCAGGGGGCGGTGCCGGTCTCGTGGCAGTTCTTGCGATTGTCCGCCACGTAGTTGCGGTTCCACTTGTGCTCGCCCCACTTGTGCTCCGAGGCGAGCTCCGCCCTGGGGTACGCCACGGGGCCGTCCTTGGTGCAGAGCTTCTGGCCGAGCTTCAGCGCGCCGGCGGGACATACCTCGACGCACTTGCCGCAGGCGACGCACTTCTCGGTTTCCACATGGGCGCGATAGGCGCTGGCGGAGAGATTCTGCGTGTTGAACAGCTGGCTCGTGCGCAGCGCGAAGCATACGCCCAGGTCGCAGTTGCACAGGCCGAAGATCTTATCCTCGCCGTCGATGTTCGTGATCTGGTGGACGTAGCCGTTTTCCTCGGAGCGCTTGAGAATCTCCCACGCCTCCTCCTTCGTGATGCGGCGGCCCTTGCCGGTCTCCACCAGATAATCGGCGAAGTCGCCGAGGCCGATGCAGCAGTCGTCCTGAATCTCGCCGGAGCCCTCGCCCTTGATGCGCCGGGCGTTGCGGCAGGAGCAGTAGCCCACGGAGAGCTGGCCCTCGTATTTGTCGAGCCAGTGGGAGAGGTGCTCGATGTCCAGCGATTCGTTGCGCGCCGGGATGGCGGACTCCACGGGGATCGTGTGCATGCCGATGCCGGCGCCGCCGGGCGGCACGAGATGGGTGATGCCGGCGAGGGGGAGATAGGTCATGTCGTTGAACTTCTCGCCCAGCTCCGGATACTTCTCCATCTGCCAGGGCACCATGTTCGTCATCTCGGCGATGCCGGGCACGAACACCTGCACATAATACTGCTTTTCGTGCTGCGGGTTTTCCCAGTTGTACTCCACCGCGCCGGTGCGGGCGGCCTTTTCGAGCAGCTCCTCAACGTGCGCCTCGCTCTTGCCGGTGAGCTTCGCGATTTCCGCGAGGGTCTTCGGCTTGCGCAGACCCATCTTCAGCATGATCTCCGCCTGCTCGTCGCTCTCCAGCGCGCGGTCCAGAATGATGTACTCCGGGTCCTCCGGGGTGAGCTTTTTCACCCCCAGCTTGTACGGGATGCGGTCTGTAATCATCGCGCCAAGCTTCACGATGACATCTCGTTGTTCTGCCATATGGTTTCCCCTTTCTTTCAACAGAATATTTCAAAGTTCTCTTTCTGATTTGCCTGCTTGTATCTTACCGCCAACTTGTGAAAAAGTCAACTATGTGTCGTGCGGCGCGAAAAATTTTAAAACTTTTGCTTGACAAATCGTGATTACTGTGTATACTGAGCATATACAGATTGCGCAGAGGTGAGAGCGTGAACATCTTCATCGACAACAAGAGCGGCGAGCCGATCTACAGCCAGATCTGCACGCAGCTCAAAAACCAGATCCTGTCCGGCGCGCTGCGGGAGGACGAAGCGCTGCCCTCGATCCGCAATCTGGCGAAGGACCTGCGCATCAGCGTCATCACGACCAAGCGCGCCTATGAGGAGCTGGAGCGCGAGGGCTTTCTCTACACGATCCCGGCCAAGGGCAGCTTCGTCGCGCCGAAGAACGTCGAGCTGCTGCGGGAGGAGAATTTGAAGAAGATCGAAGCGCATCTGGGCGAGGTCGCGCGCCTCGCCGCGGCCTGCGGGCTGGACCGCGCGGAGCTGATCGAAATGTTTGAAACACTGACGGAGGAATCCCTATGAACGCATTGGAACTCAACGGGCTGTGCAAGCGCTGGCCTGGCTTTTCGCTGGAGGACGTGACGCTCGCGCTGCCGGCCGGGTGCATCCTGGGGCTGGTGGGCGAAAACGGCGCCGGCAAGACCACGACCATCAAGCTGATCCTGAACATGCTGCGCGCCGACGGAGGCAGCGCCACGGTGCTGGGGCAGGACGCCGCAGCGCTGGACAAAAACGACGTCGGCGTCGTGCTGGACGAGGCGGGGCTGCCGCAGGGGCTGAACCCGGGGCAGATCGGCCGAATCATGTCCGGCATCTTCCGGAACTGGGACGCGGCGTGCTACGCGCGGTATCTTGACCGGTTCGAGCTGCCTCACGGCAAGCCGTACAAGGCGTTTTCCCGTGGGATGAAGATGAAGCTCGCCATCGCCATCGCCCTGTCGCACAACGCGCGGCTGCTGGTGCTGGACGAGCCGACCGGCGGGCTGGACCCCGTGGTGCGCGACGAGATCGTGGAGCTCTTCTCGGAGTTCACGCGCGACGCGGACCGCGCGGTGCTGATCTCGTCGCACATCGTGAGCGATCTGGAAAAGCTCTGCGACTATATCGCGTTCCTGCATAAGGGCCGTCTCGTGCTCTTCGAGGAGAAGGACGCGCTGCTGGAGCGGTATGGCCTGCTGCGCTGCGACGCATCGGCGCTGGACGCCATCGACCCCGGCGCGGTCGTCGGGCGGCGGGACTCGGCCTACGGCGCGGAGGCCATCGTGCGGCGCGGCGCCGCCCCCGCGGGGCTGGCGCTCAGCCCGGTGGGGCTGGAGGAGCTGTTCATTTTCATGACAAAGGGGGCGCGGTGAGATGAAGGGACTGCTGCAAAAGGAATTCTATCAGCTCTGGGGCTGGTGGCTCGTGTCGCTGGGGATCTTCCTCGCGGTATCGACCCTGTCCGGCACTTCGTTTTACGCGGTTTTCGCCATCCTCATGGCGGGGATGCTCCCGGGCTCGATGCTGAGCCAGGATGAGCAGTGCCGCTGGGATTCGTATGCCGGGGCGCTGCCCGTCAGCCGCGCGCAGCTCGTGGCGGCGAAGTACCTCATAGCCCTGATTTTGATCGGCACGGCGTGGCTGCTGGCCTGCGTCACGCAGGCGATCCGCCTGGGGCTGTTCACGCGGGAGTGGGTGCTGTATGTCACGTTCTCGCTGGGCGTGGGGCTGCTGTGCCCGAGCCTGCTGCTGCCCATTCTGTTCAAGTTTGGCAGCACCAAGGGGCGCGTCGCGTATCTCATCGGCCTGGGCGCGCTCTTCGGCGTGGTCGCCGCCCTCTCCGTCTCCGCGGAGGACGGCATGGCGTTTTTGGGGTATCTGCAGGCGCACGCGGCGCTGTTCCCGCTCGTGAGCGCGGCGCTGTTCGCCGTGTCCTGGCGGCTGTCGGTCGCGTTCTACCAGCGGCGGGAGCTGTAATCAGCGGGCGGGACCCGCCTGCGCTTGACAAAGCGCGCCCCGCTGCGTATAATAAAAAGCAGAAAGGGCGCCGCGACAAGCGGTTTCGCCTAAGTAATCAGAGTATCAACAGCATAGCCCTTGAAACCGTCACTTGGCAGAGTGGCGGTTTCTGCGTTTCACGACAATCGTCACTGTAAAAGTGCCGATATGTAACGTAAGCCGCATCAGCCTCACCCCCCTTCGGGAGTCGTGGCCAAACCGCCTGCCGATTGTGCAGCGCCCTGCCTCTTGCGAGGCAAGGTCATTTTACAAAAAGTGCCGCGATTTGTCAATCCTGTGAAAGGCCCCCGCGGGGACGTGGTTCGTCCCTGCGGGGGCCTTTCGCTTCCGCGCGTCTTACAGCGCCTCGACCGCGGCCGCGATGGCCGCCGGCGTGATGCCGCTCAGCTCCATGAGCCGCTCATACGGCGCGGACTGGCCGAAATGATCCTGCACGCCGATGCGCCGGACGACGCCTCGGCCCAGCTCCGCGACGACGGCGGAGACCGCCGTGCCGAGGCCGTTGATGACGTTGTGATCCTCGACCGTGACGATCTTTCCCGTGTCGTTCACCGCGGCGATCACCGCCTCCGTGTCGAGCGGCTTGATCGTGTGCATGTCGAGCACGCGCGTCTCGATGCCCTTCGCCGCGAGCAGCCGCGCCGCCTCCAGCGCGAGATGCACCGTGTCGCCGTTGGCGATGATGGCGGCGCCGCGCCCGTCGCGCAGCAGCTTCGCCTTTCCAATCGCAAACGACTCCTCGTCGCCGTACAGCACCGGCATCGCGTCGCGTGTAAAGCGCAGATACACCGGGCCGTGCGCCTCCGCCGCGGCGCGCACGAGCCTGCGTGCGGAGACATAGTCCGCCGGCATGATGACCGTCATGTTCGGGATCGAGCTGAGGATGCCGAGATCCTCCACGCTCTGGTGGCTTGCGCCGTCGGCCGCGGGGGTGAAGCCGCCGTGGGAGCAGGCGAGCTTCACGTTCAGATTCGGATAGCACGCCTCCTGCCGGATCATCTCCACCATGCGCATCGAGCCGAAGGCCGCGTATGTCACGACGAAGGGCGTCTTGCCGCAGGCGGCGAGACCCGCCGCGACGCCCGCCGCGCTCTGCTCGGCGATGCCGACGTTCAGATACTGCGCGGGGAGCTGCTTTTTAAATTCGCCTGTTTTGCAGCTTTTGCCGAGATCCGCATCAATGACGAGGATGTCCCGGTTTTCTCTGCCGAGGGCGACGATCTCGTCGCCGAAGCCGTTGCGGGTCGGGATCATTTTGGGCTCGCTCATCGTTCGTTCGCCCTCCTTTCATCCTGCTGCGCGTTCAGCTCGCGCATGGCCTGCGCATACTCCGCGTCGTTCGGCGCGACGCCGTGCCAGCCGACCTGATTTTCCATATACGACACGCCCTTGCCCTTGACGGTCCTGCCGACGATGCACTTCGGTCTCCCGTTTCTGGCCGCGCACGCGGCGTCGAGCGCGTCCACGACCTGCTGCATGTCGTTGCCGTCGATGACGTACGTCTCAAAGCCGAAGGCCTCAAACTTCTTCGCCAGATCGAGCGTCGGCATGATCTCGTCGCACGGGCCGTCGAGCTGCAGCCCGTTCCAGTCCACGAACGCGACGAGGTTGTCGAGCTGATATTTATACGCGACGCCGCAGGCCTCCCAGATCTCGCCCTCGTCGCACTCGCCGTCGCCCAGGGCGGCGAACACGTGATACGCCTTCCCGTCGAGCTTTCCCGCGAGCGCCATGCCCGCGGCGCAGGCGAGACCCTGACCCAGGGAGCCGGTGGAGATGTCGATGCCGGGGCACTTCTTCATGTCCGGGTGGCCCTGCAGGATCGAGCCCTCTTTGCGCAGCGTGTCCAGCACGCTGAGCTCGAAAAAGCCCTTCATCGCGAGCGCGGCGTACTGCGCCGGGCAGGCGTGCCCCTTGGAGAGCACAAAGCGGTCGCGGTCCGGCCACCGGGGATTTTGCGGATCGACGTCCATCGCGTGAAAATAGCACGCCGTCACAAACTCCGCCGCCGACAGCGACCCGCCGGGGTGGCCCGACTGCGCCGTGTGGATCATGGAGACGACGTGCCGTCTCAGCTCCCGGCAGGTCCGCTCCAGCTCCGGGACGGTCAGATGATCTTTCATAGCGTTCTCCTTTGCGTTTTGTTACTTTCGGCTAGTTTGCCCAGATATAGTTCTAAAATATCGCTTGCCGCGCGGATAGTCAACTGTTTTTTGCCTGTTTTTTCAGTTTTGCGTTTTTCAAAAAGGGATTGCTTTTTCCGGCGGATTCCTATATATATGGAAACAGAAAGATTGAGGTGAAGCGCCATGGCAGAGAAAGCCGACCCCGCGATGGGCGCGCTGCAGCCGGAGCGGCTGGCGCGGCTCCAGCGGGAAAACCCCTTCGTGCGCATCAGCGACGCGGTGTATGACATTCTGGAGGAGGCCATCCTGACGTCGCAGCTCGCGCCCGGCAGCAAGCTGAAGATCAACGCCATCGCCGAGACGCTGGGCGTGTCGGGCACGCCGGCGCGCGAGGCGATCGACCGCCTGGTCGAACGCGGGCTGGTGGTCGAGCGCGTGGAGCCGGGGAAGAAGTATCGCAGCTACCTCGTGTTCGACATGGACGACGCGGACATTGCCGAGCTCTTTGTCGCGCGCAAGGCCATCGACACCACGGCGGCGTACATCTGCGCGCAGAAAAACTGGCGCGTGGACATTGCGCTGCTGGAGCGCCGCGCGGCGCACTTTCGCGCGAGCATGCGCGACTATGTGGAGGGGCGCACCGCCTGGCCGGACGTGAAGGCCGACCGCGCGCTGCACATCGACCTTGTGAACGCGGCGCGCAACCGGTATCTGAGCGAGATGTACACCTCCATCGACAAGAAGCTGAACTATCTCTCCGTGCGCACGTGCGAGTTTCTGGCCGCGGCGCAGAAGCGCGACGAGATGCTGCTCATCTGCAGCCAGCACGACGCGGTCATCAACGCCATTCGCATGGGGTTTCCGCAGCTGGCGCGGCAGGCCATGGAGGAGCACGTCGATTTCTGCGAGGCCAACTGTTTGAACTATCGCTATGTTGCCGAGATCAAGAAGCAATAAAAAACCGCGGCCGGGGAGAGGATATCGCCCCTGCCGCGGTTTTTGATACACAGCGCAGGGGAGAGGTGGCGTCAGAACGGGCTTGCTCCGCTGCGCAGCGCCGCAAGCGGCACGGCTCCACATCTGCTTCCCCGTTCTTCCTTTACCGAGCCGAAGTCGCTTCGGCTCGGGGATGCGGGGTGCGGGATTGGGGCCGGGCGCTTCGTTACTGTACCGCAACTGTTGACGTAGTTCTGGCGTTGGCGCGGTGCTAGATTGGGGCTGGTTTCCTCGTTAAGATACCGCAGATGTTGACGTGGTGCAGGCATTCCACCCGCTTTCTTTTCAGCGCGAAAAGAAAGCCGGTGGAGCCGGAAAG
>CACWHX010000066.1 GCA_902760845.1 Oscillospiraceae bacterium
GGACGGGGATGTGGACGACGCTGCCTTCCGGCAGCGCCTTGTGGACACGTTCATCGCCCGGATCGAGGTCAGGAACGGCCAGGCGATGATCTTCTACAATATAAAAGAAAATGGACCGCACTCGAAAGTTCGAGTACGGTCCGAATGGTGGAGATGGGGGGAATCGAACCCCCGTCCGAAAGCGCTTGAACAGGAACTTCTCCGGGCGCAGCGGGTTGTTTTGAGAAGCGGACTCCTCCGTTCCCGTCACGGCGGCCAACACGCAAGCCGGTCCGCTCCGGTAGCTTCATGATGCGTGGCACGGGCAAAGCTTACCGCGCGCACGTTCCCCACGAATCGACGCTCCGCTGCCGGGCCGTGGGCCTCCCGGCGGGAACGCTCGCTAGTTAAGCAGCGAGAAGAACAGGTTCGTTGTTGTTCTTTGATTTATAAGGTTGCCCGTTTTATGGCGGTCAGGCGCCGCCGCCCGCTATTCCTGCCTCCACACCCCCGTCGAAACCAAATCATCCCCGCGTCAGAATGGGCTTGCTCCACTCCGCAGCCGCGCAGAGGCTTCGCCTGTGCGCGCCGGCTTCGTATCCGCGCCCCCATTCTTCCTTTCCAACCGGAGCCCGCTGACGCTGGGCTTCCGGTTGGTGAGGATTTGTGTGTGTGCAGAAACTGCAAATTCTGTTCTTTCGATAGTTAGACGATGCGCATGGAAAAAGGTTTCGCTTACCGCTCGGGCAGCTTTTCCGGCGCGGGATAGTCCACGCCGAAGGTCTCGACCGTGACGGTCTTCATGCGCTGATCGGCCTTGGGCTTGTCGTTCATCATGTTGCGCGGGGCGCGGGCGATTTCGTCCACGACCTCGATGCCCTCGACGACCTTGCCGAAGGCGGCGTACTGCCGGTCGAGATGCGGCGCGTCCTCGTGCATGATGAAAAACTGGCTGCCGGCGGAGTCCGGCGCCATGGTGCGGGCCATGGAGAGCACGCCGCGCGTGTGCTTCAGATCGTTCTGAAAGTCGTTGGACGAAAACTCGCCCCGGATGCTGTACCCCGGGCCGCCCATGCCGGTGCCGTTGGGGTCGCCGCCCTGGATCATAAAGCCGGGGATGACGCGGTGGAAGATGACCCCGTCATAGAAGCCCTGCTGCACGAGGCTGATGAAGTTGTTCACGGTGTTCGGGGCGATATCGGGATACAGCTCGGCCCGGATGACGCCGCCGTTTTCCATTTCGATGGTCACGATCGGATTGCTCATTGGTGGTTTCTCTCCTTTATGGTTCTGTCGATCTCGCGTTTTGCGCTGCGCGCGGCGGCGGCCTCCCGCTTGTCATAGAGCTTCTTGCCCTTGCAGAGCCCCAGCTCCACCTTCACGCGGCCGTCCCGGAAATACAGGCTGAGCGGGATGAGCGTCAGCCCGTCCTGCTGTACGCGCGCCTGCAGCTTTCGAATCTCGCGCCTGTGCATCAAAAGCCGCTTGGGGCGGTCGGGGTCGCGGTTATAGTAGCTGCCGTGGGTATAGGGGCTGATGTGGATGCCGTGCGCGAACAGCTCGCCGTTTTTCACGGTGCAGAAGGCGTCCTTCAGATTCACCGTCCCGGCGCGGATGCTCTTGACCTCCGTGCCGAAGAGCTCGACGCCCGCCTCGAACCGCTCCAGCACGAAATAATCGTGCAGGGCCTTGCGGTTGGACGCGGCCTGCCGGATTCCTTTTTCGCGCGGCATGCTTCCACCTCCCCTCCGTGGTTCCGCGATCTCGTGCCGCGAAGCGCGCGCCGCCCGCGGTACGGTGCGTCATGGCCCTCCGCCGCCCCGCGGGGCGGGACAACCGCCATGACGGATCATCGCTGCGCGGCAGTCATTATACCACATTCGACCGGAGAAGGGAAGAGCGAAAACGGCGGAAATCAGCAGAAATACCGCTGCAGAACGGCGGCGGCGTTCTTTTCGGCGATCACCTCGCCCTGCTCCAGCAGGTGCGCGGCGAGCTCCGGCGTGCAGGATAGCGCCTCGCCGAACTCATACAGCGCGTTCGGCAGCGGCGACGCCGTCGGATAGAGCAGCAGCTCGAAGCCGCCGTCTATGTACACCGCGTCGCAGTCCGTCTCCGGCGGGAGATACGGCAGCGCCGCCGCCAGATCGTGAAAGCGCGCAAAGCGGAAGCGGCACGGGCGGCAGGTGACCGGCCGGGCGATGAGCAGCAGCTCCGTCTCCGCTGGAAAGAGCGCGATTTCCATGCGCGCCCACGGCGGCTGGCCGCTGTCGTCGAGCGCGCGGCGCACGCACGCGCGCGCCTCGGCGGGCGTGAGCGTTTCCTGCGCGCCGAGCTCCGCGCGGCTGATGCGGATGGATACGGCCTCGGAGGTGACGGTTTCAATGGTCATGGGCGGAAGCTTCCTTTCTCGCGGCCCGCGATGGGACACACGGCTCAAATTGACCCCAGTATACCGCGCCTGCGCGCGAAATTGCCATTCAAAATATATGGCAATTCTGCCGCAAATATGGTACAGTGATGCAGAATGGGGGACGTAAGTATGAAACTGGAGGAGAAAAGACTCAACACCATCACACGCTACGAGGGCGTCATCGTCCGGCTGCGGCTGGATAACGCCCTGCTGCCGGACGGGAGCGTCGCGCTGCGGGAGGCCATCGAGCACCCCGGCGGCGTGGCGGTGCTGCCGCTGGAGGAGGACGGCACGGTCTGGTGCGTGCGGCAGTATCGCTATCCGTTTGGCACGGCGCTGCTGGAGATTCCGGCGGGCAAGCTGGAACCGGGCGAGGCGCCGAAGCTCGCCGCGGCGCGGGAGCTGTCGGAGGAGACGGGGCTGACTGCCGATGAGCTGCGCCCGCTGGGCGAGCATTACGCCACGCCCGGCTATTGCGGCGAGGTGCTGCACCTGTATCTGGCGCGCGGCCTGCACCGGGGCGACGCGCACCCGGACCGGGGCGAATTTCTGAACATCGAGAAGCACCCGCTGGAGGAGCTGGTGGCGCTCGCGCTCGCGGGCGAGCTGCCGGACTCCAAAACGACCGTCGCCGTGCTGAAAACCAAGCTGATCCTGGGCGCGTGAGCGGCGCGGCGGACGGGCGGAAACCCCCGTCTGATTTCGAACGCCGTTCTGGTGATTGCTTTTCTTGCGAATGTGTGGTAGAATGCATTATTAAGTATGCGTAAAATGGGCAATCTATGAGAGCGGCGCGGTCTGTCTGCGCCGCTATGAAAACGACTTGCGGCACGAGAGGTGTACGATTTGGATAAATATCTGATCCGCGGCGGGAGACCGCTGCAGGGACAAATTGAAATCAGCGGCGCGAAGAACGCGGCGGTCGCGATCATTCCGGCGGTGCTGATGGTGGACGGCGTATGCCGGTTGGAGAACATCCCGCAGATCAGCGACGTGGATATGCTGCTGACGATTCTGGAGGAGCTGGGCGCGCGCGTGCGCCGCGTCGATGCCACGACCGTGGAGATCGACTGCACGCACGTTCACTTCGCGGACGCGCCGTATGAGCTCATGCGGAAGATTCGCGCGTCGTATTATTTCATCGGCTCCATGCTGGGCCGCTTCGGCACGGCGAAGACGACGATGCCGGGCGGGTGCAACTTCGGCGTGCGGCCGATCGACCAGCACGTCAAGGGCATGACCGCCATGGGCGCGACGGTGGAGATCAAGGACGGCTTCGTCTATGCCGACACGCCGGACGGCCGGCTGCGCGGGGCGAAGGTGTATCTTGACAAGGTCTCCGTCGGCGCGACGATGAATATCATCATCGCGGCGTCGATGGCGCGCGGGCGCACCATCATCGAGAACGCGGCGCGCGAGCCGCACATCGTCGATCTGGCAAACTTCCTCAACTCCATGGGCGCGGACGTGCGCGGCGCCGGGACGGACACCGTGAAGATCTACGGCGTGGACCGGCTGCACGGCGGCACCTATACCATCATCCCCGACCAGATCGAGGCCGGCACCTACATGGCGGCGTGCGCGGCGGCGGGCGGCGAGCTGCGGCTCAAAAACGTCATCCCGCGCCACCTGGAGTGCATCAGCGCGAAGCTGCGCGAGATGGGCGTCACGGTCGTGGACGGGGAGGACAGCGTCCTCGTGCGCTCCAACGGCCGACTGCGGCGCGTGAACGTCAAGACCCAGCCGTATCCCGGGTTCCCGACGGATATGCAGCCGCAGGTCAGCACGGCGCTGTGTCTGGCCAACGGCACGAGCGTCATCACCGAGGGCGTGTATGACAACCGCTATAAATACATGAAGGAGCTGCGCAAGATGGGCGCGAACGTGGTCGTGGACGGCTGCACGGCCATCATTGAGGGCGTGGACGCCCTCCGGGGCGCGCGCGTCGCGGCGTGCGATCTGCGCGCGGGCGCGGCCATGGTCATCGCGGGGCTGTGCGCCCAGGGCGTGACCGAGATCGTGGACATCCACTATATCGAGCGCGGGTATGAGGACTTTGTCGGCAAGCTGCGCGGCGCGGGCGCGGATATCACGCTCGTGCGCGACGAGCAGGACGCCGTCGCCGTGGCGGCAGCGGAATGAGACTTGTCCTGCTGGCGAGCGGCTCAACGGGAAACTGCGCGCTCATCTCCGAGGGGGATACCCATCTGCTCATCGACGCGGGCATCTCCGCGCGGCGCATCTGCGGCGGCCTGCAGCAGCAGGGGCTGGAGCTGCGCGACATAGCCGGCGTGCTCGTCACGCACGAGCATACGGACCATATTGCCGGCCTGCGGGTGCTGTTGCGCCGCGCGCCGCTGCCGGTGTATACCATCGCGCCGGCGGCGCGCGCCCTGCGCGCCCTGCTGCCGGAGCACGCGGACGCGCTCTGCGAGATCGAGCCGGACTGCGCGGCGCTTGTCGGCGGCGCGGCGGTGACGCCGTTTTGCACGCAGCACGACGCCGCGGGCAGCTGCGGCTACCGCATCTCGGGCGAGAGCGGCAGCGTCGGCTTCTGCACCGACCTCGGCGCCGTCACGGAGACCGTGCGCTGCGCGCTGCGCGGCGTGGACGGCGCGGTGATCGAGGCCAATCATGATATCGACATGCTGCGAAACGGACCGTATCCGGCCTATCTCAAGCGGCGGATTTTGTCCGACTACGGGCATCTTTCCAACGACGCGGCGGGCGACCTTGCGGCGGAGCTGGCGTATCACGGTACGCGCAGCCTGATCCTGGGTCACCTGAGCCGGCACAACAACACCCCGCAGCGGGCGCTCGAGACGGTGTCGCGCGCGCTCTGCGCGGCGCTTCCGCCGGAGGCGCTGCCGGAGCTTTGCGCCGCGCCGGAGGCGGGCCCGCTCGCGGTGGAGATCGGAGCGCGGGTATGCTGTCTGTAACGCTGCTGTGCGTCGGCAGGATGCGGGAAGCTTATTATATGGAGGCGTTCGCGGAGTATGCAAAGCGCCTCGGCGCGTTCTGCCGCCTCGCGGTGACGGAGCTGCCCGAGCAGCGCCTGCCGGAGCGACCGGCCGCGAGTGAGATCGACGCCGCGCTCGAAAAGGAGGCGCGGGAGATTCTGCGCCTGATCCCGAAGGGCGCCGCGACGGTCGCGCTGTGCGTGGAGGGCGAGCGCATGACGAGCCCAGAGCTCGCGCGGCGGCTCGCGGATTTTACCGCGCGCGGCGGCTCGCGGCTGTGCTTCGTCGTGGGCGGGTCGTATGGGCTGCACCCGTCGGTGAAGCGCGCGGCGGCCCTGCGGCTGAGCATGTCGGACCTGACGTTTCCGCATCACCTCGCGCGCGTCATGCTCATCGAGCAGCTCTATCGCGCGTTTACGATCAACGCGGGCGCGCGGTATCACAAATAAACTGCATGGGAGAGCAACAGGAATGAACAAGGACTGGAAGCCGGAGTGGGGCGACAAATCCCCCGGCGATCTGAACGCTCCCTGGGGGCGCAGGGACTATGGCGAACTGCTCAGAACGTGGCCGCGGGACGAAAACGGCGAGCCGGTGACCCCGGCGTTTCTCACGCAGTGCGCCGGCCTGGATCTGGAGGATCAGCTGCTGGTCAACATGCTGCAGGCGTACGGCATCCCGTGCCTGACGCGATATCCCGGCAACGGCGGCTTTGGAAAGGTCGTGCTCGGCATGTCGGGCTTCGGCGTGGAGATCTATGTGCCGGAGACACTGCTCGACGACGCACGCGCGCTCTGTGAGGAGGGCGCGCCGGATGAAGAGGAGGAGAGCAATGCATTATAGAGAAGAGTACCAGCGGTGGCTCGACAGCCCCGCGCTGTCGAACGCGGAGTGGGAGGAGCTCAACGCCATCCGCGACAATGACAAGGAGATCGAGAGCCGCTTTTTCGCGCCGCTCGAGTTCGGCACGGCCGGGCTGCGCGGCGAGATGGCGCTCGGCTGCCGGCGCATGAATGTGCACGTCATCCGCCACGCCACGCAGGCGTTTGCGGAGCTCATCCGCGCCGAGGGGGCGGACGCCTGCCGCCGGGGCATCGTCATCTGCTATGACTGCCGCGTCAACAGCGAGACGTTCGCGCGCGAGGCGGCGTCCGTCATGGCGGCCAACGGCGTGCACGTGCGCATCTTTGACGCGCTGCGCCCCACGCCGGAGCTGTCCTTCGCCGTGAAATACTACGGCGCGACGGCGGGGCTGAACATCACGGCGAGCCACAATCCCAAGGAGTATAACGGCTACAAGGTATACTGGTCCGACGGGGCGCAGCTGCCGCCGCAGCACGCCGCCGCCATTGCGGACAATATGGCGAAGCTGAACCTGTTCACCGATGTCCGGCGCATGGCGTTTGACGAGGCGGTGCAGCAGGGCCTTGCGGAGTTCATCGGCGAGGAGACGGACGAGGCGTTTTTGAAGGAAGTGCTCGCCCAGGCCATCGACCCCGCCGTCGTGCGCCGCGTGGCCGACCGGTTCAAGATCGTCTACACGCCGTTTCACGGCGCGGGCTGGCGGCTCGTGCCGGAGGCGCTGCATCGGCTGGGGATGCAGCAGGTGATCCCCGTGCCGGAGCAGATGGTGCTCGACGGCACGTTCCCCACCGTGCAGAGCCCGAATCCGGAGAATCCGGAGGGGTTCTATCTCGCGGTCGATCTCGCCAAGGAGGTCGGCAGCGACCTCATCCTCGGCACCGACCCGGACTCTGACCGCGTGGGCGTCATGGTGCGCGGGGAAGACGGGGAGTACCACACCATCACCGGCAACCAGATGGGCTGCCTGCTGCTGGACTATATCATCACCGCCCGGCGCGAGAGCGGGACGCTGCCGAAAAACGCCGCGGCGATTTCCACGATCGTGACGAGCAAGCTCGTCCGGCGCATCTGCGAGGTGAACGACGTGCACTATGACGAGACGTTCACCGGCTTCAAGTTCATGGCCGAGAAGCTCGCCGAGTACGCGGCGAACGGCGATACCTATCAGTACCTGCTCGCCTTCGAGGAGAGCTACGGCTACATGATGGGCGACTATGTGCGCGACAAGGACGCCGTGACGGCCTGCATGATGATTACTGAGATGGCGGCGCACTATTTCGAGCGCGGCATGACGCTCGCGCAGGCCGTGGACGCACTGTATGAGAAATACGGCTGGTACGGCGAAAAGACGCTCAACCTCGTCATGCCGGGGCTGGACGGTCTGGAGAAGATGCGCGCGCTCATGGCGGAGCTGCGCGAGCATCCGCTCACGGAGGTGGGCGGCACGCCGGTGCTGCGCATGCGCGACTATCAGGACGGGTCTGTGAACGTCACGGGCCTCGGCCGGGTGGACCGCACGGAGATTTCCGGCTCGAACGTGTTGTATTTCGAACTGGAGGACGGCTGCTCGTTCATTGTGCGCCCGTCCGGCACGGAGCCGAAGATCAAGATCTATATCCTCGCCTCCGGCAAGGATCGCGCGGAGTGCACCGCGCGCGTGGAGCAATACGCCGCGTTTGCCGAAACGCTGAAGCGGTAACAGATAAAAGGGGACACGGCGTCAGAACGGGCGCGCTCCATTCCGCAGCCGCGCATACGCGCGCCGGCTTCATATCCGCTTCCCCGTTCTTCCTTACCGAGCCGAACCCGCTTCGCTGGGCTTCGGCTCGGTTCCTTCGTTACGCGGTGCAGTTGTTGACGTAGTGCGAGCGTTGGCGTGGTGCTGGATTGTGGCTGGTGTCCCCGTTAATGTACCGCAGTTGTTGACGTGGTGCAGGCATTCCACCGGCTTTCTTTTCAGCGCGAAAAGAAAGCCGGTGGAGCCGGAAAGAAACGCTGAGGGGTGCGGAGGTAGGCAACGCTTCTTCCGGAACCGCGCGCTCTGCGCGCGTTTCCGGGGGCTTACCTTTCTACGGTCGGACTGGGCTGTACGAGCGGCGCAAGTGCGCCGCCGTACTCCGGGGTGCGGGAGACGCAGCTTGGTAGGTATCTTGGCTTGGAAAGGCCAGATACTTACCGAGTGCGTAAAAACACACCACACCCCTGAGCTGTAGTTTTAGTCGCTTGCATTGTATCCCACACCGCACCGATTCTCCGGCAACCAGCCTGTACGACCTGCAGCGCGGTAAAAGTCTTTGCCGAATGCTGCATCTCCGGGGGTTGTTAAGGGGCGGTTAGCCCCTTGACCAAAGCGCCCCTTTCTTTGCGGCTCCACCGCGTTTCTTTCCGGCAAGTCGGAAAGAAATGGGGTGG
>CACWHX010000067.1 GCA_902760845.1 Oscillospiraceae bacterium
CCCCCTATGAGGTCTTTTCTCATAACCTGTTGCACTTCACTTGACAATTCGCCGCGCGAAAAGAAAGCGGGTGGATTGCCTGCACTACGTCCAACCAACCACGGTACAGTAACGAAGAAACCAGGCCCAATCTCGCACCGCACCAACGCCAGCACCACGATCAACCAACCACGGTACAGGAACAAAGCGCCCAGCCACAATCCCACACCATGCCAGCAGCGGCGCCGCATCCCCACCTGCTCCGCGGCACAAAAGAGGAGGGCGCAAAGGCCCTCCCATCGAATGCCTGCCCCCGGCAGCGCTCAAAAATCACCGCGCTGCTTCAGCGCCCGCAGGTATGGATTGTACTGCCGCTCACGCTCCAGCGTGGAGAAATCCATGTGCCCGGGATAAACCTCATAGTCCCCCTCCAGCGCGGCGAGACGCGCGAGACTGCGCAGCTCCTGCTCCATGTCCCCGCCGGCAAAATCCGTGCGGCCGCACGAGCCGTTGAACAGCGTGTCGCCCGTGAAGAGCGCGTCCTCGCACATTAGCGTCACACCGCCGGGTGTGTGGCCGGGCGTCTCCAGCACGCGGAACACCAGCGCGCCCACCTGCACAGTGTCGCCCTCCTGATAAAAGACGGTCCCCTCCGGCGGATCATAGACATAGCTGTCAAAGCCGACGGCGCTGCCCGCGTCGTTCCTGTGCATGTAAACGGTCGCGCCCGTCTCGGCGTGCACGGCGTCCACCGCGCCGGTGTGGTCGTAGTGGCCGTGCGTGAGCAGAATGGCGCGGCAGGTGAGATGATTGTCCTCCAGGTAGTTGAGGATGGTGTTCGACTCGTCGCCGGGGTCGATGACGGCGCACGCAAGCGAGGCTTCGTCCGTGACGATGTAGCAGTTGGTCATAAGATGTCCGACCGGCAGGCATTTAATCAGCATGTTTTTTCCTCCTAATTTTACAGTTGTTCGGTGTCGAGCAGGAGCGTGACCGGCCCGTCGTTTTCAGACGCGACGAGCATGTCCGCGCCAAAAACGCCTGTGCCGACCGCAAACCCGCGCGCGCGGCACTCCGCGACGACGAGCTCGTAGAGCGGCACGGCGATATCCGGCCGGGCGGCCTGCGTAAAGCCGGGGCGGCGGGATCTGCAGTCGGCATAAAGCGTGAACTGGCTCACGATCAGAAGCGCGGCCCCCGCGTCGCCGGGCGAGATGTTCATCTTGCCGTTTTCGTCCTCGAACACGCGCAGACCACAGATCTTGTCCGCGATCTTTTTCGCCTCGGCCTCCGTGTCGGACGTGTGCACGCCGAGCAGGACGAGAAAGCCCTTTCCGATCTTTGCCTGCTCGCGCCCGTCGATCGTGACGGACGCGGATCTCACGCGGGTAACGACAGCTCTCATAGAACCTCTCCTTTGTCAAAATCTGCTTTTGCCTCCGCTGAGCCGACGCGCGCCACGCGGATGACGCCGTGAATGGCGCCCAGACGGCTCATAATCAGGCGCAGCTCGCTCAGCGAGTGCACCTCGACCGTGATGGTGACGGTGGAGCGGTTGTTCTCCACGTCGCGCGCGGTGAGCGTGCGCACCTTGGCGTTGAGCGCGTTGAGCGCCGTGGCCACGTCCATGACGAGCGCGGAGCGCTGCGTGCTCACGAGCAGCAGCGTCGTGGCGTATTCGTCCGTGGTCCGGTCGGCCCAGCTCACGCTGATCCAGCGGCCGGCGTTTTCCGGCGGGCTTGCAAGATAATTTTCGCAGTCCGTGCGGTGGATGCTGACGCCCGCGCCGCGCGTGATGAAGCCGATGATATCGTCCCCCGGGACGGGGGTGCAGCAGCGGGAGAACTTGATGAGGCAGTTGTCCAACCCCTCCACCAGCACGCCGTGCACGGCGTGGCGCTGGCGCTTGCTGCGCCGCTCGGCCTGCTCGTTGATTTTGTCAAGCGCGGTTTTCTGCTCGGTGCTCTGGCTGCGCTGCAGCTCGTCTTTGATGCGGTTGACGGTGCGCGTCGCGGTGATGCCGCCGTAGCCGATGGCGGCGTAGAGATCGTCGATCTGCGAAAAGGCGAGGCGCTTGAGGATGAGCGGGAGGATATCGTCGCCCATGATATCGGCCGGCGCGATGTTGTTCGCGCGCAGCTCGCGCTCAAACATTTCGCGCCCGTGGAGGACGTTTTCCTCCCGGCGCTCCTTCTTGAGCCACTGCTTGATCTTTGTGCGCGCAGAGCCGCTCTTTGCGAGGGCCAGCCAGTCGCGGCTGGGGCCCGGTGCGTTTTTGCTCGTGCGGATATCCACAATGTCGCCGTTTTGCAGCACGTGGTCAAAGTTCACGATCCGGCCGTTGACCTTCGCGCCGACCATGCTGTTGCCGACGGCGGAGTGGATGCTGTAGGCAAAGTCGATGGGCGTCGCCCCGGCGGGGAGGTTGATGACGTCCCCTTTCGGGGAGAAGACGAACACCTCGTCGGCGAACATGTCGATTTTGAGATTGTGGAAAAAGTCCTGTGCGTCTGACTCCTGCTGCGTCTCCAGCAGGCGGCGCACCCACGCGAATTTCTCCTCGTCGCCGGGCTTTACGCCCTGCTCGCCGGATTTGTATTTCCAGTGCGCGGCCACGCCGTACTCGGCCGTGAGATGCATCTCCCACGTGCGGATCTGCACCTCAAAGGGGATGCCCTCCGAGCCGATGACCGTGGTGTGCAGGCTGCGGTAATTGTTCGGCTTCGGCGTGCTGATGTAGTCCTTGAAGCGCCCCGGCATGGGCTTGAACATGTCGTGGATGATGCCGAGCACGGCGTAGCAGTCCGAGAGATCGTCCACGATGACGCGAAACGCGCAGAGGTCAAAGATGCCGTTGATGTCGATCTTCTGCGCGTACATTTTGCGGTAAATGCTGTAGATATGCTTGATGCGCGAGGAGATGGTGCAGTGGATGCCGTCAACCTCCAGCCGGGTCTGAATTTTGCCGCGAATGTCGGACATGAAATGCTCCAGCGTGTCCGTCCGCGCGTCGAGATAGTCCGTAATGGCCTTGTAGCCCTCCGGGTCGAGATACTGCAGAGACAGGTCCTCCAGCTCCCACTTGATCTTCTGCATCCCGAGCCGGTGCGCGATGGGGGCGTAGACCTCCATCGTCTCCAGCGATTTGATGCGCTGCTTTTCCTCGCTCTGATAGGCCATGGTGCGCATGTTGTGCAGCCGGTCGGCCATCTTGATCAGAATGACGCGGATGTCCTTCGCCATGGCGAGGAGCATCTTGCGCAGATTTTCCATCTGCTGCTCCTCCACGCTCGTGTACTGCACGCGCGTGAGCTTGGTGACGCCCTCGACGATATCCGCCACGGCAGGGCCGAAGCTGTGCGCGATATCCTCGTGTGTGAGCGAGGTGTCCTCGATGCAGTCGTGCAGGAGCGCCGCGACGATGGCGTCCTCATCCAGCCCCATTTCGGCCGTGATGATCGCGGCGGAGATGGTGTGCGAGATATAGGGCGTGCCGTCCTTGCGCTTTTGCCCGGCGTGGGCGCGCTCGGCCACCTCGAACGCCGCGCGCACGCGGCCGAGATCGGTCGGCAGATTCGCGGCGGTGATGGTCTGCTCCAGCTCGCGATAGTGCGCCTCAACGTCGTAGGCGACCGCCGTGGTGTCTATGGTGCTTCTGGTTTCAGCGGACATGGTCATTCTTCCTTCTCCGGGCGATTGGGTTTTCGCATCATTCTATGCCGTTACACGGTGTGTCGGTCCTTGCGCAGCTGCTGCAGGAGGCGGGAATCGGTGAGCTCGACCTTCGGGCAATCCGGCACCGGAACGACGGAGAGCACGTCGTCCGCGAGCCGGGTGCGCACAAGGCCCAGTTCGGCCATTACCATGAGACACAGGCAGAGCTTCACCGGGTGCATCCCCATCGGCGCGCGCGCGGACAGCTCGTCAAGCGCGACGCTGCGCGGCGCGCTCAGCCAGCGCCACACCCGCACAAAGTCGGTGCGGATGGGGCAGAAGTCCGTCGTGTCCCACGCGGAAACGCTGCCATGCGTGAGAATGGCGCGGCAGAGCGCGCGCGCCTCGCCGGGGCGCAGATCCGTCACGAGCAGCTGCACCGAGTGCCGGCCGCGAAATTCGTTGAGCTGCGGGCAGAACGCAAGATCAATCCACTCTCCCGCGCGGACGGGCAGCTCCGCCGCCGTGCAGGAAAAGAAAATACACTCAAAATGATACCCGGCTTTGGTGACGTGCAAACGCAGATGCCGGCCGCCGCCGATGGGCGTGACGTTCACCAGCCGGACCCCGGTCATGCAAAGCTGGGGCTTGGGGTTTCCGCTGCCGCACGGCTCCAGACGCTGCAGCGCCGCGACGTTTTCCATCGAGAGCAGACGCGGATCGGCAATGCGCGCCTCGCATTCCAGCTCCGGCAGACCGTCCGAGGGGTTCGAGCGATAGTAGGCGCCGAGCGCCTCGCGGAAGCGGTCGATGTTCTCCCGCCGGATGGTGAGCCCCGCGGCCAGCGCGTGCCCGCCGAAGCCCTCCAGATATTCCGAGCACGCGGCCAGCGCGTTGTAGAGGTTGAACCCGCCGAAGCTGCGGCAGGAGCCCTTCCCGCGCTCGCCGTCGAAGCGGATCATGATGGCCGGCAGATGGAACGTCTCGCTCAGGCGCGAAGCGGCAATGCCGATCACGCCCTGATGCCACTCGTCGCTTGCGAGCACGAGCGGGCTCTCCGCCGGATAGCGCCCCGCGAGGAGGGACGCCTCCTCCCAGATCTGCTGCTCCAGCGCCTGGCGCTCGCGGTTGAGCGTGCACAGGCCCGCCGCCAGCTGGTCGGCCTCGGCGTCGTCATGCGTCAGGAGCAGCTGCGCCGCCACCATCGTCTGTCCGAGCCGGCCGGCGGCGTTGATGCGCGGCGCGAGCGTGAAGCCGACGGTCGTTGCCGTGACGGGCTTGTCCAGCGCGCCGCATTCCGCCAGCAGCGCGCGCAGCCCGGGGCGCGGCGCGCGGTTGATCTGCGCCAGCCCCTCGGCGACGAGATAGCGGTTTTCCCCCACGAGCGGCATCACGTCCGCCACTGTGCCGATCGCGACGAGGTCGCCGTATTCGCGCAGCGGCAGCGCGCTGTCGCCCTCCAGCGCGCACACCAGCTTGAACGCCACGCCCACGCCCGCGAGTCCGTGGTTGGGGTAGCGCTCGCCGGGCTGCTTGGGATCGACCACGGCAACGGCGTCGGGAATGGCCTGCTCGCCGCACTCGTGGTGGTCGGTGATGACCATGTCCATGCCGAGCCGGTTGGCGAGCGCCGTCTCCTCAATGGCGGTGATGCCGCAGTCCACGGAGATGATGAGCGACACACCCGCCTCGTGCAGCGCCGTCACGGCGGCGCAGTTGAGTCCGTAGCCCTCCAAGATGCGGTCGGGGATATACGCGCGGCACGGCACGCCCTGGCGGCGGAGATAGTCCGTGAGCAGGCAGGTAGAGGTGATGCCGTCCACGTCATAGTCGCCGAACACGGCGACGGATTCCTTTGTCTCAATGGCGCGGCGGATGCGCGCCGCCGCGCGCTCCATGCCCAGCAGCAGCATCGGGTCCGGGAGCAGCGCCGCGCTCCCGTGCAGGAAGGAATCCGCCTCCGCCGGCGTGCGCATTCCGCGCGTGGCCAGCAGCGCTGCGAGCAGCGGCGCGTACCCCGCCTGCACCAGCGCCTCCGGGATCTCCGGAGGATCATATGGAATTTTCCAGTCCCGATATTTCATGCCGCGCCTCTCTTGTGTATGATATCTTAATATTTTATCAAATTCGCGAAAAAACCGCAATAGGAAATCTCGACCGCTGCGCGGCTTGACAGATGGGTCCGTGCGGTGGTAACATGAAGCGCACGCCGGTGTGGCGGAACTGGCAGACGCAAGGGACTTAAAATCCCTCGGTGGCAGCACCGTGCGGGTTCGAGCCCCGCCACCGGCACCAAAAAGATGTCAACATTCTTGTGTAAAGTATAGTGTAAAGTATAGTCAAAAAGCCCGAGTTTCTGAGACTTTTGTGATTCACAACTATACTTTACATCGAAAAAAACTTGAATAGTTGACAGTATATTATAAGAGCGCGCCTTTTTGGGGCACGCTCTTATATTTTCTGGACGGAATTTAGAAATGAATAATCTTATCTCCGACTTCCACTTGATATTGTCCAAGGAGATACTCATACTGCTTTTCGATGTCATTGAGCTGCTGCTTTGTAAGTGCAAGATCATTTTTCAGCTGTTTGTTTTTGGCGGTCAGGTCTTTGATCTTGGCACGCAAGGCTGCCGCTTCGTTCTTTAAATACTCAATCTCTTGAGAAGGTGCAACATTTTCGAGATCTGGGTTAAACTCCACGAAGCTCTGAAGGAATTCTTTAATGTAGTCTGCGTTCATGGCCTGCCTGGACAAACCAAGTTCTTCTGCCAAAGATGTTTTTGTGATCGTATGGCCTTTGAGTTTACGCTCAAGGAAGGCGAGAATGTCATCCAGACGGTCACGGCGGCGAATGGCGCTGTCCTGTTCGACCCGATCATCTACACTTCCGCAGGAACTCATGTCTACACGATCGTAGAGAACTGGGAGACTTACTCAGGTCCTCTGGACGCATCTGGCGTCACATTTGATACGCACGTGGAGACCGTGACCGTTGAAGTTACGGACGAAGGGGAAGGAAAGCTCTCGGCAGAGGTAACCTATGATGCAGACGGCCCCGCTTTTGCAAACCGCACAAACCCCGGAGATTTGATCATCACGAAGAATGTCGTTGGTCAGACGGCCGCAAATGCCGATGATACCTTTACCTTCACCATCCGGATCAAGAGCCCTACGGGCGGAGATATCAATTCGGCAAGCATAGAGATCGGAAAACTCCCGACTGCGGAACAGTCGCCGGAGCCGACACCGTAAAAAGAGATATATGAAAAGAACAGGCTTTCTGATGCATCTGCACGGAAGGCCTGTTCTATTAGCTTTCTGTATGAGATTGTAATTGGATCTCATGTCGGAATTCAGATTTCTTTGTACGATCTATCTACCTGCAAACGAATAGGCCCATTTTTATTATAGGGGAAACACTTCTCTTGACTCATTTTTGCCGTGGTATGCGAAATAAACCAGATTATTTCGCATGTTACGCGAAAGAAAATCAGGAGTTATCGGTATCTTTCTCATATATGAGAATATCTCCCGGCTGACAATCCAGGAGCTCACACAACTTCTCCAGGGTGCTCTGGGAAGCAATAACACCTTGCCGGAACAATTGCAGCGTTGCTTCTGCAAAGATTTTTTCTTTTCGTATGCGGTAAGTGGAATAACCCTTTTCTTTGAGGGCGGCGAGGATATCTATCTTGTATCTAAATGGCATATAAAGCCAACCTTCCTATCATGGGATGTGGTTATTATACTCTCGGAGAAAGAGCAGAGCAAGGAAAAAGAGAAAAATCTCTTGACATACACAAGAAATCAGTTCATAATATACACTGTTTATATGTGTATGAAAGGAGAGAATACACCATGCATATCCAAGAGTCATTTGACGCAACCCTATTCAATCTGGAAGAGCTGGCCGAAGAAGAAAACCGAGTAAAAATGTGCTACGCATTCCTGCACTCGGAAAATCTTTTCCATCAGGAATTGAGTATGCTCAACCCCAACCCAAAGCAATTCAGATCAGATCATGTATTCCCAACAGACCTTTACGCATACGTTTTCCACAATGACCACGGGCAAGAACCGCTGCCCCTAAGCGAAGTGGTAAAAATGTTTGCCGAGAAGCAGGCGCCGATCATTTGTATTGGATCGCATCAAAAAGATGT
Organism: Oscillospiraceae bacterium; assembly: GCA_902760845.1. Taxonomy (GTDB): domain Bacteria; phylum Bacillota; class Clostridia; order Oscillospirales; family Oscillospiraceae; genus CAG-103. The sequence continues at coordinate 7,796 of CACWHX010000067.1, forward strand.
CGACCGGACAGTTCAAATGATTGCAATGCCTCAGATCGAAGCGACTGCAGATCTCTTGCCGAAGGAGTTGGTCTTTGTTCGTTTCCTTGTTCCTGTCACTGAAGAAGAGAAGGAAAAGATCATGGACGATCTGGAGCATACATATCTCTCGATGTAAAAAAAGCCATTGTGAATCCCGTCTGCCGCACTTGCGTGCGCAGATGGGATTTTTTGGCCTGCGACAGATTTTCCTGTAGGGAAAATATGATCTGGTCAGGAACTATCGCGTGACGCGCTAAAAACATACCTGCATCTTTGCACAACAGGCGATAGGCCATTTGCAAATAGTGTGGGAGCGTAACGAAAATAGATTAGACGGACTCTTGCAATCAGAGCACAAGCGGCCGCTTATTATGTTTTGAAATTCAATGTATTAAATTGTATTGCTTTTTCAATTCAAAAGTGGTAAAATTATGGCATACAATAGATAGCTCTATTTTGCTGCATTTTTATGTTGAGGCAACGCCGCGCAATAGGCCTCCAAGGATCGATCCCAACGAGAGGATTTCCGAGACAGGATAAAGTGTGTATAATATCCTATCTTCTCCATAGG
>CACWHX010000068.1 GCA_902760845.1 Oscillospiraceae bacterium
TAAGGGGCGGTAGCCCCTTGACCAAAGCGCCCCTTTCTTTGCGGCTCCACCGCGTTTCTTTCCGGCATGGCGGAAAGAAATGGGGTGGATTCTGCACTGCGTCATTATCTGCAGTGCGTTATAAAAGGGACCAGCCAACCCCCCCGCACCCCGCACTCTCCGCAGTGCGCAACACCCTCCAACAAACATCCCGCGAGCAGAACGCCCGCGGGATGTTGTTTTTGGGGATTTACGCTTCGTTCGCCAGCTTCTGATACTTCTCATACCGCTCGGCGCACTGCCGTTCCGCCTCGGCGAAGAGGCGCTCGGCAATCTCCGGGAAGGTGCGGGCGAGCCCGGCAAAGCGGTTTTCACCCATCATGAACTCGCGCAGCTTGCCGTTCGGCTCCTTGCTGTCGAGCAGGAAGGGATTCTTGCCCTCTTTGGCCAGATCCGGATGATACCGGAACAGCGGCCAGTAGCCGCACTCGACGGCGAGCTTCTCCTCCTCGATGCTCTTGCCCATGCCCTTGACGACGCCGTGGTTGATGCACGGCGCGTAGGCGATGACGATGGACGGCCCCTTGTAGGCGGCGGCCTCCCGGAGGCACTTGATGAGATGCTCCGGATTCGCGCCCAGCGCGACGTGCGCGACATAGATGTACCCATAGGTGGAGAGCATCAGGCCGAGATCCTTCTTCGGCGTGGCCTTGCCGGCCGCGGCGAACTGCGCCGACGCGCCGACCGGGGTGGCCTTGGACGCCTGCCCGCCGGTGTTGGAATAGACCTCGGTGTCCACGACGAGGACGTTCACGTCCGCGCCGGAGGCGAGCACATGGTCCAGCCCGCCGAAGCCGATGTCATAGGCCCAGCCGTCGCCGCCGTACATCCAGACGGCCTTTTTCGTGAGCGCGTCGGTGTTTCTGCGGATGTAGGCCACGTCCTCGTTCGGGCAGGTAGATTCCGCGAGCGCGGCGCGCACTGCGTCGGAAAGCGCGACGGTCTTGTCGTCGTCGTCCCCGTCGGCGAGCCACGCCTCCAGCGCGGCCTTGAGCTTCGCGTCGCCCGTCGCGGCGATGGCGGCCTCGACGTGCATCTTGAGCTGGTCGCGCAGCTGCCCGGCCGAGAGCGACATGCCCAGCGCAAACTCGGCGTTGTTCTCAAACAGGGAGTTGGAGAACGCGGGGCCGAAGCCGCGCTTCGTCTTCGCCTGCGGGAAGGCCGGCGCGAAGAAGCCGACGGCCTGCGTGCAGCCGGTGGCGTTGGCGACGTACATCCGGTCGCCGAAGAGCTGCGTGAGCAGCTTCACGTACGGCGTCTCGCCGCAGCCGGGGCACGCGCCGGAAAACTCATACAGCGGCTGCTCAAACTGGCTGCCCTTGGAGCTGAAGCGGCTCATGGGATTCGGCTTTTCCGCGAGCGTGAGGCAGTGGTCCCAGTTGGCCTGCTCCGCGACCTGATCGTCCAGATGCGCCATGTCGAGCGCGCCCACCGGGCAGACGTTCGCGCAGCTGCGGCAGCCCTGGCAGTCCATCACGTCCACCTGGATGCGGAAGCGCAGACCCTCGAAGCCGGGGCCTTTGGCCTCCTTCGTGGCGCAGGGCGCGGCGGCGGCCTCCGCCTCCGTGAAGAGGAACGGGCGGATCGCCGCGTGCGGGCAGACGAGCGAGCACCGGTTGCAGCCGATGCACTTGTCAATGTTCCAGACGGGGACATTGTCGGCCACGCCGCGCTTTTCATACTTTGCGGTCTCGATGGGCATGACGCCGTCGGCATAGTCCACATAGGCGCTCACGGGGATGTTGTCGCCGTTCGCGGCGTTCGACGGGATGAGCACCTTCTGCACATACTCCGGCAGGCTCGCGTCCACGACGACCGCGTCGTCGGCGAGGTCCTTCCACTCCGGCTTCACGGCGATTTCCTCCATGGCGGAGAGGCCCTGCTCGATGGCCTGGAAGTTCATCTGCACGACCTGCTCGCCCTTTTTGGCGAAGCTCTTGACGGCCGCGTCCTTCATGTGCCGCTCGGCCTCCTCGATGGGCAGCACGCCGGAGAGCTTGAAAAACGCCGCCTGCAGCACGGTGCTGGTGCGGTTGCCGAGACCGATCTGCTCGGCGATGTCGGTCGCGTCGATGGTGTAGAATTTGATGTTCCGCTCCGCGAGGATGCGCTTGGCGCGGTTCGGGAGATTTTTCTCCAGCTCCTCGCCCTTCCAGCGGGTGTTCAGCAGGAACGTGCCGCCGGGCTTGACCTCGCTGACGATGTCGAACGCATGCATGTAGCTCTGCTTGTGGCAGGCGAGAAAGTCCGCCATCGTGACATAGTAGGTGCTGTGGATCGGCTCGTGACCGAAGCGCAGGTGGCTGCGCGTCACGCCGCCGGATTTCTTCGCGTCATACTGGAAATACGCCTGCACGTACTGGTCGGTGTTGTCGCCGATGATCTTGCAGGAGTTCTTGTTCGCGCCGACGGTGCCGTCCGCGCCGAGACCCCAGAACTTGCAGGAGATGATGCTCTCGCCGGCGGTGACGATGTTCTCGCCCACGGGCAGGCTCGTGTGGGTCACGTCGTCGATGATGCCGACGGTGAAGTGGTTCTTCTGCGCGCCGGTCATGTTGTCAAACACGGCCTTCATCTGCGCGGGCGTGGTGTCCTTCGAGGACAGGCCGTAGCGGCCGCCGAGAATCTTCGCGCCGCGATCAGACTCGGCGAAGGCGGCGCACACGTCCTCGTAGAGCGGCTCGCCGATGGCGCCCGGCTCCTTCGTGCGGTCGAGCACCGTGACGCACTTCGCCGTCTCCGGAATGGCGGCGAGCAGGTGCTTCACGGAAAACGGGCGGTAGAGGTGCACCTGCACCGCGCCGACCTTCTCCCCGCGCGCGTTGAGATACGCCACGACCTCCTGCAGCGTCTCGCAGACGCTGCCCATCGCGACGACGACGCGCTCGGCGTCCGGCGCGCCGTAGTAGTTGAACAGCTGATAGTCGCGCCCCGTGAGGTCGCTGATCTTCCGCATCTGCCGCTCCACGACCTCGGGAAACGCGAGATACGTGCCGTTCGACGCCTCGCGGTGCTGGAAGAAGGTGTCGTCGTTCTCGCCGGAGTGGCGGATGGTCGGGTGCTCCGGGTTCAGCGCGCGGCGGCGGAAGCGCTCTACCTCGTCCCAATCGACGAGCGCTTTCAGATCGTCATAGTCCAGCGCCTCGATCTTCTGAATCTCGTGGCTGGTGCGAAAGCCGTCGAAGAAGTGCTGCACGGGGATGTGCCCCTGAATCGCGCTCAGATGCGCGACGGCGGCGAGATCCATGCACTCCTGCACGCTCGCGCTCGCGAGCTGCGCCCAGCCCGTCTGCCGGCATGCCATCACGTCCTGATGGTCGCCGAAGATGGACACGCTGTGCGTGCCGACGGTGCGCGCCGCGACGTGCATGACCGCCGGGAGCATCAGCCCCGCGATGCGGTACATCGGCGGGATCATCAGCATCAGTCCCTGCGAGGACGTGTAGGTCGCGGCGAGGGAGCCGGCCTCCAGCGCGCCCTGCATGGCGCCGCAGGCGCCGGACTCGGCCTGCATCTCCATGAGCTTCACGGGCCGGCCGAAGATGTTCTTCCGGCCGTGCGCGGCCCACTGGTCGGTGTGATCCGCCATCGGGCTCGACGGCGTGATCGGGTAGATGGTGGCGACTTCGGTGAAGGCGTACGCCGCGTACGCCGCCGCCTCGTTGCCGTCCATGGACTTGAAAACCTTGTTCTTTGCCATATTCTATGACCTCCCAAACAAAATTTGCGCTTTGTGTATGCTCTCCGGCGCCATTGTATCACGCCCGGAAAAACCTGTCCAGCTTTGCGAAAATGGGGTGCTTTCCGGGGAAAGTTGTTTTCTGGGAGAATAAAATTCCGCAGAAAACGAGACGATTCGTTCTCTGCGGAATGAAACGGGAAAGGGATCGCGCGGGCCGGGTCGGACGCCTTACTCCTCGACGACGATCTCCGCGTCGGGGGCGTTTTTCCTGATCGACTCGATGCCGTTCAGGCAGCCGGCGAGCGCCTTGTATCCCTCGCCGACGGCGATGATCTCGCCGTTGCGCGCCTTCAGGCGGAAGCGGTATTCGCCCGCCTTGTCCAGATACACCTCGAACTTCGGGTTCTTCTCGACGGCGTAGCCCGCCGCGGTCTGGTTCTCGACCGGGGCGATGGGCGCGTTTTTCGCGACGCTCGCGATGCCGTTGCGGCACGCCGCGTCGGAGTTGTAGATCTCAGACGTTGCGATGACCTGGCCGTTGTTCGCCTTCAGGTTGAACATCGTGCCGGTCTTGACCTTGCGAATGACGAATTTACCCATGGGATGCAGCCTCCTGTCAGTCAAATTTGCGTGTTTTTCCCATCATACCACGCGGCAGGGGCGCTTGCAAGCAAAAATCGTCACAAATCGCCAAAAATGTTACACAAGCCCGGCCGCCGCCATCGCCTGCGTCAGGTCGGCGATGAGATCGGCGCTGTCCTCCAGACCGACGCTGAACCGGAAGAAGCCCTCGCGGAAGATCGGCGGATAGTGGGGCAGCTTGTCGCTGGTTTTGTCGTAGTAGACGATGAGACTTTCCACATCGCCGAGCGACACCGCGTGCGTCACAAGCGAGAGCGCGTTCAGAAAGCGCTGGTGCGCGGCCTCGTCGCCCTTCAGGTCGAAGGCGATCATGCCGGAATACTGCCCGCCCATGAGCGCCGCCGCCCGCGCGTGCTGCGGGTGGCTCTCCAGCCCCGGATACCACACGAAGCGCACGGCGTCGCTCCGCTCCAGAAACCGCGCGACCTCCAGCGCCACGCTGCTGTGCTGCGCCATGCGCAGCGGCAGCGTCACGAGTCCGCGCGCGATGATCCAGGCGTTGAACGGGCTGAGGACGCCGCCGAAGTTCACCATGGCGATTTCCTTTACCTGGTCGAGCAGCGCCCGGCGGCCCAGCACGCAGCCGCCCAGCGCGTCGCCGTGGCCGTTGATGTATTTCGTCATGCTGTGAATCTCCAGATCCGCGCCGTGCCGCAGCGGATACAGGCAGATCGGGCCGGCGAACGTCGCGTCCACGGACAGCAGCGCCCCCGCCGCGTGGGCAAGCGCCGCGATGGCGTCCAGGTCGCTGATGCCGGTGGTGGGGTTTCCCGGCGTCTCGACGTGGATGAGCTTCGTGTTCGGGCGCACCGCCGCGCGCACGGCCTCGGTGTCCGTCGTGTCCACGAAGGTCACCTCGATCCTGTACTTCTCCGGCAAATACTTGCGAAACAGCAGATTCGTCGCGCTGTAGCACACCTCGGAGATGATCGCGTGGTCGCCCGTGTTCAGAAACGGGACGAACACGCCCGCGAGCGCCGCCACGCCGCTGCCGAACACGGCGCAGTCCTCCGCGCCGGTGAGCGCGCAGAGCTTGTCCTGCAGCACCATCTGGTTCACGTTGCGGTTGCGGGCGTAGATGTTGCTCTCCGTGCCGCTCCAGTCCACGGGCGAGCCGTCCGTGGGGATGCGGTAGTTTGAGGTCATATAGATCGGCTCGTTGATCGCGCCGAAGGCGTCGTCCCGCCGCGCGCCGCCGTGCACGGCGCGGGTAAAGATGCTGGTCGGTTTTTGTTTCTGCATGGTCATACCCTCCTTGTCGAAGCTGCCTGTACTTTATTATAAAATGCGTCTGCCTCCGGGATAATCGTAGCACGCGAAGTGCCATTTGTAAAGCCGCGAAGCGCGGCGCGCGTGCCGGGGTGCCCGCCCGTTGACGCGCCTCGCGGTACATGGTACAATAACGAAACCGCGGCGATTGTACGATGAAAGTCGCTTTTCCCGCCCTCCATGGGGCAGGCGAAAAGTGTGACCAGACCGCAATGGCCGCGCCACACCCGAAAGAAGGACGGAGGCGCGATGGAATTTGTGTATGAGCAGGCGCTGCAGGACTATATGCGCGCCAAGGGCAAGCGGCACATCGTTGTAGAGGTCGTCGCCAGCAACCATTCGGATTTTGAGGTCACGGAGCTGTACACGCACTTTGTCAGCGAGAAGAAGGCGGCGGAGTTCAAGCGGAAGCGCTATGTCGTCCGGCACACGCCGCTCGGCGAGGTGCTGCTGCCGCCGTATCGGCTGGAATATGCCGACACGATCACGTTTTCGCTGCGCTCGTTTCTGGGCGTCAAATCCGTCCGGCAGGAGGGCATCCGCCTGTAGCGCCGCGGCTTGACAAGCCCCGTGCGGTACGGTAAAATGACAACCACGAGGTGAGCGCAATGCTGGACGAAAAAGATTTACAGATACTGACCGGCCTGTTCGAGGCATCGGAAGAGCGGATGATGGGCAAAGTCACCGGCATGTTCGAGGCGTCGGACGAGCGGATGCGGCAGCATGTGTCCGAGCAGATTGAGGGATCCGAGCAGCGCATGCGTCGGCACATGTCCGAGCAGATCGAAGCATCGGAAGATCGGATGATGGGCAAAGTCACCGGCATGTTCGAAGCGTCAGACGAACGGATGCGGCAGCATGTGTCCGAGCAGATTGAGGCATCGGAAGATCGGATGATGGGCAAAGTCACCGGCATGTTCGAGGCATCGGACGAGCGGGTGGAGCGGCGGATCGAAGCGGCGGAGCAGCGGATCATGCAGAGCGTCTCCGTGCTGATGGAGAGCAAGTTCCAGCCGCAGTTTGATCTGCTGGTGGAGCGGCAGGACGCGATCCTGAACCAGCTGACGCCCCGGTCTGAGATCGACGATATGAAGGAAGAGATCCGGTTCCTGAAATCCTGCATTCGCCAGCTGAATCAGGAGATCGAGAATCTGAAAAAAGCGATGTGACCGCCGGGGGGAGGAAAAGCAGATGAAGAAGATCATTCCCATCGTTCTTGCCGCGGCGCTGCTGCTGTCGCTCGGCGCGTGCGGGAAAAAGGAGACCGCCCCGGTCGAGACGGCGTCGCCGGCGGAGACGGCCGCAGCATCCGCCCCGGCGGAATCCGCCGCGTCCTCTGCCGAGCCAATCTCGACCGCGGAGGTCGTCGCGCCGGGAACGGAGGACGGCGGCGGTATCAGCGCGCGGTTCCTGGAGCTGGGGGAGGATGTGCCCGCCGACTATACTTTTCTTGTGGACGACAACGCGCCGGAGACGCTCTTTATCGTGGCCGGCACGCTGCAGGACGTGCAGTTTGTGCAGGTCGTCATGAACGACGACGGCAGTCTCACGACGGGGGACGTGCTCTGGAACGGCGGCACGCTGGCCGACGGCGCGACGGTGAAGCTCATCGCGTATATTCCGGACGCGGCGCCGAACGTCGCGCTGCGGTACACCGCAGCCGGCGTGACGCGGACGCTCGCCGTGTCTCAGAGCGGCAGGGACGGCTCGCTGCTGCTGATAGAGTTATAAGCATAGCACAAAACAAAGCCCGGCACGGGGAAAACCGTGCCGGGATCATTTTATGCGCCAAAGCCCCCGGCGGCGGCGGCGTCAGAACGGGCGCGCTCCATTCCGCAGCGCCGCGAGCGGCGCGGCTCCATATCCGCTTCCCCGTTCTTCCTTTACCGAGCCGAAGTCGCTTCGCTGGGCTTCGTCTCGGGGATGCGGGGGTGGTTGATTGGGGCTGGTTCGTTCGTTACGTGGTGCAGTTGTTGACGTAGTGCGAATGTGCTGCGGAGTGCGGGATTTTGGCTAGTGGCCTCGTTAAGGTACCGCAGATGTTGACGTGGTGCAGGCATTCCACCCGCTTTCTTTTCAGCGCGAAAAGAAAGCCGGTGGAGCCGGAAAGAAACGCTGGGGGGTGCGGCGATGGGCATCGCTTCTTCCGGAACCGCGCGCAAAGCGCACGGTTCCGGGGGCTTACCTTTCTACGTGTGGACTAGGCTGTACGAGCGGCGCAAGTGCGCCGCCGGACCCCGGGGTGCATAGGACGCAGCTTGGCAAGAATCTCAGTGCGGAAGAGTCCGTGGGACGGGGCCAGGTATCATATTGGCTGCCATTATGAGGAGCGAAGCGACGAGATAATCCCCCGTTAGAGCGGCAAGCGCCGCAGGGAATTGCCA
>CACWHX010000069.1 GCA_902760845.1 Oscillospiraceae bacterium
AGACAATCACTGCCAGCACCAGACAGGCCACGATAAACACGATCCGCCGGATAAGCACATTCCCTCTCATTTTTCGCCCAGTACCGCGCGGTGTCGATCAGCCCGCACGCCTGCAAAAACGCCTCCATCTGCGCCGCCCTGTGAAAATAGGCCAGTCCGCTTCGACGGCGATATGTGTTTTGATCCACCCGCGCGCAAACACAGACCTGCCCCAGATTGGCAAACCGCGCGCCGCCCGCCAGCATCCGCGCCCAGAGGTGATAGTCCTCAAACGAGCCGAAGTCGCAATAGCTCCCGGCCGCGAGCACCGCCCGCTTTCGGAACGTGACCGTCACGTGGTTCATGGGACTGCGAAAGCCAGCGTAGGCAAGAATTTCTCCATGTGTCCGCGGAACGAGCCGGTATCCCGTAATGTTGTGCGGCTCCTCGGAAAACTCCGCGATCTGGCCGCCCACAATGCTCAGCTTCGGGTCCGCCTCCAGCGCGGCGAGCTGCTGCGCCATGCGCGTCGGCAGCGCGAGATCGTCGCTGTCCATGCGCGCGACCACCTCCCGCCGGCAGGCCCGCAGGCCGATATTCAGCGCCGCGCCCAATCCGCGCGGCTCCGGAAGGCGAACAACCTGAAACACGTGCGGATAGCGCGCCTCAAAGCCGAGGACCACTTCCTCCAGCGCCGGCGACGGCCGTCCGTCGCAAACAAGGACAAAATCATCCGGCGGAACCGTCTGCCCCAGCATGCTCCGAATCGCGGCAGACAGAAACTCCGGCCGCTCTCCAGGGTGAACCGACATCAGCACCGAATAGGATTCCATGGATTGACCCTTCCCTGTCTCCGCGCCGCAGGCCCATCAATTGCCCCCGCCGCCATATTTTTGTTGATTGTATCATTCTTTTCTGGAAAATGCAATAGAAAACGACAAAAAACCACCTTTTTGTCTGTTGAATCGTCAATGATGGCGCCAGATTTCGACATAATAAGAGCCGCCTCCGGTGGAAAATTTCCCTCCCTTTGCAAGTTTTCATTGCCTCTGTCCGTCTTTTATTGTAGAATAAAGCGATTGATTGTCACAAAGGGGAGCGAATGATGCGGGATATTGGATTTGACAACGCACAGTACGTACGGCTGCAGTCGGAGAAGATCCGCGAGCGAATCGCGCATTTCGGCGGCAAGCTGTATCTGGAATTTGGCGGCAAGCTGTTCGACGATTATCACGCCGCGCGCGTGCTGCCGGGCTTTCAGCCGGACAGCAAGGTGCGCATGCTCATGGAAATGCGCGGGGACGCGGAGATCATCATCGCCATCTCCGCGGACGACATCGAGCGCAACAAGCGCCGCGGCGATCTCGGCATCACGTATGACGACGACACCCTGCGCCTGATCGACGCATTTAAAGGCTGCGGGCTTTTCGTCGGCAGCGTCGTCATCACGCACTGCCGCGGTCAGCGCGCGGCGGAGAAGTTTCAGCAGCGTCTGGAGCAGCTCGGCATCCGCGTCTACCGGCACTATATCATCCCGGACTACCCGTCCGACATTGCCCGCATCGTCAGCGACGACGGCTTTGGCCGCAACGATTATATCGAGACCAGCCACAGCCTCGTCGTCGTCACCGCGCCCGGTCCCGGCAGCGGCAAGATGGCCACCTGCCTCAGCCAGCTCTATCACGAGCACAAGCGCGGCGTCTGCGCGGGCTACGCCAAGTTTGAGACGTTTCCGATCTGGAATCTCCCCCTGCGCCACCCGGTCAACGTCGCCTACGAGGCGGCGACCGTCGATCTTGACGATGTGAACATGATCGACCCCTACCATCTCGAGGCCTACGGCGTCACGACCGTGAACTACAACCGCGACGTGGAGATTTTCCCCGTGCTGAACGCCATGTTCGAGCGCATCTATGGCGCGTCGCCCTACAAGAGCCCGACGGATATGGGCGTCAACATGGCGGGAATGTGCATCTGCAACGACGACGTCTGCTGCGCCGCCGCCCGGCAGGAGATCCTCCGCCGCTATTACGACACGGCCTGCGCGCAGCTGCGCGGCTTCAGCACGCCGGTGGAGGTGCAGCGGCAGGAGCTTTTGATGAATCAGCTCGGCGTCACTGCGGCGGAGCGCCCGGTGGTCGCCGCCGCGCTCGACCGCGCGGAGGCGACGGACGGCCCCGCCGTCGCGCTGGAGCTGCCGGACGGCACCGTCGTCACGGGAAAGACCACGCCGCTGCTCGGCGCGGCCGCCGCATGTCTTCTGAACGCGCTCAAGCGTCTCGGCGGCATCGACAAGTCCGTCACGCTCATCTCGCCGGAGATCATCGAGCCGATCCAGCATCTGAAGGTGGCGCATCTCGGCAACCGCAACCCGCGCCTGCACACGGACGAGGTGCTCATCGCGCTGAGCATCTGCGCGGCCACGGACCCCACGGCGGAAATCGCCATGCAGCAGCTGGAAAAGCTCGCCGGGTGCGAGGCGCACTCGACGGTCATTCTCTCGCATGTGGACGAGAATGTGTTTCGCAAGCTGGAGGTCAATCTCACCTGCGAGCCGCGCTTTCAGTCGAAGCGGCTGTACCATAAATAACCGGCGCGGCACAGAGCGCGCGGCGGCAGGCGCGCCCCGCGCCGCGGAAATTTCGCGAAAATGGAAACTTGGGCTTGACAAACCGCGTTTGATGATGGTATATTCGATAGGCTGAAATGTGGGAAGGAGCCACGCGGGTGTAGTTCAATGGCAGAACACCAGCCTTCCAAGCTGGATACGTGGGTTCGATTCCCATCACCCGCTCCAGTCAGCGCCGGAAGCGGTTGCGGCGATATGCGCCAATAGCTCAGCAGGATAGAGCAACTGCCTTCTAAGCAGTAGGCCGGGGGTTCGAATCCCTCTTGGCGTGCCAGTTTCATCGTTCCAGTTTCATATGGTGGGTATAGCTCAGCTGGGAGAGCACCGGATTGTGGTTCCGGGTGTCGAGGGTTCGAACCCCTTTACCCACCCCACATTGCGGGGATTGGGAGCGATCCCAATCCCCGGCGCGTTTTGAGCGGTGGGATGTAGTGTAACGGTAACACACCAGACTTTGACTCTGATATTGTGGGTTCGAGTCCCGCCGTCCCAGCCACGTCAGAACGGGCTTGCTCCGCTCCGCAGCGCCGCAAGCGGCACGGCTCCGCATCCGCGCCCCCGTTCTTCCTTATCAAAATCAAACCCGCTTCGCTGGGCTTTGATTTTGGAATTCTCCGCGACCGGCGAAGCGAATCTTCCTCTCCGAGCCGAAACCACTGCGTTGGGTTTCGTCTCGGTATGAGTATCCGCGCCCCCGTTCTTCCTTTCAAAATCAAACCCGCTTCGTTGGGCTTTGATTTTGGGGTTTCATATGATCCGCCCCAGTAGCTCAGTCGGCAGAGCACCTGCCTTTTAAGCAGGGTGTCGGGGGTTCGAATCCCCCCTGGAGCACCAGCAGCGCCGCCCCGGTCCTATGACCGGGGCGGCGCTGTTTTCGGCCGTCTCAAAAAAGATTGCAAAAGCCCTTTTCTCTTCTTCGGTTTTGTGTTATACTGCAACCACATCACAGGTCATGACAGAGTAGGTCCGGCGCGTAAAGTGCCGCGGGATGGGACGTTGCCCGCGGACGAAGCACACGCATGTGCGCGGTGCCCGGATCGCATCCGCTGCCACCCAAAGAGCACCGCTCCTTCCGTGGCGACTGTCACGAAAGGAGTCTTTTTTATGTCCAGATTCAGCACAAAAACCCTGACGACACTCGGTCTGCTGATCGCGGTGGAGGTCGTCCTCTCCCGGTTTTTGTCCATCAATGCGTGGAACATCAAAATCGGGTTCAGCTTTGTCCCCGTTGTTGTGGCCGCCATCCTCTACGGGCCGCTCGCCGCCGGGACCGTCGCCGCGCTGGGCGACTTCATCGGCGCGACGCTCTTTCCGATCGGGGCGTATTTCCCGGGCTTTACGCTGACGGCGTTTCTCACCGGGCTGGTGTTCGGTTTCTTTCTGCACAAAAAGCAGGACCTGGCGCACACCGCGGCGGCGGTGCTCATCAATCAGCTTCTTTTGAGCCTGCTGCTCAACACCCTCTGGATCAGCGTGCTTTACGGCGCCCCCTACGGGCCGACGCTCGTGTCCCGGCTCGTGCAGTGCGGCATTCTCACCGCGGTGCAGTTCGCCGTCATCCAGCTGATCGCCCGCTCCATCGACCGCTTTGGAAAGAGGGCGAACGCATGACGCCGGAGGAAGCCGTCTCGTACATCGAGCATTATACCTGGAGCAGCACGCGGCTTGGTCTGGAGCGCACGCGCGCGCTGCTCGCCGCGATGGGCGAGCCGCAGAAGCGGCTGAAATTCGTGCACGTCGCGGGCAGCAACGGCAAGGGCAGCACCTGCGCCATGCTCGCCTCCATCCTCCGCCGCGCGGGATACCGCACGGGGCTTTACACCTCGCCGTACCTTCAGGATTTCTGCGAGCGGATCCAGGTGGACGGGCAGAACATCCCCCGCGAGACGCTCGCCGCCATCACGGCGCGTGTGCGCAACATTGCCGACGCGATGGACGATCACCCCAGCCAGTTTGAGCTGGTCACGGCCATCGCGATGGCGTTCTTCGCGGACACCGGCTGCGACATCGTCGTGCTGGAGGTCGGCATGGGCGGCGCACTCGACAGCACGAACGTCATCGACGCGCCGGAGGTCGCCGTCATCACGAACATCACGCTGGAGCACACGGAGTATCTCGGCGGCACGCTGCGCGAGATCGCCGCGGCCAAGGCCGGCACCATCAAGCCCGGCTGCGACGCCGTCGTCTATCCCGGCGCGCCGGAGGTCATGGAGACGGTCGCGGCCGTCTGCGCGGAAAACGGCGTCCCGCTGCGCCGGGCGGATTTCTCCGCGCTGCGCACCCAGGCGGACAGTCTGGACGGGCAGGTCTTTTCCTACCGTGGTCTGGAAGCGCTGCGGCTGCCGCTGCTGGGCGCGCACCAGCTGCGCAACGCCGTCGTGGCGCTCACGTGCGTGGAGGCGCTGCGCGCGCGCGGCTGGTCCATCCCGGATGGCGCCGTGCGCTGCGGACTTGCCGAGACGAAATGGCCCGCGCGGCTGGAAGCGCTCCACCGGGAGCCGCTCTTTCTGCTCGACGGCGGGCACAACCCCCAGTGCGCCGAGGCGCTTGCGCGCTGCATGGAGACGTATCTGCCGGGGCAGCGCGCGACCGTTTTGATGGGCGTGCTCGCGGACAAGGACGTGTCCGACATGCTGCGCCCGATGCTGCCGCACGCGGCGCGGTTTCTCTGTCTCACGCCGGACAATCCCCGCGCGCTTCCGGCGGCGGAGCTGCGGGAAGCAATCACCGCCCTCGGCGGGGACGCGGCGGTCGCCGACAGCGTCGCGGACGGCATCTGTCTCGCGCTGGAGCGCGGCGGCCCGGTTGTGGCCTTCGGCTCGCTCTATCTCGCGGGCGAGATTCGCTCCGCATTCCCCCGCGTGTGCAAGCGGGTGCAGCGCCGGGCGTGTCTGGACGCGCGCGGCGCGCTCTCTCCGGAAGACCGCGCGGCCGCGTCGCAGCGCATCGTGCGGGCCATTCTGGCCTCCGCGCAGTATCGGCGCGCGAAGACCATCCTGCTGTACAAGGCGTTCGGCAGCGAGGTTGATCTCTCCGCGCTGGAGACGCAGGCACTGCGCGACGGCAAGCGTCTCGTCTTCCCCTGCTGCGCGGACAGGACGACCATGCTCGCCCTGGCCCCGCGCGGCGCGGACGCCTGGCGGCGCGGCGCCTTTGGCATCCGCGAGCCGACGCCGGAGGGGTCTGACCGCGTTGCGCCGGAGGCGCTCGACCTGGTGCTTTGTCCCTGCTCCGGCTTTGACGCGGCGCGCCATCGTCTCGGCATGGGCGCGGGCTACTATGACCGCTTCCTGCCCCAGTGCGCGAACGCCGCCGTGTGCGCCGTCGCGTTCGAGGCGCAGCGGCTGGACCAGATCTGCACGGAGGCGACCGATATCCCCATGCAGGCCGTGTTCACGGAGCGCGCCGTCTACACCTCCGACGAGGCGGGAAAAGAAACGCTGAAATCCTAATATTTGATTAATGAATCTGCTTTATCATTGTGCTCATCATCCGCAGCGGAGGAATCTTCCATGAAAAAAATCGTGGTGCTCATCGGCAATTACGGCTCCGGCAAGACGGAAATCGCGCTGAATCTGGCGGTCAACGCATCGGCCAAGGGGCTGAACACGCTCGTCATTGATCTGGACAAGGTGAACGACTACTTTCGCATGTCCGACCGCGTGGAGCTGCTGGCGGAGAAAAAGATCAACGTCGTCTCCCCCACCTTCGCGGGCAAGGGCGTCACGCCGAGCAACATGTCCGCCGCCGTGGCCTCCGCGTTCGCCGGGGACTGGGACTATGTCGTGTTCGACGTCGGGGGCGACGCCGCGGGCGCGCTCTCGCTCGGCCGCTACCACGCGGATTTCGCGGCGCTGCGGCCCGGCCAGCTGGAGGTATACGACATTGTGAACGTGTTTCGCCCGATGTCGGACAGTCCCGAGAAAATCCTCCAGCTCAAAGAGGAGATGGAGGGCTTCGCGCGGCAGACGGTCACGGGCTTTGTGAACAACTCCAACCTGCTCACTTACGCCAGCGCGGACGATCTGCGCCGCGGCTATGACATCATCCGCGAAACATCTGAACGCAGCGGCATCCCCGTGGCGCACACAACGGGGCGGCCGGAGTTTCTGGAGGAATTTCTCGCCGACGGACGCTGCGCCAAATACATCGGAGAGCCCATCCCGCTGCAGACCTATATGCACCGCAGCTGGGAGGCCTTCACCACCGGAGGGTTTTGACGCTTATGAAACGGAAACCGATCTTCATCATTCTGATTATCTTTTTCGCGGGCGTGATGGTGTTTTCCGGCTGGAAGCTCTATCAGATTCTGCACAACTATCAGGTCGGCGAGCACACCTACGAGACGCTGGAGCAGTATGTGTCGCTGCCGGACGCGGACGCGGACACAGGCACGGACGATACCGCGTGGCCGGAGGTGGACTTTGCCGCCCTGCGGGAGATCAATCCCGACATTGTCGGCTGGATCTTCATCGAGGGGACGGAGATCAACTATCCCGTCGTGCAGGGCGCCAACAACGACACGTACCTCACGCGGATGTTCGACGGCGCCTCCAACGGCGCCGGGTGCATCTTCCTCGATTACAACAACGCCGCCGATCTTTCCGACCAGCACAGCGTGATCTATGGCCATCATATGAAAAATGGCTCCATGTTCGCCGGGCTCAGCTCGTACAAGACGCAGGAGTTTTACGACGAGCACCCCACGGCGCTGCTGCTGACGCCGACGCAAAACTACAAGCTCCAACTGTTTTCGGGCTATGTCGCCAGCGTGCAGGACGACGCCTGGAAGCTGACGTTCGACGGAGACAACGATTTTGAGGGCTGGCTTGCCCGCGCCGTGGTGCAGTCCTGCTTTGAAAGCCCGGTCACACCCACGGAGCACGATCATGTCGTGACGCTCTCCACGTGCAGCTACGAATTCCAAAACGCGCGGTTTGTGGTGCACGGCATCCTGAAATAGAAAAGGGAGGACGGCAAATGCCGTCCTCCCTTCAGCGTTTCGATTCCTGTCATTGTGAGGAGCGAGGTGACGAATAATCCCCTCGTTAGAGCGGGCGCGCTCCATTCCGCGGCGCAGGTGCTGGGGTGGTGTGTGATTGCGGCTGGCCCGTTTTATTACGTGCTGCAGTCATCGTCTTAGTGCAGAGTCCACCCCATTTCTTTCCGCCATGCCGGAAAGAAACGCGGTGGAGCCGCAAA
>CACWHX010000070.1:0-6190 GCA_902760845.1 Oscillospiraceae bacterium
GGGGCGGTTAGCCCCTTGACCAAAGCGCCCCTTTCTTTGCGGCTCCACCGCGTTTCTTTCCGGCAAGACGGAAAGAAATGGGGTGGATTCTGCACTAAGTCAATGACTGCAGTACGCAAAAAAAGGAACCAGGAAAAATCCCGCACCCCTTGCGCCGCACCAAGACTCCCACCAAGCCCCGTATCCCGCACCCCGGAGTACGGCGGCGCACTTGCGCCGCTCGTACGGGTCACTCCATACGTAGAAGGGTAAGCCCCCGGAACGGCGCGCAGAGTGCGCGGTTCCGGAAGAAGCGATGCCCACCGCCGCACCCCTCAGCGTTTCTTTCCGGCTCCACCGGCTTTCTTTTCGCGCTGAAAAGAAAGCGGGTGGAATGCCAGCACTACGTCAACAGCTGCGGTATCTTAACGAGAACACCAGCCCCAAACCAGCGCACACGCCAACATCGCACGGGTGGAATGCCAGCACTACGTCAACAGCTGCGGTATCTTAACGAGAACACCAGCCCCAAACCAGCGCACACGCCAACATCGCACCCCATCAATGCCCGCACCGCATAACAGCGTAACAAGGGAACCGAGCCGAAGTCCAGCGTAAACGACTTCGGCTCGGTAAAGGAAGAACGGGGGCGCGGATATGGAGCCGTCACGCGCCAGCGCGGCTGCGGAGCGGAGCAAGCCCGTTCTGACGCCGGTCAGCCGGAGGTGACGACCCAGCTACCGCTCTCCTGCGCGGCGGAGACGAAGGGAACAAAGCGCGTCTCCGCGTCAAATCCGTCCGGCGCGGCGATTGCCTCGCGCAGCGTGCTGAGATTGCCGCCGTCGGCAAAGACGCACAGCCGATCGAATACCTTTGCCAGCACCGTGAGATCCTGCCCGGTCTGATCGGCCTTCTGCTGAAGGATGGAGTCGGCGCTGCAGAGGATGGAGACGCGCACGTTCTTTGCGGCCAGCGCCGTGCGCAGCGCCTGCGCCAGGCTCGCCACCGCATCCGTGCGGGAGGGCGCGGCGCTCATCTCCGCAGCATAGGAAAACTCCGCGTCGGTGAACGGCAGCTGCAGATAGGAAAAGGCGATTTCGTCAAAGCCCATGTCCGCAAGCTCTTTGCAGAGATCGGCGAGGTAGCCGCGCGCGACGGCGTTATACGGATCGAGCCAGCCGCCCGAGCCGTCGGTATAGGCACTGCCGGCGCTGTCCTTGAGCGCGAGCGCGGCGTAACGCTGCGACAGCAGCGTATCGACGCAGCAGCTCACCACCGCGACGAGCCGGATGTCCTGCGCCTTGACGGCCTGGAGCGCCTCCGCCAGCTCGGCGGAGCCGTTCACGCCATAGGCGTCGGCCAGCGCTACGGAGGATTTCCAGCTCAGCGCACCGCTGGCAGGCTTCATTTGCAGCACGAGCGTGTTGCCGCCGTCCGCCCGGACCTGCTCGGCAGCCGCCGTGAGATTGCTCTCCGTGAGCTGGTCCGCCGTGAGATACCGGCCGCGCAGAGGCTCCAGATCCTGCCCGGCGTTGGAAAGGATGGCGTCATAGTCCGGCTCCTCATACACGATTTCGGTGTCGATGCCGCCGGGCGCGCCGTCGGGCTCCGTCTGCGGCGCGTCGCCCTCCATGATGGGAAACACGACGCGCAGACCATCACTGTCGTAGACGATATATTTCTGGCAGGCGTAAAACGCGATGATGGCCGCGGCAAGCAGCGCCAGCAGCACGATGAGCACCACCGGCCACACCCGGCGGCGCCGGCGCCGCGCGCGATAGACGTCTCTGGCTCCCGGCATGGCTCAGCCCTCGCGCGTCTCGAGCTCGCCCAGCATGGCGACACGCCGCGCGTGGCGGCCGCCTTCAAATTCCGTGCCGAGAAACGTGTCCGCGATCTTCAGCGCGAGCCCCGGGCCGAGCACGCGCGCGCCGAGCGCGAGCACGTTCGCGTCGTTGTGGCGGCGCGCCATCTCGGCGGAGTAGCAGTCGCCGCAGAGCGCGGCGCGCACGCCTTTGATTTTGTTCGCGGCAATCGAGATGCCAATGCCGGTGCCGCAGATGATAATCCCGCGGTCCGCCTCGCCGGAGGCGACGGCGCGGCCCACGGCCTCGCCATAGGCGGGATAGTCGCAGCTGTCCGCCGTGTACGTGCCGTAATCCTTGTATGCCAGACCCTGCTGCTCCAGATGGCGCATGAGTTCCTGCTTCAGCGCGAAGCCGCCGTGGTCACTGCCGATTGCGATCATTTTGAAAAACCTCTTTTCCAAATTTGTGAATGGGAAAGCCCCTGCTTCCGCTCGTTCGCCCCGGGCATCCGATGTGTTCAGAGCGGCCATGAGGGCAGCCATTTGAGAAAATACCAGGAATAGTTGCGCGTGGTCTCGACGCCGGCCAGCGCGGGGTAAAACACGACAAACAGCGCGAGACACACCGCCGTGAACGCATAGATCATTCTGCCGCGCCCGCGCAGGCGAAGCGCGTCGAACACCGCGCACAGCGCCAGCACGAGAAAGATCGTGGACGGGAAGTAGTGATATTCAAACGTGATGCGCGTCACGAACATCCACGGCAACAGCTGCGCCAGATATCCGACCACGATGAAGGCCGCGCGGCGGTCGCCCCGGCGCACGGCGCGCACCGCGCACACGATGATTGCCGCGAGCCCGCCCCAGCAGAGCAGCGGGTTTACAAACGCGGCGATACTCGTCACCGTCTCATCCCCGTAGCGGAGATAGTAGAGAATGGGGCGAATGTCCAGCACCCACTGCCACCATGGGGCGGAATAGGGATGTGTCGCCTCCAGATTTGCGTGATAGGTGAACATGAACACCTGATTGTCCCAGACGAGCCTGGCGTAGTCGCGCGTGAAATACATGCCCGGCGCGGCAAGCCCGTTTGCGAGGCCGTAGGGCGTGTAGCTCACATAGTAGACGGCGGCGGGCAGCAGAACGAACCACAGCAGACAAAACGGAATGTTCCCCGCGAGCGCGCGCACATATGCCCGCCCCTCGCCGGCGCGCACATCCCGAATGCCGCGCAGGATCCAGTGGCCCAGCCACAGCGCGCCCAGCCCTGCTCCGGCATAGAGGCACGTCCATTTGCTGGCCGCGCCGACGCCGAAAAAAAGGCCGGACAGCGCAAGATCACGCCGGCGTCCATCCTCCAGCCACCGCCAGAAGAAGAGGTACATCAGCAGGATGAAAAACACCGCGTAGGTGTCGATGGTGGCAATGCGCGTCTGCGTAAAGTGCAGAAAATCAAACGCGAACAGGAGCGTGCCGCACGCTGCGATGCGGTCGTCCCGAAACATGCGGCGCAGCAGCGCCCACAGCACCGGCAGCATCGCCACGCCGAAGAGCGCGCCCATGAAGCGCCAGCCGAACGGCGTCATGCCGAAGAGCGCAATGCCGAGCGAGAGGATCAGCTTCCCCAGCGGCGGGTGCGAGACCTCGTAGGGCTTCATGCCACGCAGGTGCTCCAGCGCCGTGCGCGCGTGGTAGATTTCGTCAAAATAGGTGCTGTTGTGCCAGTCTGCCTCCGACGGCACAAGCGCCTGCTCGTCAAAGAGCGCCTCGCCTCCCGCGGAGACGGCGATGGCGCTCGCATCTATGCGTGTGCCGTCCGCCCGATAGAGCGCCAGCTCGCCGAGCGCGGTGTCCCGGCTCGCGGTGATGGTAATGACGTTTGCCGTGCGCCCGGCGGACTCCGAAAGCTCCGCCTCGCACCATTTGAACAGATCGTTATACTGCTGCGGCAGCGTGCCGGCCGCGCGCGTCTCCGCGCCGTCGGAAAATGAAAGCGTCCAGTCCCCCGTGCCGAGACCGGTGTAATAAAACACGCGGCCGATTGTCTCCGTCTCCGGCAGCGTGATCGTCACCTGCTCGCCCGCGGCGCGGTCGCAGAACGACTGCGGCGCTTCCATATCTCCCAGGTGATAGAAGGCGACCGCGGCGTAGAGCGCGGTTATGAGCACGATGGAGGCCCGGCTCCGGCGCATACGGCGCTCCGGCGGCGGGTCGAGCGGCGCGCCGCGCAGCGCGGAAAACAGCAGCGCCGCAAAGCAGACGGCAGCTGCCGGAAATACATAAGTGAGAGGGGACAAGACGACGCATCCTTTCCTTCCGATGGCTCCATTATATCCGTTGTTGCCCGCATTGTCCAGCGCGGGGCAAAATATCGCACAAAAAAATCCGCTTGCCACTTGACATAATGTCCAATTAAAGTTAAAATAATTTGATAATATTTTTAGCGGGAGTGGAGCCCCGCGATAAATATTAGAGTATTTCCCGACGGATGCGCTTGATGATCCGTCTTTTCAAACAAAGCGTTCCTGCGTTGACGCAGGGAAAAAACAGAAAGAATGGAGGAATGAATTTCAATATGAGTCCCATCCTTTGGGTGGTCGTATGCATTGCAGTGTTAGTGATCGGGTTTGTTCTTGGCGTTGTCTACCGCAAGAAGGTCGGAGAGGCTGAAATCTCCGGCGCGGAGGAGGAGGCCAAGCGCATCATAAACGACGCCATCAAGAGCGCGGAAAGCAAAAAGCGGGAGGCGCTCGTGGAGGCCAAGGAAGAGATCCACAAAAACCGCACGGAATACGAGCGGGAGGAAAAAACACGCAGAGCGGAGCTGCAAAAGCAGGAGCGCCGCCTGCAGCAAAAGGAAGAGACGATTGATCGCAAGACCGACGCGCTCGACCGCAAGACCGAATCACTCAACCAGAAGCTCGCCAATGTTGAGGCGCAGCAGAATGAGATCCGTACGATCAAGAAAACGCAGCAGGAAATGCTGGAGAAGATCTCCGGCTACACCATTGAGGAGGCAAAGACCTATCTCATCGAGAGCCTGGAGGCCGAGGTTACGCACGAGAAGGCCGCCAAGCTCAAGGAGATCGAGGCGCAGTATAAGGATGAGGCGGACACGCGCGCGCGTGAGATCATCGCCACAGCCATTCAGCGCTGCGCCGCCGATCATGCCAGCGAAGTGACGGTGTCCGTCGTCGCGCTGCCGAATGACGAGATGAAGGGCCGCATCATCGGGCGCGAGGGGCGCAACATCCGCGCCATCGAAACGCTCACCGGCTGTGATCTCATCATCGACGACACGCCGGAGGCCATCACCGTCTCCAGCTTCGATCCCGTCCGGCGTGAGATTGCCCGCCTTGCGCTCGAAAAGCTCATTCAGGACGGGCGCATCCACCCGGCGCGTATCGAGGAAATGGTCGCCAAGGCGCAGAAAGAGGTCAATGCCACCATCAAGGCCGAAGGCGAACGCGCCGTGTTCGAGACGAACATCCACGGCCTCAATCCGGAGATCATCAAGCTCCTCGGCCGCATGAAGTACCGCACCAGCTACGGGCAGAACGTGCTGCAGCACTCCATTGAAGTGTCGCACATTTCCGGGCTGATCGCGGCGGAACTTGATGCCGACGTTGCAACCGCCAAGCGCGCAGGTCTGCTCCACGACCTCGGCAAGGCGATTGACCATGAGGTCGAGGGCAGCCATGTCACCATCGGCGTCAACGTGGCGCGCAAGTACAAGGAATCCGAAGAGGTCATTCACGCCATCGAGGCGCACCACGGCGACGTGGAGCCGCACACCATCGTCGCCTGCATCGTGCAGGCCGCCGATACGATCTCCGCCGCGCGTCCCGGCGCCCGGCGCGAGAACATCGAAAACTACGTCAAGCGCCTGGAAAAGCTGGAGGAGGTCACGAAGAGCTTCCCCGGCATCGGCAGCTGCTATGCCATTCAGGCCGGCCGCGAGATTCGCGTCATGGTCAAGCCCGAGGAGGTCTCGGAGGACCAGATGGTGCTGCTCGCGCGCGATATCGCCAAGAAGATCGAGGACGAGCTGACCTATCCCGGTCAGATCAAGGTCCACGTTCTGCGCGAGACGAAGGCCGTCGATTACGCGAAATAAAATGCCCACAGCAATCACAAAGCCCGCCGCGGAAGCCTCCGCGGCGGGCGATTTTTGCGCGTTTACAAGGGAAGGCACTCTGCCAGATCCCGCCGCGCCGCGGCGCAACGCAGCTAGGGGAGTGGCGGGGTGGTTGATTGGGGCTGGTTCGTTTTATAACGCACTGCAAACATCGTCTCAGTGCAGAGTCCACCCCATTTCTTTCCGCCTTGCCGGAAAGAAACGCGGTGGAGCCGCAAAGAAAGGGGCGCTTTGGTCAAGGGGCTAACCGCCCCTTAACAACCCCC
>CACWHX010000070.1:6228-13850 GCA_902760845.1 Oscillospiraceae bacterium
GGGCTAACCGCCCCTTAACAACCCCCGTAGGCGGGACATTCGGCAAAGATTTGCGCTGCGTCAAATAACGCACAGGCTGGGTGCCGGAGAATCGGTGCAGTGTGGGATACCATGCAAGCGACTAAAACTACAGCTCAGTAGTGCGGTGTGTTTTTACGCACTCGGTGCGTATCTGGCCCTGCAAGGTGAGATACGCGGCGAACGAGGGCGAGGAGTGGAGCGCAAGCCCCATCCTGTCGAAAAACTCGTTTTTCGACAGGTAAGCTATATGATTCGGTATGCGGCCATGGCCTGTTTTACGATCTGCTCCCAGCTGACGGGGATCGTCGCGCGCGCCGCTGCGCCGACCTGCGCCCGGTGCGCGTCGGCCAGAATCTCTTCGATCCGCCGCGTCATGGCGGCGCAGGTTTCCGGCGCGGTGTAGCCGTTATACCCGTCGCGCACGATCTCGGCGGCGTTGGAGCCCTCGGTGAGCAGCGCCGGAAGCTCCGCCAGCGCGGCCTCGCGCAGCACCAGCGGCGCGTTGTCATACACCGACGGGAAGAAGAACACCTCCGAGAGGAGATACAGCCCGTACAGCAGGCGCCGGTCATGCACCTCGCCGGTGAAGCGCACGTGCTCGTCCAGACAGAGCTTTGCCGCGTAGCTTTGAATCTCCGCGCTGTTATAGCCGCTGCCGGCGATGATCGTGACGCAGTCCGGGCGCGTCTCGGCCAGCCGCTTTGTGACATCCAGGACCAGGCGCAGATTCTTCTGCCAGATCAGCTGCCCGACAAACAGCACGACATGCCGGCCGGCGGGAACGCGAAACTGCGCCGCCGCGCGCTGTCTCAGCCCGTCCGAATGGTCCGGGGAAAAGGGCTCGACGCCGTTTTCCATGACGGTGATCTCGCCGTTGAAGCCATAGCCGCGCAGCGTCTCGGCGGTGCTTTTGCTGCACGCCCACACGGCGTCCACCTTGCAGTAGAAGTTGACGACGCGGTTGACAAGCATGTTGGCGAGAAATTTGCTGTGCGTGATGTTGAGCGCGTCGTCATAAAACTTGCTGTGAAAGGTCGCCACGACGGGGACGTTCAGCCGCCTGCCGAGGAAGAGCGCAAGGTCTCCGGCCAGAAACGGCGAGTGCGCGTGGAACACGTCGAACGGCTTTTCCCGGAACAGGCGCCGCGCCCGCCTCGGCAGGAACGGCAGCGCAATCGCGTCCGCAAGGCCGGGAAGACGGAGCGACGGCGTGCGGATGACATCATACGGCGTGTGGACCGCGTCGTCGCCGCGCTGCCGCGGACAGACCACGCAGGCGTAGCTCCCGCTCTGGATGATCTGCCTCGCGTAGGCGTCCACGGTGCGCACGACGCCGTCGATCGACGGATAGAACCGGTCGGAAAACAGTGCCACGCGGAGGGGACCCGCGTCGGGCACCGGCCGCTTTTTCCGCCGCCCGTCGGAGACGGCGCTCCGGGCCACGACGACGAGGCCGAGCAGGAGCCAGGAATAGTACACGAGCAGGCGCCAGACGATCATGGCCCAGAACAGGAAGCCGCCCTCCAGCGAGGAGAACACCGCGTAGAACGAGCCCTCGGCGGCGCCGGCGTTGCCCGGCGTGGGGATGATGGTGATGGCGGCATAGATATACACGACGAGGGAAAACACCGTCCACCAGTCGTTCGTGCCGCCGAAGGCGCGCAGCATAAAGTACGGAACCGAGAGAATCGCCGCCTGATAGACAACGGAATACGCGAGCAGCCTGGCAAAAAAGTGCGGCCGCCTGTTCAGGACCCGCAGGCTGACGGTGTAGGCGTCCAGCGCGGCGAGCACGGACGCGGAGACGCGCGCGCTGTCCCTAACGACGCGCAGCCTGCCGAGCAGCCGCGTCGCCGCGTCCACGACGCGGCGCACGGTGTTTGGCAGCACGGCGAAAAACACGATGCCCGCCGGGACGATGGCGTACATCACAAGACCCACATACGCGCTGACGCGGATCACGGGCGCGCCGTTGATGACGCTGCGGTTACAGAGAAACACGACCGCGGCGATCAGGATAAACGCGAGCTGCAGCACGAGAAAGCCCGCCACGGGCAGCGCGGCGCTGGCGCCGCCGGGGAGACCGCGGCGCTTCAGATACAAAATCTGAAACGGCTGCCCGCCCGCGCCGAGCGGCGTGATGTTGTCGTAGTATTTGCCCAGCACGGCGCAGGTGAACGCGCCCCTGCGGTCGTCATGCCCGGCCGCCGCCATCATCATGTCTCGATATTTGAGATACTCAATCGCCAGCGCGACGAGAAAGCAGGCGACTCCCAGCAGGAGATAGCCCGCCTTGATGCTCAGCACGGCGATTTTCTGCGCGCCGCCGGCGTCCGCGCGAAATTCGCGGACGGCAATGTAGCCGACGATCAGCAGATTGACGGCAATGGTCAGGAGCATGCCGCGCTTTTGTTTTTTGTTGTTTCCTGTTTCGTTCAAGATGTGCTCTCCATGTGTGGTGATTGTTTTTGGAAGGTTATTTTTTCGGAACCTGTATCAGAATAACACAAAATGTCGGCGCGTGATCTTAAAAAACGTTTAAGATTTTCCATAGATCCTCTGTTTTCGGGACGTCGTGTCGAAAAAGGCCGCGCTTGCGCGGATGCGGGTCGAAATGCTATAATGCACAAAGACAGCGGGCGCCGCAAAGCGGCGAAAGCGAACGCGGAAGTCCCGCGCGAATGAAAGGCGGTGGAGCATATGAACGCGGTGTTGACCGTGACCGGATTGACGAAGCGCTTTCACCTCTCGGCGCGACAGCAGAGACTGGAGGGGACCAGGAGCAGGGAGAAAATCGCCGTGAACGATCTGAGCTTCGAGGTGGACCGGGGGGAGATCTTTGGTCTGCTCGGGCCGAACGGCGCCGGCAAAACGACGACGCTGCGCATGCTCGCGACGCTCATCCGGCCCGACGCCGGCGACGCCCGGATCGACGGGGCGAGCATCGTGACGCAGCCGGAGGCCGTGCGCGCGAAGATCGGCTTTCTCACGAGCGAGCTGAAGCTGGAGGAGTTTTTCACGCCGCGCTATCTCTATGACTTCTTCGCGGCGCTGCACCATGTGGAGCCGGCGGTGTGCGCCGCGCGCCGGGAGGCGATTTTTGCGCGCTTCGGCATTCATGAGTTTGCCGAGACGAAGGTGTCGAACCTCTCGACCGGCATGAAGCAGAAGGCGTCGCTCGCCATTTCGCTTGTGCACGACCCGGACATCGTCATTTTTGACGAGCCGACAAACGGGCTGGACGTGCTCACGGCGCGCACGGTGACGGACTATTTGCAGGAGCTGCGCGCCCAGGGGAAAACGATCATCGTCTCCACGCACATTTTCAGTCTGGTGGAGAAGGTCTGCGACCGCGTCGGTGTCATCGTGGACGGGCGCATGACCGCCTGCGGCCCGCTCGCGGAGGTCTGCGCCGGCAAATCGCTGGAGGACCGGTTTTTCGATCTGTACGCCGAGGCGGTAGGGGGGACGGCATGAATACGAACCGCAACATCTGGACCATTATGAAAAAGGAGCTGTCCCGCTTTTTCGGCGACCGGCGCATCGTGATATCCACCATCCTGCTGCCGGGACTGCTCATTTATATTATGTATTCCTTCATGGGAAATGCGCTCGCGAAAAACTACGGCACGGACGAGGACGCGCCGTTTCACATCGCGGCGGTGGCGCTGCCCGCCACCATTGAGGTTCTGCTGCCGGACGAGGCGTTCACGGTCGAGCGCATCAACCGGGAAGAGGTGGAGGCGGGGAAGGAGGCGGTCCGCGCGCACGATCTGGACGCGCTGATCGTCTTCCCGGCGAACTTTGACGCGGCCGTGGCGCTTATGGGGATGGCCGACAGCACGCCGCAGGTGGAGATCTATTATAACGCCTCCGACTCGGAGTCCCTCTCGGCCTACGCCGCGCTCACGGAGCTGCTGGACGGCTATGAGGCGTCGCTCGCAAACGTGTTTGACGTGAACGCGCCGGGCACGGACTATAATCTCGCCTCGGATCGGGACGCCACGGGCTTTGTGTTCTCCTCCATGCTGCCGATGCTGCTGATGATCTTTCTGTTTTCCGGCTGCATGTCCGTCGCGCCGGAGGCCATCGCGGGCGAGAAGGAGCGCGGCACGCTTGCCACCATCCTCGTCACGCCGACGCGGCGCGGCGAGCTGGCGATCGGAAAGATTCTGGCCGTGTCGATCGTCGCGCTGCTCTCCGCCGCGTCCAGCACGGCCGGCACGCTCCTGTCGCTGCCGAAGCTGATGGGCGGCGTGGACGAGTCGATGAGCGCGGCATACTATACGGCGGGGGATTACGCGGCGCTTGCTGCGGTCATTTTCTCCACGGCGCTGCTGCTGGTCGCGCTGATCTCGGTGATCTCCGCCTACGCCAAGACGATCAAGGAGGCGCAGACGACCGTTTCCGCGCTGATGGTCGTGGTGATGATTATCGCCGTCACGTCGATGTTCGGCAGCGGCGCCAAGACGCAGCTGGCGTATTACTGCATCCCGCTCTACAACAGCGTGCAGATGATGGTCGGCATCTTTTCGTTTGCGTCGCTGCCGGCGGCGTTCGGCGTTACCGTGGCGGTGAATCTCGTGCTCGCGGCGCTGGCCGCGTACGCGCTTACGCGCATGTTCAGCAGCGAGCGCGTCATGTTCCGCCGGTGAGCGGGGGGCTTGACAGACGGCCGCGTTGGTGTTATCATCCGCTCATAGGCAGTGAAGGAGACTGCCGCGCGCAATTCTGCCGAGCACAGAGAGGGCGGCCATGGGCTGGAAGCCGTCCGGACGCAGGCGCGCAGCACACCACTCCGGAGCCGGGCGTCTGAAGCTTGAGTAGGGCGCTCCGCGCGGCGCGCGTTATCGCGCCACCTGAGTGAAACGCAGGGTGGAACCGTGTAAATTCTGCACCCCTGTGCCGAGAGGCGCGGGGGTGCTTTTGTTTTCAGGAGGAAGCATCATGGACGAGCAGTATACGTTTGCAAACAGGGAATATCGGGACACTTATCGCCACACGACGAGCCACATCCTCGCCCAGGCGATGAAGCGGCTGTATCCGGAGGTCAAGCTGGCCATCGGCCCCGCGATTGAAGACGGGTTTTATTACGATTTCGACGCGCCGGAGCCCTTCACGCCGGAGGTGCTGGAGCGGCTGGAGGCCGAGATGCGGAAGATCTGCAAGGAAAAGCTGAAGCTGGAGCGCTTCGAGCTGCCGCGCGAGGAGGCCATCCGCTTCATGACCGAGCACGAGGAGCCGTACAAGATCGAGCTCATCCGCGACCTGCCGGAGGACGCGGTCATCTCTTTTTACCGGCAGGGCGAGTTCGTCGATCTCTGCGCGGGACCGCATCTGGACTCCACCGGCCGCGTGAAGGGGAACGCCATCAAGCTCACGAGCGTCACCGGCGCGTACTGGCGCGGCGACTCCAGCCGCAAGATGCTCCAGCGCGTCTACGGCACCTGCTTCCCGAAAAAGGAGGAGCTGGACGCCTATCTGGAGCGCATCGAGGAGGCCAAGCGCCGCGACCACCGCAAGCTCGGCCGGGAGCTGGGCCTGTTCATGCTCACGGAGGAGGGCCCCGGCTTCCCGTTCTTCCTGCCGAAGGGCATGGTGCTGAAAAACACGCTGGTCGAATACTGGCGCGAGGTGCACAAGCGCTACGGCTATGTGGAAATCTCCACGCCGATGATTCTCAACCGCGGCCTGTGGGAGACGTCCGGCCACTGGTTCCATTACAAGGAGAACATGTACACCACCGTCATCGACGAGGAGGACTATGCCATCAAGCCGATGAACTGCCCGGGCGGGATGCTGGTGTACAAGTCCGAGCCGCACTCCTACCGCGACCTGCCGCTGCGCATGGGCGAGCTGGGCGTGGTGCACCGGCACGAGCTGTCCGGCGCGCTGCACGGGCTGTTCCGCGTCCGCTGCTTCACGCAGGACGACGCGCATCTGTTCATGACATGGGATCAGATGAAGGATGAGATCAAGAGCACCATGCGCCTGTTTGACGAGGTCTATTCGCTCTTCGGCCTGCCGTATCGCGTCGAGCTGAGCACCATGCCGGAGGATCACATGGGCGAGCGCGAGCAGTGGGCGTTTGCCGAGGAAACGCTGGCCGAGGCCGTTTCCGAAATGGGGCAGGCGTACACCGTCAACGAGGGCGACGGCGCGTTCTACGGGCCGAAGCTGGACTTCCACCTGCGCGATTCGCTGGGCCGCACGTGGCAGTGCGGCACCATCCAGCTGGATATGCAGTTGCCGGAGCGCTTTGAGCTCGAGTATGTCGGGGCGGACGGCGAGAAGCACCGGCCCGTCATGCTGCACCGCACCTGCCTCGGCTCCATCGAGCGCTTCATCGGCGTCATCACGGAGCATTTCGCGGGCGCGTTCCCGCTGTGGCTCGCGCCGGTGCAGGTGAAGGTTATGCCCATCACCGACCGCGCCGCGGACTATGCCAGGTACGTCGCGTCGAATCTCACCCGCGCCGGGCTGCGCGTCGAGACCGATCTGCGCAACGAGAAGATCGGCTACAAGATCCGCGAGGCGCAGGGGCAGAAGATCCCCTACATGCTCGTGCTGGGCGACAAGGAGGCCGAGGCCGGCAACGTCTCCGTGCGCACCCTCTCCGGCGAGCAGAGCGTGGAGGAGCTGCGGGCGTTCACCGAGCGGCTGCTGACCGATGTCAAATCGCGCAAGCTTTGATTTTCCAGATTTTAATTGCATGATTCCACGGACTCCTTCGCAGAATAGAACCAATCTCTGCGAAGGAGTCTTCTACATGGAAAGCAAACAAAGACGAAAGCTCGCGCTGGCTGTGGCCGTGGTCATCGCGGTCAATCTTCTGCTGATCGCGCTGGTCACGTCCGCCGAGGCGGCTTCTTATAAAAAGGGCTCGACCGGGTCCGTGGTGACGCAGATTCAGACAAAGCTCAAGCAGTGGGGCTATTACGACGGCGCCGTGGACGGCGTCTTCGGCAGCGGCACGGAGCGGGCCGTCCGGCTGTTCCAGCAGAAAAACGGCCTGACCGTGGACGGCAAGGTCGGCGCGCAGACGCTTGCCGCGCTCGGCATCTCCGCGGGCACCGCGTCCACCGGCGGCGACGCGCAGGTCGAGCTGCTGGCCCGGCTGATCTCCGCCGAGGCGCGCGGCGAGCCGTACACCGGGCAGGTCGCGGTCGGCGCGGTTGTGCTCAACCGCGTCAAGCACCCGTCGTTTCCGAACACCATGGCCGGCGTGATCTACCAGAACGGCGCGTTTTCCTGCATCAACGACGGGCAGTTCAACGAGCCCGTGGCCGAGAGCGCATACCGCGCGGCGCGCGACGCGCTCAACGGCGCCGATCCCTCCGGCGGCGCGATTTACTACTTCAACCCCGCCAAGGCGACAAGCGCGTGGATCTGGTCCAGACCGCTGCTGGTCGTGATCGGCAACCATCGCTTCTGCTCCTGACGGAGCGGAAGCGCGCCGCGCGGGAAAAAATAAAGAGATTTCCATGAAAAAATGAAAAAAAGGGATTGACAATTCCTGTGCTGCGGTGCTATATTTAATAGCACCGCATCGAACATGGGAATGGAAAAAATTTTATAAAAATTTTTTGCTTGACAACATG
>CACWHX010000071.1 GCA_902760845.1 Oscillospiraceae bacterium
TTCGTGTAGGTGGAGCCTACGTCGCATCCGCCAAAGTATTTCATAATGTGTTGATCCTCCTAATAATATGTGTTTCTCTTCCGGCAAAAAGCCCGGCAGCAGTCGCGTCCCCAGACGCGAATGCTTCAAATCATTTTTCGTGCCGAACTTCGTTTGGCGCGAAAAATACTTCTCGCGCAGCTCCTTTCCCTCTGTTCGCAAGTCGCACTTGCGACCGAGGGAAAGGAACGGAGCGCAACTCTATCGTTTGGCAAACCAGCGAAGCGTTTGTCAAACGAGACGCGAAGCGTTACATACAGACGTCGTCCTCGAAGTCGAGCAGGCTCGGATCGACCGGCTCTTCCTGGAACACGGTGCGCATATAGTCGTTGACCTTGTCGCGCATGGAGCGTCTCGAAACGGTACGCGGGTCCATCAGATCGTGCTCCTCCCAGATGAGGTGCAGGCCGCGCTCGCGGCCCTGCTCATCCAGCAGGCCCTGAACGGTCGCCATGTTCTTGCACGCGACGTTCTGATACATGATGACGATCTCCGCGTTCCACTCCTCGCACTGTCTCCAGCACTCGTCAACGACGTGCTGATAACCGCCGTTGGTGTGGCGGCGCATGACCATGCGCTC
Organism: Oscillospiraceae bacterium; assembly: GCA_902760845.1. GTDB lineage: Bacteria > Bacillota > Clostridia > Oscillospirales > Oscillospiraceae > CAG-103. The sequence continues at coordinate 620 of CACWHX010000071.1, forward strand.
GTACAGGCGGGCGAGATCGCGCAGCGCCTCTTCCTTGTCTTCCGTCTCGAGCTCCTTGGTGAAGTTCAGAGACTCCATCTCGACCAGGACCATGATGCCCCAGCAGTTGGCCAGCCAGTTGGAGAAGTTGGCGTAATAGTGCGCCGGGCAGGACCACACGATGGCGCGGTGGCGCATCTTGCCGCGGATCCAGGCTTCGTCACGGTTTTCATACGCCTTTTCAAGGATCCGGTTGACCTTCTCGAACGTCTTCATGATGCGCGGGTCGGAGCCGCCGTCCATCTCGTAGTTCCACTTGCGGAACAGCTCATACACGGGGCCGACGATCTGCGGATACTGGGTCTTGTTGATATCCCACTTGTTCAGCTCGTACTTCGTCTCCTGGTTGAAGCGCTTGATGACCGTGAAATAATTGTCCCAATCCCACTTGATGCCGACGGTGTCTTCCACAAACTTGATGCAGGCTTTGATGTCCTCCGCGCCGCTCTGCACGGTCGCCTCGTCCTCATACTGCGTCGGGAAGCAGAGATGGAACACGGGAATCTCCGGGAAACGGCGGGAGAAGTAGCTCGACGCCATGGACGAGCCGTCGCACGGCATGGAGCTGGAGATGAAGAGCGAACCCATGTGCGGCAGCGCGTCGATGACGAGCGCGCCGCATTCACTCGACGGCACCGGGCAGGTGTCCGCCGGGAGACCGAAGGACTCGACCGCGTCGATGTACGGCACGCAGGTGAGCTGGTCGATCTCGGAGACGAGGAACACGGGCAGCAGCTGGAACGGGACGCCGACGGCATCCGGGAAGCCGGCCATGATCTGACCCATGGTCATCTCGTCGAACAGGACGCACTTGCTGTTGAACTCCGCGCTGTTGCCGTTGCGGCTGTCGCCCTTGGCGAGGAACACGAGGTTCTCCGCAACATAGCGGAAAATGTCGAAAATCATCAGGTGGCTCATCTGGAGCGCGCGGCCGCGCTGGCCCATGGTGAGCTTATCCATAAAGGTGTGGCAGCAGAAGTAGGAGATCATCCAGCGATAATACAGCGCGCTGTTGAGCGCGGGGATGAGGTCCTTGCCGAAGGTGGCAAGCAGCATCAGCCACATGCGGCCCCACTCATAGAAGTCATACGCGGTGTCCTTCACGCCGCGCCACTCGCGCCGCACCGTCGCCATCGCGCCGGCCTTATACAGGCGGCCGAGGTGATACTCGCCGTTGACGATAACGTCGAGCTTCTTGTCGTTATCGAGCGCCATGAACGCCTTGTACTCATCCGCCCAGCGCTCCTTGGTGTCTACCATATCCTGCACAAAATGCTTGCCGTAGGCCTTCCAGTCAGTCTCCTTGAGCATATCCCAGAAGATGCCGCCGACCAGCTTCAGGTTTTCTTTTTGATCCGCCCAAACCATATTGTCCTTCGCGCGGAAGAACTTCGGATTCGGATATTTCGGAGTCTTTGCCATCAGACTGCACTCCTTTCTTTCTGGATGCGCTTGATCTCCAGCGACTCCACGAACGCCTGGCAGCGCGTCCGCAGCTGGCCGCTGGTTCCGGTGATGTACAGCCTGTCGATCGAGAGGACCGGCCAGCCGTACTCCTCGTTCATGATATGGCTCACGAGCGCACGCTCAAACGCCCAGTAATCGCAATACTTCATCGACTCGTAGATGATGCCGTCCGCCCCGTACTCCTTCGCCAGGCGGTCCACCAGCTCGCGACGCTCGATGACCTTCTCGTCCTGCATGTACCGCGGGCACTGCGCCGTCACGGCATAGTGGCGCACGATCTGCAGCAGCACGTCTTCCTTGTCGTTCAGCTTGATCTCCTCGCGCCCCGGCGTGGAGCCGAAGCAGAAGCGGTCCACCACGATCAGCGCGCCCGCGTCCTCGATCAGCTTCGTCAGCGTGGGATCGTCGATCTCCGAGCCGACGAGCGCGACGCGCACGCGGAACGGATTCTTCGTGTCCGGCTTGCGGTTTTTGATCTCCTCCAGCGTCTCCCGCAGATACGGAAGAATATAGTGCTTCGGGCATACGTAGCTCACGAGGTTCAGAATGTGGAACTCATAGCCGGTGACCACGGGTCTCTTGCGCTTGCGCAGCGCGCCGATCTCGCTGATGATGCGGCATACCTCGTTGTGCTCCTCCACCGCTTTGCGCAGCGCTTCGTCCGACGTGTCGGTGCCGAACCGCTCGTGGAGATTATCCAGCACATGGATGCGCATCTGCTGTACATACGAGTCCAGCGTGTAGTCCGTCACCTTGAACGGGATGTCGCAGTGTGTAACGAAAAAGTCCTTCTTGCTGTTGGTATCCAAAATCTCGATGTGCTCCATCGCGCGGTTCATCATCGAGCAGGCGTCCACGCCCGCCAGCGCGTCGAGGAACTGGTAGCCGCCCTCAATCGCGCGCTCCACCAGCGCTCTAGCGTACATGCAGGTGTAGTTCGACATGTAATATGTCGCGATGTCCACCGAACCCGTGTTCGGCGCCCTGAGTCTCACTGAGACGCAGTTGTCTACGTTGAGAATCACTTCCGGGAGGTGATAGCACGTGTACCCGATGATCTTTTTCCCATCGGCCGCGGCTTGTCTTACCAGCTCGTTGTTGGCGTCCTCCAGAAGGCTTTCAAAGTAGATCAGATGCTTTAAATCCTTCAAATGTTTACACCTCTTCTTCCCTTTCAAAAGATTTCTTTTGTGGGGCGCATCCCTCGCCCCGGTGTTCACACGGCTGAATTCCCAGGCAGAGCACAATTCAACACTCTGCTGTTAACTCGATAATACATTAACATATCTCGCTCCAATTTACAAGCCCCTTATCCACGTTTTCTACGGTTTTTCTCCCTCCCAATTTTAATTAATTGTTGATTATTGCAAAAGAATATGCTAAAATTAACACACTAAAAATGTATGTAAGGAGCGGACATCGCCATGCATGAACATGAACACGACCACGAACATGAACACTGCCACGCGCACGACCATGACCATGACCACGCGCAGGAGCACTGCCACGCGCACGCGCACGCCCACACGCATCCGCACACGCACGATCATCCCCACGCGGACGCGAACGCCATGACCCCGGAGGAGACGCTCGCGCTGCTGGGCTATATGCTCGACCATAACCGGCAGCACGCCGACGAGCTGCACGACGTGTGCCACGCGCTGGAGCACGAGGGCAAGGACGAGGCCGCGGCGAAGCTGTCTGAGGCGCTGCACCATTTTGATCACGGCAACGACGCGCTGGAGGAAGCGCTGAAGCTCGCGAAAGGAGTGTAAAACCCCCATGTGCCTTTCTGATGCGTATGAACTGCGCGACGGCGAGCAGAATCTCGTCTGCTCCCGCGTCGCGGATGTAAAGGCGGACGGAGAAAACGTCTTTCTCACAAACCTGATGGGCATCCGCACCGTGGTGCCCGGCAAACTCAAAAGCGTTGATCTGATGAAAAACATCATCCTGATCGAAGCAAGCTGACATTCGGCGCCGGACAAACAACGTCCGGCGCCTGTTTGATGCACAGGGTTGCCGATCCCGGAATAGAATGTTATAATAGCACTCCCTATTACATCGGAATCATCGAGGTGTTTTCTCTATGCGTTTATGGGAACTGCTGGTGCTGGCGGTCGGCCTGTCGATGGACGCATTTGCGGTGTCGATCTGCAAGGGGCTGGCGCTGGACCGGGCGGACTGGAAGGCCTGCTGCACCGCGGGCGCGTGGTTTGGCGGCTTCCAGGCGCTGATGCCGCTGATCGGCTACTTTCTCGGCGCGCAGTTCGCGGCGATGATTACCGCCGTGGATCACTGGATCGCGTTCGTGCTGCTTATGGTCATCGGCGGCAACATGATCCGCGAGTCCTTTTCCGGGGACGAGGACGCGCAGACCGCCGCGATGGGCGCGCGGGAAATGTTTCCGCTCGCCGTCGCGACCAGCATCGACGCGCTGGCCATCGGCGTGACGATGGCGTTTCTCTCCGTGCGCATCGTCCCCGCAGTATGTACCATTGGCGTGACCACGTTCCTGTTTTCGGCCGCCGGGGTAAAGCTCGGCAACCTCTTCGGCGGGCGCTGGCGCAGCCGGGCTGAGATTGCCGGCGGCGTGATCCTGATGCTCCTCGGCACGAAGATCCTGCTGGAGCATCTGGGGATCCTGTAGCGGCAGGCGCCCCGCCTTGCAGATCGTTTCATTTTACGCTATATTATAATTGTATGGCATCCCGTTCAAAAAGGACGCGCAAACTGGAGGACATCAATGAAACATACACTGCTTACCGTCGTCAGCATTTGTCTGATCGCGGCCTGCGTATTCGGCCTGGTTGCCGGCGCGGGCGGCATGCGGGACGCGAAGAACGCCCGGGAGGACGTTCAGGCGGACGCTGGGGAAGCGCTCCGCAGCATGGACGAGCTGCTGGACGAAATCTCCCGGCTCCAGGACGACGAGGATACTTATACCGAGGGCGTCAGCACCTATGAGGCCGGTCTGATCGACTATCAGAACGGCGAGGCAATGGTGGCCGCAGGCGGCCAGGCCGTCGCTCAGGGAGAGGCGCAGCTCGCCGCCAACAAGCCGGCGCTCGACGCCGGCGAGCAGTCCTATTCCGCGGGCGCGGCCCAGCTCGCGGCCGCGAAGCAGCAGCTGGAGGAGGGCGAGGCCGCCTACGCGGCCGGTCAGGCGGAGCTGGAGGCCGGCAGGGCCGCATACGACGAGGGCGCGCAAAAGCTCGAATCGGGCAAGGAGATGCTTGCCAAGGTGGAGCCGGTCTACAATGTCGTCCGGCCCGCGTACGACCAGTATTTGTCGGAAAAGGCCGCGTATGACGAGGCCGTCGCGAACGGCGACGAGGCGCTGGCCGCGTCGCTCTGGAAGCGCGTGGAGGCCCAGCGGCTGATCTATCAGACGCAGCTGGCGGGCTACTCCATCGAGGGTTTGCTCCAGCAATACGAGGCCAGCCAGGCGGAGATTGCCGAGGGCGAGGCGCAGCTTGCCGAAGCGGAGCAGCAGCTTGCCGAGGCGGAGCAGCAGCTCGCCGCCGCGCGGCAGCAGCTCGACGAGGGACATGCCGCCTACGCCGCGGGCGAGGCGCAGCTCGCGCAGGGCAAGCGGGCGCTGGACGCGGGCCGGGCCGCATACGCCTCCGGAAAGCAGCAGCTCGCGACTGCAAAGGCCGAGATCGACGACGAGCAGCAGCAGCTCGTCGAGGACGCCGAGCGGCTCGACGCGGACCGGCGGCAGCTCACCGCGTTTGAGAGCGACGCCGGCCAGGTCGCCGCGGAAATCGTGCAGCTTCTGCGCCTGCCGGAATATCGCAACCGCTGGAATTCGGACAAGGGCGAAGTCATCTGCCCCAGCGTGCTGGACATTGTCAGGGAGCGTCTGGGCGCGGACTTTGACCCCGGCAAGGACATTTGGAAAAAGGGCGAGGACGGTGAGGTCCTGGTCCTGAACGACAAGCAGTATCTGGATCTCACCGTGTGCACGGAGATCACGCGCGCCGCGCGGGATTATATCAGCGAATATCGGGCCGAGGCCGTTGAAAACGAAGTGCGCGGCCGGCTCACGCTCTATCTCTGCCTGCTGGTGATCGCCGCCGTGGGCGTCGTGACGGGGCTGTTCGGCCTGCTGTGCAGCCGCAGACCCACCGGCGGCAAGCTCCGCGTCGCCGCGATCCTCGGCTGGGCAAGCGCGGCGCTCGCCGCGGCCGGCGTTGTGTTCGCCAGGGTGCGGGGTGATTTCGCGGGCTATGCGTTCGCCAACCATCTGGAAAACGGAAACGAACTGTGGACGGGCCGCCAGCAGACCGGCGCGCTGGTTTGGATTCTGGTCGCCGCGATTTTGTTCGCACTCGTCGTCTCCGGCGTGCGCAGGAAGTATCGGGTCTCCCGCGCCGCCGTCGAGGCCGACGCATACCGCGCCGCCGCGTCGGTTGCGGAACCGGTCGAGGCCCCGATCGCGGAGCCGTTCGGCGCGGATATGACCGTGGCCGAGGCCGCAGACATCGCCAGGGCCGCCGCTGCGGAGGCGGCACGCGCCGCCGAAGCCGGCGACGTGGAGACCGCCAGAGCCGCCGCGAAGGCCGCGGCGGACGCGGCCGAGGCCGCCGCCAGAGCCGCCGGCCAGGGATAAGCATCTTTTCAAGGCCGCCCCGAAAAACCCCATCAAATCCGTTTTTGCCGTGGCTCCGCCACGGCAAAAACACCCTAAGGCGATCAAGGCGAGCCCGCACGCCGGCCAACCGAGGCAAAGCCGAGGGCGACGGAGCGTGCGTACACCAACTGAGACCCGCTGTGCGGGTCTCAGTTGAAGGGCGCGTTGCAAAATAACGCGCAATAAAAAAGCACCAGTCAGGCCCAAAAGGACTTGGCTGGTGCTTCTTTTTGCGTTAAGCTGTAGGTGAAGA
>CACWHX010000072.1 GCA_902760845.1 Oscillospiraceae bacterium
AGTTCAAGGTCGTGGAGCTGAAGACCGATCCGCAGCTGATGGGCGCGCTGGGCGCCGCCGAGTATGCCCGCCAGAAGGGTATGGCGAAGAAGTAAAGCGGACTCCATTTTCTGAAAGGAGCAAAAGGACATGAAGAATGTTGTCAAAGCCGTCGTCAAGACGCTGGGCATTACGACAGCAGTACTGTTCGTCGTGTATTTCTGGAATCTGGATCAGAAGCTCATGGGCTGGGCCTATAAGCAGGTCAACACCATGTTCGACCGCAAGCCGGTAGATATCAAGTTCTGAGTCATCGTTCCATCGCAGGGAGCAAGCCGAAAGGCTTGCTCCCTTTGCCTGCCGGCAAACGAAGTTTTTCGGCGGGCTTATTTGCGTTGCGCGGCAGGGGGAAATATGCTATACTGAGGCAGCAAAAACTGCAGCGAGGTAACATCCTATGAGAATTTTGATCGTTGAGGACGAGCGGGACCTCAACCACATTCTGGTGAAGACTCTCACCGCGGAGGGCTACAGCGTGGACGGCTGCTTCGACGGCGTGGAGGCGCAGGATTTTTTGTCCGGCGCGCGATACGACGTGGTCGTGCTCGACGTGATGATGCCGCGCATGGACGGGCTGGAGCTGCTCGCCCTGATGCGCAGCCGCGGCGACGAGACGCCCGTGATTCTGCTCACGGCGAAGGACAGCGTGCCCGACCGCGTGCGCGGACTGGACGCCGGCGCAGACGATTATCTGGTAAAGCCCTTTTCCTTTGACGAGCTGCTGGCGCGCATCCGCGTCGCGACGCGCAAGCGCGGCGGCAGCACCACGAACGAATTCACCATTGCCGATCTCAAGGTGAACACCGCGGCGCACACCGTGGAGCGCGGCGGCAAGTCGATCAACCTGTCTACGAAGGAGTTTGCGCTGCTGGAGTATATGATCCGCAACAAGGAGATTGTCCTCTCGCGCGCGAGCATCGAGAACAATCTCTGGAACTATGATTATTCCGGCGGCTCCAACGTGGTGGACGTGTATATCAGCTATCTGCGCCGCAAGATCGACGGGGATTTTGACAAAAAGCTCATCCACACCGTTTGGGGCGTGGGCTGGGTGCTGCGGGAAGAGTGATGAACCGAATGTCTATCAAAACGCGCATCACGCTCTGGTTCGCGTCCATGATGCTCATCATCGAGGCGCTGGTGCTCACGTTCATTATGATTATCAACGGCACGGTCGTCACAAACAATCCGGAGGCGCGACTCGTGAGCGTTGTGAACGCAAACGTCAATCGCGTCGAGTTTGACCGGCAGCAGTTCCAGTTTGATGACATCAAATATTACAGCCGCGGCGTTTACACCGTCCTGTACGACGCCGACGGCGAGATCATGCGCGGCTCTCCGCCGGCCGAGTTCACCGCGGACGAGCCGCTGGAGTCGCACGCGATTCGTCTGGTGCCGTGCGGCGGCGCGTCGTTTTACGTCTACGATGTGCACCTGGACATGGTCATCGGCAGCGTGTGGCTGCGCGGCATCATTTCTGCCGAGGTGACTGGCGGCGTCATGTCGGCCATCGTGCCGGTGGCGTGGTCGGTGCTGCCGGTGCTGCTGGTGCTCTCCGTTCTGGGCGGCTATCTCATTGCGCGCCAGGCGCTCAAGCCGATCACGCGCGTCACGGAGGCGGCGAACGCCATCTCCGACGGGCAGGATCTCAAGGCGCGCATTGGGCTCGGCAAAGGGCACGACGAGGTATACCGCCTCGCGGCGTCGTTTGACAACATGTTTGACCGGCTGGAGCGGTCGTTTGAGGCCGAGCAGCAGTTTACCTCCAACGCCTCGCACGAGCTGCGAACGCCGACGACGGTCATCCTTGCCGAGTGCGACTACGCCCGAAAAAACGCCAAAACCGAGGAGGATTACCGCGCCGCGCTGGACGTGATCGAGCGGCAGGCGGAGAAAATGTCCGGGCTGGTCAAGAGCCTGCTGGAGATCACGCGGCTGGACCAGGGCACGCAGAAAACAAGCCTGGAGTACGCCGACCTCTCCGGTCTGGTGTCCGTCGTGTGCGACGAGCAGGCGCTTGTGGCGCAGCGCGGCATCCGCATGGAACGCAGCATCGAGCCGAACATCTATGCGGATATTGACGTGTTTCTCATCTCCCGCATGCTGCAGAATCTGATCGACAACGCCTATAAGTTCGGCGTGGAGAACGGCTATGTCCGCGTGACGCTGCAGCGCGCGCCCGGCGGCGCCATGCTCACGGTGGAGGACAACGGCGTCGGTATTTCTCCAGAAAATCTGGAAAAGATATGGCAGCGCTTTTATCAGGCGGAGGAGTCGCACCGCACGCATAACGACGGCATGGGCCTGGGCCTGTCCATGGTGCGCCAGATCGTAGAGCTGCACGGCGGCACCGTCTCGGTGGACAGCATCCCCCGCACGGGCACAACATTTATGGTATATTTACCGGAATACCAGAGAAGGGAAGGAACCGTATGAAAAAAACCATCCTGCGCGAGTACGCAAACCTGATCGCGACCGTCGGCGTCCGCGTTCAGAAGGGGCAAAAGGTCATCATCACGGCGGAGCTGGATCAGCCGGAGTTCATCACCATGCTGGTGGATGCGTGCTACAAGGCCGGGGCCGGAAAGGTCGTCGTGGAGTGGCACCATCAGGCGCTGGATAAGCTGCACGTGCGCCATCAGAGCGTCAAAACGCTCGGCACGGTGGAGCCGTGGGAGGAGGCGAAGCTCCAGCACCAGACGGAGACGCTGCCCGCGCGCGTCTACATCCTCTCGGAGGACCCCGACGGCCTGCGCGGCGTCAATCAGGCGAAGATGGCCAAGGGCCAGCAGGGGCGCTACAAGATCATCAAGCCCTATCGCGACAAGATGGAGGGGCGCTACCAGTGGTGCATCGCGGCCGTGCCCGGCGCGGCGTGGGCAAAGAAGGTGTTTCCGAACGAGACGAAGTCGCGCGCGGTGGAAAAGCTCTGGGAGGCCATTCTGGAGACCTGCCGCATGACGGAGCCGGGCGGCGGCGTTGCCGCGTGGCAGGCGCACAACGCCGACCTCAAGGCGCGCTGCGCATATCTCAACTCCCTCGGCATCGAATCGCTGGAATATCACGCCTCCAACGGCACGAATCTCCGCGTCGGCATGATCCCGGAGGCGCAGTTTTGCGGCGGCGGGGAGGAGACCATCGGCGGCGTGTTCTTCAATCCCAATCTCCCGACGGAGGAGTGCTTCATCTCCCCGAAGCGCGGGGAGGCGGAGGGCATCGTCTATTCCTCCAAGCCGCTGTCCTATCAGGGACAGCTCATCGAGGACTTCCACATCCGCTTCGAAGCCGGCAAGGCCGTCGAGGCGCACGCCCGCACGAACGAGGCGCTGCTGCAAAAGCTCATCGACATGGACGAGGGCTCGTGCTATCTGGGCGAGTGCGCGCTCGTGCCGTGGAGCAGCCCGATCAACCAGAGCGGCCTGCTGTTTTATAACACCCTGTTTGACGAAAACGCCTGCTGCCATCTCGCGCTGGGCATGGGCTTTATCGACACCATTCGCGGCTATCAGGATCGTTCGCTGGAGGAGATCCGGTCCCTCGGCGTGAACGACTCCATGATCCACGAGGACTTCATGATCGGCACGCCGGACCTCTCCATTACGGCGCACTGCCGCGACGGGAAGCGCATTCCCATCTTCCGCGACGGCGGTTGGGCGTTCTGACGGAAGTGGTGATTATTTGTCGAATTCGGCAATGTTACGGAGCATTTCAGCCATGAAATGCTCCGTTTTTTGCGCTTGAGTGGGGGATGAATCCCGCCGCGGTTGATTTTTCCCGCGGAATGTGGTAGGATAGGAAACCGTGATCGGCGTGCGCTGCGCGCCGCATTCCGTATCCCTGCGGGGGCGCGCGGTGTTCGCCCCACCTCAATCTCGAAGGAGAAGCGTTATGAAGCTCAAAAATCTGACCGCGCTGCTGCTGGCGGCGGCGCTGTCGTTTTCCCTTTGCGCCTGCGGTACGCCTGCGCCCGCGGACTCCGCCCCGCCGGAGGCGGCGCGGCCGACGACGCTCTGTCTCGGAGCGCGCCCGGCGTCGCTGGATCCGGCGCGGTATGCGTCCTCGGACGACGCAACCTATCTGGTCAACACATTTTCCGGCCTCGTGGGCTACCGGCGCAACGGCGCCGGCATGGTGCAGCTCGCGGCGGATCTCTGCCGCACGCTGCCGGTGCCGCAGAAAAACGAAGCGGGGCAGACGGTTTATGTCTTCGAGCTGCGCGACGGCCTTCAGTGGTCGGACGGCAGCCCGCTTACGGCGGCGGATTTTGTCTATGCGTGGAATCGCGTGCTCGCCATGGAGGACGCGGATGAGCGCTATCTCCTCTCCTGCATCGATGGGTTCGATGCGGGGGCGCTGAACATCGCCGCGTCGGAGGACGGCAAAACGCTCACGGTCGTGCTGGCGGAGGACGTGCCGTACTTTTTGCGGCTGCTTGCGAACCCGGTGTTCCTGCCGGTGCGGCAGGCGGCGGTGGAGTCCGGCGAGGCGTGGGACAGCGCGGCGGAGACGTTCGTCTGCAGCGGCGCATATCGGATCGCCGACCTTTCCGACGCGGGCATGACGCTCACGAAAAATCCGTACTACTGGGATGCGGACAATGTCGTCACGGATACGCTGCGTCTGGATTTCAGCGACGATCCCGCGGCGGCGGTCCAGGTCTTCCTCGCCGGGCGCTATGCGCTTTTGGGCACGCTCCCGACAGAGCAGCTCGCCGCGCTGCGCGAGCAGTATGCGGATGCATACTGCGTGTCCGACCGCCTCGGTACATACAGCCTGTGCTTCAATCTGAACGATCCGGCGCTCGCGGGCTTCACGGAGGCCGAGCGCGTGCAGCTTCGAACCGCGCTCGGTCTGCTGATCGACCGCAATTACATCTGCGACGACATTGCAAAGTCCGGCCAGCTCCCGGCCTCGGCGTATATCCCCGGCGGCATCTCGGACGCCGACGGCAGAGATTTCGCCTCGCACAACGGGCCGGACGGCAGCGGCGGCGGGTATTACAGCACAGCGCCGGAGGATTATGAGAGCAACTGCCGAAGGGCCCTGCAGCTGCTGCGGTCGGTTGCCGGCTCCTCCGGGGCGTTTACGGTTTCGGACAGCGGCATCTGCGAGGGTTTCCCGACGCTGTCGTTTCTCACGTCAGACTCCGCCGGGCACATGAACATCGCGAGCTATCTGCACTCGCTGTATGCGCAGTACGGCATCACGCTCACGGTCGATGCGCCCGATCTCGCCGCGTTCCTGCAAAAGCGCGAGGAGGGGAACTACTCCATCGTGCGCCACAGCTGGACGGCGGATTATGACGATCCCTACAGCTTTCTGGCGCTCTGGAGCACCGGCGCCGGCAGCAATCTGGTCGGCTTTGGCCGCGGCGCGCACGCCGATTACGCGGGCTACAGCGCCACGATCGGCGGCGAGGAGCGCACCGGACTGACCTGGGCGGAGGCGTACGACGCCCTGCTCTATACGGCCGAGAGTACAAGCGACACAGGCGAGCGATACCGGCGGATGCATGAGGCCGAAACGCTGCTGATGCGCACGGGCGCGATCTGCCCGCTGTATTCCTACACGACGGTCTATCTGTGCAGCAGCGACTTCCAGGGCGTCTTCACCGGCCCCACCGCCGCAAAATATCTGATGTTCGCATACGAGACGGAGACGTAAACGGTCTGTGCAAACCAACAGGCATGCCGCGATTCCAGGCGGCATGCCTGTTTTTCGACAGAGCGGACCGGCTCTGTCGGTTGACTTCCCGCTCATTCGGGTTATAATAAAGAAAACAAACCTACAACGGAGGCGTTTTCATGCACAAGAACCACAACGAAGATGAAATTTACGATCGAAACGAACAGGGCGAGGCGCCCGCTGACTGCACGCACGACTGCTCCACCTGCGGCTCGGACTGCGCGTCCCGCACGACGCCGGAGTCGTTCCAGCAGCCGCTGCGCACCGGGTCCCGCGTGGACAAGGTCATTGCGGTCGTTTCCGGCAAGGGCGGCGTGGGCAAGAGCCTTGTCACCAGCCTGCTCGCCTGCGAGATGCAGCGCCGCGGCCACCAGGCCGCCGTGCTCGACGCGGATATCACCGGCCCCTCCATTCCGCAGGCGTTCGGCATTCACGGCAACGCCATCGGCGGCGAGGATTTCCTCTACGCCAACCGCTCGCGCACGGGCGTGGAGATGATGTCCATCAATCTCCTGCTCCCGAACGAGACGGACCCCGTCGTCTGGCGCGGCCCCGTCATCGCGGGCGCGGTGACCCAGTTCTGGACGGACGTGCTCTGGGAGGACGTGGAGTATATGTTTGTGGACATGCCTCCCGGAACGGGCGACGTGCCGCTCACGGTGTTTCAGTCGCTGCCTGTGGCGGGCGTCGTCGTCGTCACGTCGCCGCAGGAGCTCGTGTCCATGATCGTGGCGAAGGCCGTGAACATGGCGGCGATGCTGAACGTGCCGGTGCTCGGCCTGGTGGAGAACATGTCCTACTTCAAATGCCCGGACTGCGGCAGAGAGCACGCCGTCTTCGGCGAGAGCCACATTGAGACAATCGCCGCGGAGAATGATATTCCGATCGTGGCGAAGCTCCCGATCGACCCCGCCATCGCCCAGGCCGTGGACGCCGGGAAGATCGAGGATCTGGAAGCGCCCTGGCTGTCCGCGCTCGCAGACAGCATCGAAGGAAAATAAAGTCTATCGGCAAACAAAGTTTTCCGATAGACGCAAAAAAGCCGGAGGCATACTGCCTCCGGCTTTTTCAGCTTGTCAAAAAGGGGCTCGCAGAGTTCGCGCCCGGAGGCGCGAATAGAGTTAAATCATTTTTGCCGCGCGGCTTCGCCGTGGGGCAAAAA
>CACWHX010000073.1 GCA_902760845.1 Oscillospiraceae bacterium
ATTCAAAAGGCATGTAAATACGTAACAAATCACGTATTTATAAGAGAAACGGAACCATCTACGGCTCCGTTTCTGCATTTTCATGTGGCAAACTCGGGGTATATCACCCCCGGGAAAAAACTACAAGGCAAAAAGCGCCCGGAGCCGCCTGTGCGGCTCCGGGCAGGCATTATTGTTTTCGCGGCTTTGCCAGGTATGCGACCAGGCATACCGTGTACGCCAGCACGGCGGCCAGCAGCGCTGCCAGCGCGCACTCCGCCGGCCCGGCCGCGCTGCACGGCGTATCCGCAAGCGTGCCGTATGCGTACACGCTCACCTGCCGAACGCCCATCGACTGCGCGATCTTTTCCGCGCCGATGCGGCACACCGCGTCCGCAAGCTCCTTCGACAGCCGCGCGTCCCCGGTTATGACCGACACCTCCAGCACGCGCGTTCCCTCCGGATTTTCAACGGTGAGACCCCGCTCCAGCTCCTGCGTTTGCATGTCCGGCGCGAGCTGCGTAATCACGTCGTCCAGCACCTCGCGGCTTTGAAGCATATAGGCGCAGTCGTTGACGACGTTCAGCGCCAGCGTGAAATCCGCCTGCGTATACACCTCGTCGCGCTCGCGCCCCTGCCGCAGGACATACAGCGTGGCCGTAGATTCATACTTCGGCGGCACGAGATAGCGCGTCCCGGCAAACAGCAGCGCCGCGCCGAGGACCGCCGCGAGCACGATCACCGCCCAGCGCCGGGCAAACACGCGCCACAGGTCGCGCAGCGTGAGCACACGCGCCGTGTTTTGCATTTCCATCAAAGATACCTCCTCCAGGCTTCCGTCGCGTCCCTCCGGGTCTGTCATTCGTTCAAGCGCCCTCCCGGCGATTGGGAAGGACGCCCCTGAGCAGGATCGCGTCCAGCATCAGCTTTCCGTTCGGGCGCAGCGCCGGGATCAGAAACGGGAGCACCATCGTCGTGAAAATCTGCGTGGCGAGCGAGGCCAGCGCCGCGCCGGACGCGCCCCGGACCGGGATCAGCAGTCCGTTCAGCCCGACGTTGAGCGCCGCCGCCGCGGCGGAGAGCAGCTGCAGATAGCGCTGCTTCCCCTCGCACACCAGCCACGCATTGCGCGCCCCGCCGAGATAGGAAAACGCCGTGTACCACACCACGATCCGCAGTACGCCGGCCGCGGGACGGTAGGCGTCTCCGTACAGCGTGCGGATGAGCCACGGCGCGGCGAGCGCAATCGCCGCCGACAGGCCGAGCGAGGCATAAAACACAATGGCGTACAGCCTGCGGTTCGACCGCTCATACAGCGCGCGGTCCGTCTGATGCTGCCGCAGGATGTCCGGCGTCATAGAGTCGATGATCGCGCTGATGGCAAACGCGCCGGACGTGCTGAACGCGGCCGCGAGCGCGTAATACGCGACGGCGGTCTCGCCCGCCATCTGCTTGAGCATCAGGCGGTCGGTGGCGGCATAGATCGAGACCATCAGGCCGGACACGATAAAGCCGGCGCTCTCGCGCAGCAGCCCGCGCGCCATTTCCCCGGAAAACGAAAGACGCCGCCCGCCCTGCCGCCGGTAGACAAGCAGCATAATGACGCCCAAAACCGCGTAGTCCACGGCGAGCGCGAGCGCAAACCACCGCACGTCCTTCCCCGTCAACACCAGCAGCGCCTGATAGCCCGCCGCCAGCGCGCAGGAGGCGAGCGCCGCCAGCGTGTAATATTTCGACTGCAGCCTCGCCTGAAACCAGTCCTTCATCGTGTCCGCCGCCTGAACGATCAGGCCGACGCAATACAGCGCGGCGACGGCGCGCGTGAGCGGCTCGTCCCGGTCCAGGATCGCCGTCACGGCCACGATCACTCCGGCGGACAAAAAGCTGGACGCCGCGCGCAGAACGAGCGCCGTGCCGATCGTCACGCCCGCCTCGTCCGGCCGGTCCACAAACCGTTTTACCAGCACCGCGTGGAGCCCCAGCGTGCAGAGCGCCGCGAAGAAGGCCCCATACGCCGCGGCGTACTGGAGCAGACCGTAGTGCGCCGCGCCCAGATACCGCGCCGTCACCAGCCCGATCAGGAACGTCAGGACCATGTGGGCGAGCTTGCCCGCCATCAGCCACGCCGCGTTTGCCGCCGCGCGGCTCCGTCTCAGGCGCATACTTCCGCCTCCTCCGGCGGCGCGTCCGCCAAGAGCAGGAAGCCGCCCGCAAAAAGATAGATCCCCAGCCCGCCGGAAAAGAGCGCGGCCTCCCCCGCGCCCAGCGCGAGGCAGCAGAGAAAGCCCAGCAGGAAAACAAAATCCGATTTTCGCGCTGCGTCCGCCTGCCGCAGCAGCCGGTACAGCAGCACGCAGACGCCGACGAGCACCGCCGGCCCGTAGGACGCCAGAAGATCCACATGCGTGTTGTGCATCTGGACATGCCCGGTCCCGCTACGGATCTGGCTGTACGCGCCGAGGATCGGCGACGACAGATACCGGCGAAGCGCAAAGCTCCAAATCGCGGCGCGCGAGGTCAGGCGCTTGCCCTCCCCGGCGAGGAACGACAGCACCCGTCTGACCCACGCGCCGCGGATCAGCGGCAGATACAGCAGCGCGAATACCAGTGGGAACCCCGCCGCGGCGGCCGCCGCCCAGCCGCGTATCCGAAACCGGCTCCGCCGCGTCAGCCGAAGCCACAGGCACGCGAGCGCAAAGCCGCACAGCACCAGCAGCGCGCTGCGCGAGCGCGTCTCATACACAAAAAACGCCAGGCAGGCGCACAGAAGCAGCCGCAGCCCCTTCTCCGCCCGGCGGCCGGGCGCAAAAAGCCGCGCCGCCTCCAGCATCGCAACGCACACCAGAAGCATCCCGGTGAAATTGGGATTGGAAAACCGAAACGTCAGATAGCCCGAAAGCTGTCCGTTCAGCATATACATCTCGCGGCGCGCGAGGATCAACGCGCCGGTCAGAAACACCGCGACCGCGTCGTTCAGCCGCGCGAGAAATGCTCGCAGCGCGGCGTCCGCGCGCAGCTTGCCCGCCGTGGTCAGATACAGCACCGTGACCGCGAACATCACAAGCTTTTTGAAATATCCGCCCGTGATCTCCGCGCCCGTGAGCCAGGCGTTCAGGCAGACGTTCGCGAACGCCAGAACGATGATCCCATACGCGAGCAGGTCGTTTTCGTCCACGGCCCGGCGCGCGGCCGACAGCCATAGGAATCCCGTGAGAAAAAACGTGCCTGTAAACAGGGCGCTGACCAGCGCCTCCATCCCGAGCACCTGAAAGCAGACGATCCCGGCGGCAAGCAGATACAGTCCCCTGAGCAGGAGCGCGTCCGTCCGTGTCACTCGCATAGCAGGCTCCTGTAGCACGCCAGATAGCGCCGCGTCATCGTCTCCGCCGCGTAGCGCTCGCGCGCCTGCGCCGCCACCGCCGCGCGGTCGGTCTCCGTCTCCAGCCAGCGGCGCACGCAGTCCGCCAGCGCGGTCAGGTCGCCCTGCGGGACAAATTCGCTGTAGCGCGGCAGCGCGATCTGCTCCGGCGCCCCGGCGCGAAAGCCGACTACCGGCGTGCCGCAGCAGAGACTTTCCGCCACGGGCATGGAAAACGCCTCCTGCCTGCTGGTCAAAACCGTGAGGTCCGCCATGGAATAATATTGTGCCAGCAGCCGGCGGTCGGTCACCTCTCCCAGCAAAACGACATTGTCCGGAACCGGGCCGGACAGGCGGCAGCGCCCGGCAACCACAACGCGGACCGGCTGCCCCCGCAGCCGATCCGCCAGCCGCAGCAGCGCGTCTCCGCCCTTGCAGTGGCCCGGCGTGTCGCAAAACTCCGACGTCACGTGGAGCACCACGCGCTCGCTCCCAAATCCAAGCGCGGCTCTGCGCGCCCGCGCGTCCCGCGGCCGGAACACGTCCGGATCGACGCCGTTTCCAATGACCGCGTGGCGAAACTCCCGCAGAATCGGCGACGCCGCGGCGCGCTCGCCCAGCCAGGGCGAGACCGATACGACCGTCAACCCGTCGCCAAATCCCTGAAACGCGCGCAGCATGGCCTGATAGGAGCGGCGCGTGCGCCCCGGGGCCCGGACGCGCGCCGGGCAGCGCACGCAGCCCGTGCGCCACTGCTCGCAGTCGCGGGCGCTGCTGCAGTTCGCCGTATAGAAAAACTCCGCGTGCAGCGTCAGCACCGTGGGGACTTGATTCTCCTTCAGCCATTCGATCAGGCGGTACAGATTCAAAAAATAGCCGTTGACGCAGTGCAGATGCACCAGATCCGGCCGCTCATGGCGTATGATCTCCATGAGCCGCCGCGTCGAGCATCGGCACCCGCCGTATTTCAGGCCCGTGACGTTGGCGCGCAGATGGTTCGCCTTCGCATACCATTCCGGGCAGAGCTTGCGGACGCCGGACTCGCGCACGCGCGCGCCGCGCCCATAGCAGACGACAGACGCCGCGCCCTGCCGCAGCAGCGCGCGATGCAGCGTCTGCACAAGCGCGCCGGTGCTGCCGGCGCCGTAGACACAGTTGACCTGCAGGACTTTCATTGCGTTCACTCCGTCTCCGCCGCGCTTTGCAGCACGCGCAGGATCGTTTCGTCACTGGCCGTCCGGTCGTGCTTCTCCCGCGCGAGCCGCGCCGCGTTCTCCACGCAGCGCAGGTATGCCTCCGGCTCCCGCTCCAGCCGGCGCAGCCGTTCCGCCAGCGCCCCGGCGTCCTCATGGAAGCAGGCCGCCCCGGCGGCGCGCAGGTATGCCATGGAGGAGAGGCGCGCCGGCCCGTACGCCACAATGCACGCGCCGCTGCGCAGACTTTCCCCGATCTTCGTCGAGAGCGAGTACGACGTCCGAGCCATGGATTTTCTGTCGCGCGCCTCAACGTGGACGACGTACCGCGCCGCGCCCAGCAGCTTTGGAATCTGCGCCGCCGGGACCGCGCCGTGAAATCGAATCCCGTTTTCCGGCGTGAGCCGCGCGAGCGTCTTCTCGTTTCGCTCCCCGGAGTAGACGTCGATCCACTCCAGCCCGGGGATCCGCGCCGCCTTCAGCGCCCGCCCCAGCTCCATGAGCGGCGCGGCGCGGTTGACGCCGAGCCCGCCCGCGTACAGAATGCCGCGGCGCGCGTCCGGCGACAGCCGGTACGGGTTTTCATCCGCCGGGATGCGCAGCGTGACCGTCGGCTTACGCAGGAGCGCGGCATAGTCGTGCGCCATCTCGTCGGAGATCGTGACCACCCGCGCGGTGTGCGTCATTGTCTTTTGCACCCACCGCATCAGATTTTTGTGGTCCCACGCGCCGAGCGGCGTGCCCGCGGACGCGCGCAGATAAAAATCGTCGCAGCACCAGGTGACGACAGGGACCCGCTCCCGCGCCGCGATCGTGCAGACGACCCGATAGGCAAACGCATAGTCCCCGGCGGCAAAGAGAATCACGTCCGGCGAAAACGCCCGAATCCATTCCCGCAGCGCCGGACTGTCCCACCTTCCCACGCGCCAGAGCGCGTTGCGGGCAAAATAGATCAGCGGCGTCCGCCGGCGGCCGAGCTGATGCGCCCTTGCCAGCAGCCCCGTGTCCGTGCGGCTGGTCGCCCTGCCCCGCTCGATTTCGCGCTCCGTATAGCTGCCGCCGTGCGTGCGACGGGAGCACACGGACCGCAGCACGTCCTGATCGGTCACGCGGTAATACCGGCGGCACAGGTCCAGCGTCGGCACCTCGTCCTGAAAATAGAGCTGCGCCAGACATTCCGGCGGAAAGGCGCGCAGCAGCTCCGCCATGGTCTTTCCCATGTTGCCCGAGGCGCTGAATACGTTGTGGCTGACGACCAGCACGTTTGGATACGGTTTCTGCATCGTTATCGAATGCTTCGGGTATACGCCCGAATCTCCATATGATTCTGTATTTCCAGATAGTCTTTATAGGAGCGCTCCAGGTCCACGATCTCCGCGTGGCGCTTGAGCTCGCGCTGCGCCGGCGGCGCCGGCGTGCGATAGTCGCCATACAGCGTCGTGAGCAGCGCGTCAAACCGCGCCGGGACGGGAAACACGCCGTCCTCAAAGCGCATGGGGATCGTCTCCGCAAACCACGCCCGCGGATAGACGCTTTTCCCATACCGGCGCGACGCGCCGAAAAACGTGTGCACCAGCCGCGTTTCCGCGCCCGCGCGCAGCTGCGCCAGCGCCAGAAGCGGCCCCATCGGCAGCGGCCGGCAGACGCGCAGCAGCAGGCGCTTCGCCGCGCTGCCCGTCAAATAACCGCGCCGGTCCAGGCATTTTGCGAGCACCAGCTTCGACGCGGCAAACTGCATCCCGCGCACCACGGCGAAGTCCGACAAGTTGTCGCACGGGAAAAGGTCAATGTACACGCCCTGGTGCGTCTCCGGGTCGCGCGGGTGCCAGCGCTCGATGCACGCCGTGCCGTTTCGGCGCAGCTTGCTGTACGGCATCGGCCAGTGCTCGGAAAACTCACGCTGGAGAAAATAGGTCTCCCCGTCCAGCTCCCGCGGCGCGGCACGCAAAAAGCGCGCATACTCTGCGCGCGGAAACACCACATCCAGATCATCGTCCCACGGGATAAAGCCCCCGTGCCGCACCGCACCGAGCAGTGTGCCGGCAAAGAGCGCATATGCAATCCGATGCTTTTGGCAGACGCGGTCGATCTCCTTCAGCATGTCCAGCATCTCAAGCTGGTGCGCGCGGCGCGCCGCGTCAGACATAGACGGTCTCCGCAAGCCGGTCGGCGCTCTCCTGCATCCCGGCCCACTCCCGCGGCATGTGCCGCCGGCGCAGCAGCGTGTTATACAGCGTTCTGCGCACCAGATTCGGCGCGAGCACCGCTCCGGCAAAGCGCACCGTCAGGTTCGCCCAGTACCGCGCGGTGTCGATCAG
>CACWHX010000074.1 GCA_902760845.1 Oscillospiraceae bacterium
TCCACCCGCTTTCTTTTCAGCGCGAAAAGAAAGCCGGTGGAGCCGGAAAGAAACGCTGGGGGTGCGGTGGTAGGCATCGCTTCTTCCGGAACCGCGCGCTCTGCGCGCGGTTCCGGGGGCTTACCTTTCTACGGTCGGACGAACCTGTACGAGCGGCGCAAGTGCGCCGCCGTAGTGCGGGGTGCGGCGTCAGAACGGGCGCGCTCCGCTCCGCAGCCGCTTCCCCGTTCTTCCTTATCCAAAACAAATCCTCGGATTTGTTTTGGTGAGGAGCGGCAGCGGCGTGAGCGAGCTTTCCCGCTCGCCGGGGAAGCGAACGATACAGAGCTTGCCGCGACGTGGCAAACGACGGCAAGGAATGCAGCGCAAGTCTCCCGCCGCACAAAAAGCCGCCGGACAGTTTCCTGTCCGGCGCTTTTTCTGTCGAAAAGCATGTTTTCGACAGATGGGGCTTGCGCTCCATGGAGTGTATTTATTTCTCAGCAGCAGGGGCTGAAGCAGGGGTTGCAGCAGAGGTTGCACAGGATCATATCCGCACACCAGCTGCCGGTGCCGAAGCCGGTGTTCGGATAGCGCGGGCTGTAGGTCGAATAGGCCGCGCCGCCGGATTCCAGCTCGCGCAGCAGCTGCTGAAACTGCGGATTGCCCGGCTCCAGATTCGCCGCGGTGCGCGCGTGCTCCAGCGCCGCGACGCGGTTGCCGAGCGCGGAATTTGCCACCGCGCTGAGAAAATACCACGTCCCGTCCCGTTCCGGCTGCGCCACGCCGGAGAGGGCGTTGAGCGCCTCCTGAAAGTGGCCGGAGTTGATGAAGTTCATCGCCGCCTGATATTCCGGGCGCTGCTGCTGGCTCGCGCCGCCCCAGCCGGCGTAGCTTCTGTATCCGCCGTAGCCACCGGGACCGTCGGCGCCCGTGCCGCCGTTTTTGATCTGGTCATAGGCGGCGTTGATCTCGTTCATTTTTTCCGCCGCGGAGGCGTCGCCCGGGTTGCGATCCGGGTGATATTGTTTCGCAAGCCGGCGATACGCCGCCTTGATCTCCTCGTCGGAGGCGTTGCGCGGCACGCCCAGCACGTCATATGGATCCTTCATCCGGCGTTTCCCCCCGTTTTTTCTGTTTTGCCATGGCCGCCTCATAGCGCTGCCAGACACCGGAATAGAGTATGTTGCGCAGCAGCTCCGCGTCCTGAATGAGCGGCAGACGCTCAAAGGCGTCCGCGCACGCGCCGAGCTGCATCGTCAGAATCGTGTGAAAGTCCGCCGCGCCGTAGCCCGCGTCCTGCAGCGCCAGCAGCGGATTGTAGCGCCCGCGCCGCCGGTCCTCCGGCAGGTCGATCACCGCGTCGAGCAGATAGATAAAGCAGCCGAGCGCCTCCCCAAAGGGGCGCAGCCGCTCGGAAAAGGCATCGTCCGTGACGAACAGTTCGCCCATCAGCCGCCCGAAGCAGCGCGCGGCGGCGTCCGGCGTCTGCGCGTTGGCGCGCTCAATGTCCGAAAGCTGCGCCATACACCGCTCGATCGCGCCGCACTGGCGGGGATAGCGCGCGGCGACGGCCTGATATTGCTTCGCCAGAAACTCCGCCTCCCAAAACGGGAGCACGCTGCCGTCGTCCTCAAAATCGTCGCGGCAGTTGTGATACGCCAGGGCGACGTTCATGTCCGCGGCGTAGTCCGTATAACGGGAAACCCAGCAGAAATGCCTGCGAAACGGGTGCGCCACGCACGTCTCCATGCGGCGGTCCTCCTCCGGCTCATACATGGCCGAGAGCACCAGCACCAGAAACGTCATGTCATACGTCAGCGCGAGCCGCCCGAAAAAACCGTGTCGGTCCCTCAGCGCGCGACAGAGCCCGCAGTAGCAGCCCTTGTAGCGCGCCTTCTGCTCCTCCGACAGGAGCTTTTGATTTGCAATGATATATCCAAACATCAGGTTCTTCGCTGAAACGACGTGCCGCACTTGCGGCAGACGATGTTGATCTTCCCCTTGCCGCGCGGCACGCGCAGGCGGGTCCGGCAGGACGGGCACTTAAAAAAACGGTATTCCTTGCGCTGGCTCCAGCGATCCTTCCGGCCGCTCCACGCGCTCGTGACGCGGTAGCGCATTCTGAGATACGCGCCGTTTTCCGTCTGCCGCTTATAAATATTGCGGGAGAACATGCGAAAATAGAGATAGAACAGCAGCGCCAGCGTCACAACGCCCATCACGCCGGCAGCCGTTCCGCGCAGGAACGTCTGCACCGCCAGCAGGATCCCCAGGATCACCAGCAAAAAGCGGTTGAGCGCATCGACCCCGTTGCGGCCCATCATCAATTTTGCAAACCATGCTCGCATTTTTGGATCACCTTTGCGGTAGAGACTTGTTTCCACTTATCCTACCACAAGTTTGCGCAGAATATATCAAGATTCTGTGAACGTTCCGCGCGCACGGCGCATTGCCGTCCCGGCGAATCTGTGTTATACTGCAGCCGAGCTTATGCAAAGGAGGCGCGCACGAATGCACCAGCCCACAGCCGCGCCGGTCGCCTGGGAGACCTGGCCGCGGCGCGAACTTTTTGACTTTTTCTCCGGCATGTCCAACCCCTTTTTCAGCGTGACGTTCTCCGTGGATGTCACGAACCTCCACCGCTTCGCAAAGGAAAACGGCGTGTCGTTTTACTACGCGCTCGTCTATCTCTGCACGCAGGCCATCGACCGCGTGGAGGCGTTTCATTACACGGTGCGCGGCGGCGCGCTCTATCGGCTGGAGACGCGCTGCCCCAGCTTCACGGACCTGAAGCCGGGCGCGGAGCAGTTTCACATCGTCACGATACCGTGCGAGGGGGACATTCTCGACTTCTGCCGCGCGGCGAAGCGGGAGAGCGGCGCGCAGACGTGCTTCATCCGCGCCGACGCGGAGAGCGACGCGCTGATCTACTTTTCCTGCCTGCCGTGGGTGCCGCTCACGGCGCTCACAAACGAGCGGGATTTCGACGCCGACGACGCCATCCCCCGCGTCGCGTGGGGCAAATTCATCGAACAGGACGGGCGAAAGACGCTCGGCCTGTCTCTGGAGCTGAACCACCGCTTCACAGACGGGCTGCACATCGGGCAGTTTTATAAAGCGCTGTGCGAAAGGATCGCGGCGCTGTAAGACGGGGCGCTCAAATGAGCGCCCCAGTAGTCTGTCGAAAAACCTGGGCGTTTTTCGGCAGGGGGCCCCGCTACATCTCGATGGCTGAGATTGTGAGGGACACGAAGCCCTCCCCGTTATCCCTCCACACCGCGCGGAGGCTCGCCTGCTCGTTATACTCCGTGGCGACCGTGAAGCCGAACAGAACGTCTCCATACATGTCATAGACATCCACCATGACATCGTAGCCGGCGCTGATCTTCGCATCCAGCATGGACGCGAACTGCGCGCAGCAGCGGTTGTTGAGCTGCTCGATCAGCGGCTGATTCTCCGCGTCCTGCGGCGCGTAGCTGCCGTTTCCGTCAAAGACCTCGTCCATCTCCCACACGCTCTCCCACGGAATGTCCTCGCCCAGCAGCGGGACGTTGATTCCCAGCAGCGTGCCGGAGGCGTCGTCAAACATGAGCGAGACCGCAATGCCGTCCGCGTACTCCATCGTTGCGATCCAGATGATCGCGCTCCACGGCGTGGGATACTCCGCCGCCACGAGCAGGCATGGCGAATAGCTTCCGTTCTGAAACGTTTCGGAAAAATACGCTTCGGCGTTTTCAAAGCCGCAGGCCAGCAGAAATTCTGACAGCAGCTCCCGCGCGTGCGTCTCCGCGGTTTTGGCTGTGTAGCGGTAGCCCTGCTCCAGATTGTAGCTCTCCAGCAGCGCGTCGCCCTTCCGGGCGTCGTCCTCCGGGTACTCCGTCTCCGCCGCGCGGCTCATCCGGTTCAGGATTTCGATCACGCTGCCGGCGTCGCCGTCAAAGGAGATGACCTCGGTCTGGCGCGTCTGCACGCCGGCGGTGGAGCGGCTCGCCAGCGCCTCGATCAGCGCGGGGGAGAAAAGCCCTGCGGCCACAACGGCCGCGGCGAGCAGAATGAGAATGACCGTCTGTTGTTTTCGCTTCATGCCGGTTCCCCTCCCGTCGCCTGTCCCGACACCGTGAGCAGCACGCGCGTGCCCTTGCCGGGGATGCTGTCAAACCGCAGCGTCCCGCCGTGGAGCGCCGCAATCTCATTGCAGATGGCGAGCCCCAGCCCCACGCCGCCCTGCGCGCGCGAGCGGGACTTGTCCACGCGATAAAACGCCTCGGTGATCTTTGCAAGCTCCGCCTTCGGCATGCCGCAGCCGTTGTCCGTCACGGCGATGGTAAAGCCATCCGGCGTGAGCCGCTGCGCCACGCGAATCTCGCCGCCGTCCGGCATGGCCTTGCGCGCGTTGTCGAGAATGTTCAGCAGGAGCGTCTTGAGCAGATCGGCCTCCGCCATGCGCGCGCCCGGCTGCACGGTGCCTTTCAGCACGATGTGCTGCCTGGCAAACACCGGCGCCATGCCGCGCACCGTCTCCTCCACAAGCCGGCTCAGCTCGCACGGCGCAAGCGGGAAATCCCGCCGCCGGAGCACCAGCAGGTCCAGCAGCTTGACCGAGAGCTTTTCCAAACGGCGGCTCTCGGTAAAAATATAGTTCGCCGCGCGGCGGCGATCCGCCTCGCTCAGCTCGCGCGAGCGGAGAATATCCGCATAGCCGATGATGGAGGTCATCGGCGTTTTCATTTCGTGGGCGAACGCGCCGGTGAACTCCTCCTGCCGGCGCATCGCGTCGGTGAGCGCGTCGATCTTCGCCTCCAGCTCATCGGCCATATGGTTAAAGTCCGCCGCAAGCTGGGCAAATTCGTCGTCTCCCTCCACGCCCGCGCGGCAGCTGAGATCGCCGCCGGCAATGCGCTGCGAGGTTGCGGAGAGATTTTTCAGCGGCTTTGTGAGCAGCCGGATGAGCGCCAGCGCCATCAGCGCGCCCAGCACCAGCGTGACGCAGAAGATCCGGCGGTAGATGTGCTGCTGCGCATGCAGCGCGGCATAGGCGTTTTCGATGGGGAAGATGCCGTCCAGCTCCACCTGCACGTTTTGCAGCGGGAGCAGTCCCGTCACCTGCAGATAGTGCTGCCCGCCGTCCAAAAACACCTCCGTGGCGAGCTGATCCTCCGCCGCGTATTCCCCCAGAAGGTCCTGAAACTGCGCCTCGTCCGCGGCGCTGCAATAGGCGGTGCCGCCGTCCACGCGCAGGCGCAGGGCCGCGCCCTCGTCCAGACGAATCTGTCTCAGCGCGCTGACGACGCGGGTGATCTGCACGTCCCCGGCGTTCAGCCCCACGGCCGCCGCCGTGTACCGCACAAGCTGATAGGAGGCGACGGCGCTTTCCGTGTCGCGGTCGCGCGCGGCGGAAAACGAGGCGTACATCAAAAGATTCCCGCCGAGACTGAACGTCGCCGCAAGCAGCAGCAGAATCGACAGGAAGAGCTTTGTGCTGAATTTCAACGCACGCTACACCTCCAATCGGTAGCCTACCTTGTAGACGGCCCGCAGTTCCCGCTCCCAGCCGACCTTTTTGCGCAGCCGCTGGATGTGGAGATCCACGGTGCGGCTGTCGCCCATATAGTCGCTCTCCCACACGCGCTCATAGATCGTCTCGCGGTAAAGCGCGATGTTCGGGTTGCGCGCGAACAGGAGCAGAAGGTCAAATTCTTTCTTGGTCAGGGGAATCTCCCGCCCCGAGCGGTGCACGGTGCGGGAATAGGTGTCGATGGTGAGTCCGCCGATCTCGATGACGCGGTCGAGCTTGTGATACCGGCGCAGCACAGTCTCCACGCGCGCCTGCAGCTCGATGACCTCAAAGGGCTTGATGATATAGTCGTCCGCGCCGAGATGCAGCCCGCGCACACGGTCGTTCACGTCCGCCTTCGCCGTGAGAAAAATGACCGGGATGCCCATGGGGCGGATATAGTCCATCAGCTCAAAGCCGCTCGCGCCGGGCAGCATCACGTCCAGCAGGATCAGATCAAACTGCCGCTCGGTGAGAAGGTCCGCCGCGGCGATGCCGTCATAGACCTGCGTGCAGCGGTAGCCCATTCCGCCCAGGCTCATTTTAATCAGCTCAGAGATCGGGCACTCGTCCTCGACGATCAAAATTCGGATCATGTGTCATCCCTTCCTTCCTGCCTAGGATGCATCCGAATTGTATCATATTTGCATAAGGGCGTCAAAAGGCGCCTGCTCCGCTCCGCCGTTCTTCCTTTCCAAACCAAAGCAGGGCTTTGTTTTGACTGGGAATGCGGGATTGTGGCCGGGAGCTTCGTTACTATACCGCAGATGGTTGAACGTACTGCAGGCATTCCACCCGCTTTCTTTTCAGCGGATGCGTTATCATATCAAGTGCAACACGAAAAAAGAAGACAACTCATGAGAAATCCTGTACAA
>CACWHX010000075.1 GCA_902760845.1 Oscillospiraceae bacterium
TTTTTCGTGGTGAGACGTCGCAAAACGGGGCTGGTTTGTGCCCTCCCGTGGCAGATGAATAGTATTTTTGTCAAAAACGTTCAGCCTCCTGAAAAGCCGGATTCTGCCCCGTTTTGCCGCGATTTGCCAACCTCAAAATTTTGTGAATAAACTGTGACTCTGTCATGGAAAAAGCAAAATACGGCAAATTGCGGCAAGTCACAGCCCTCAATGGTAGTAAAATGGTAGTAAAAATAGGGGTGGTTTACTACCGTCGAAAGCAGGAGTACAAGGTGACGAGTCGAGAATTAATTAGTTTATTATACACCATTGCCTCGGATATTTCCACTATAAAAAACGACGCTCCGCAGTTTGCAGAGCGCCGTTCTGTCATGTTCGGTTTGCTGAGTTGGCCTTACTGATTCGCCATCGTATTATAGACTACTACCTCGTCCGCTGTTTTCTTTTTCGACGGTTGGCCGGGAACTGCCGGATACCCGAGCGGTGCAACCGCGATCACGACGTAATCCTCCGGGATATTCAGCAGTGCGCGCACCTTCTCCGGCTGAAACCAGCCCAGCCAGCAGAACTGCAGGCCCAGCGACACCGCTTCCAGCGTCATATAGGACATGGCGATCGCGCCGTCCATGCTGCGCGCGCTCTGCCCGCAGATCATCGTGCGGTCGCCGGAGGCGCACTCCACCAGAATGGCAGGCGCCGTTTCGATCCATTTCTGTCCCTCGCAGGCATCCACCATCCGGCTAATCAGATCCCTGTCCGTCACGATGATGTGCTTGTTGAGCTGCTGGTTGCTGGCAGTCGGCGCAAGGCGTCCGGCCTCCATGATCTGCGCGAGCTTCTCCGGCTCGATGGGCCGGTCGGCGTACTTGCGGACGCTGTAACGCGCTTTGATCGCTTCCATGACTTCCATGGGAATACCTCCTCAGATCTTCTGCGCGGTGAAGAAGCCGCTTTCGATGGCAGCGCGGATGTTGCCCGCCTGCACGGCGTCGCCGACCACGTGGTACGGCTTGCCGGAGGCCTTGACGGCGTCCAGCAACGCGGTCTCAGGCCGCGTGCCGAGGGAGGTGATGAGCGTATCGAACGGGATCTCCACTTCCCTGCCGCTCAGCAGATCCTTCGCCTGCACGCTGTTCGCGTTGACCTTCAGGATCTGATGGCTGACGAAGCTCTTGAGGCCCATCTCCTCCAGCACGGGCATGATGGTCATGTGGGTCAGCTGCTCCTCGTCGCTTCCGAGCATGGGCAGCATCTCGATGATCGAGACGTCATAACCCTCTCCCATCAGCATATAGGCGCACTCCACACCGGTCTGACCACCGCCGGCGATGAGGATCTTGCCATTGACGGAGACCTTCTTCGTCAGCACATCCGGCGCAGTAACGGTTTCAACTTCCTTGATGCCGGGGATCGGCGGCACGAACGGATGCCCGCCCGTGGCAAGCACGATCACGTCGCAGTCCAAGTTCTTTACTGCTTCCTCGTCCAATTCCGTATTCAGATGGACGTGGACGTTCGGGAGCTTTGCAAGCTGAGCCTCATAATAACGCGGGACGTTGTTCAGCACTTCCTTGCCGGGAGAGGCCTTTGCCGCCATGATCTGGCCGCCGCAGAAACGGTCGGTCTTGTCATAAATATCGATCTCGTGCCCCATGCTGCCGCAGCGGTAGGCGATCTCCAGCCCGCTCGGCCCCGCGCCGATGACGGCGATGTGTTTCTTCTCCTGCGCCTTGGGCAGGGCGTTGCCGAACTTCCATTCGCGGCCAGCGATTGGGTTCACGCGGCAGCGCAGCACGCGCAGATTGGCGATGCGATCGCCGATGCAGTGGTTGCAGGAGACGCAGCGGCGGATGCCCTCGGCGTCGCCGCAGGCGACCTTCTTCGCCCACTCCGGCTCCGCGATCCATGCGCGCGAGAGAGAGACGAAATCCGCCTGCCCGTTCTCGAGCACCTGCTCCGCAATCTCCGGATCCTGCAGACGACCCTGCACGAACACGGGGATGCTGACGGCGTCCTTGATCTGCTTGGAGAGCGGCGCGAGCGCGGCCTTCTCGTGATACACCGTCGGACAGAGCCACGGGATGGACATCATCAGACCGGCGGCGCAGTCGATGGCGTCCACACCGGCAGCCTCTGCCATTTTGCAGAGCTCCACGGATTCCTCGATCTGCCGTCCGGCCTCGCCGATCTTCTCATCGATGGCGATGCGCAGAATGATCGGGAATCTGGGACCGACATTTTTGCGGGTCTCCGCGATCAGCTCCATGAGAAAGCGTGCGCGATTCTCCAGACTGCCGCCGTACTCGTCCGTGCGATTATTGAAGAACGGAGAGAGAAACTGCGCGATCAAATAGCCGAAGTGCGCATGGATCGTGACGGCGTCAAAGCCCGCGCGCTGGGCGCGGCCTGCGGCCTTGCCGAAATTGATGACGGTCTGGTGGATCTCCTCGATGGTCAGCGGGCGGACTGGTTTGTTCGCCACGGGGCAGCGGATCGTGCCGGGCGCGACGTTTGTTGCGTCCGTCATACCGTCCGTTCCGGCGTCATAGGGAACGCCCAGCGCCTGCGCGCCGCCGCCCGGCGTCAGCAGGACGGAGATCTTCGCACCTTCCAGATGCACGGCGTCAGTCAGCTCGCCCATCATGGGAATGAACGCATCGTCGTCCAGACGCGCGGAGCGGGGATACGGGTCGATCGGGTCGATCTTCGTGTTGGCCTGCACCTGGTGCGTCGTGATGAGCGCTGCGCCGCCGCGGGCGCGCTCCACATAGTAGGCGATCTCCTCCTGGGAGATGCAGCCGTCCTCGCGGGTAAAGTGGGTTTCCGTCGGCCCCATCAGAATGTGATTCCGAAGGGGCATGGTTCTGATTCTGCCGGGCTCCAAAAGCTTTTCAAACATGGGGTGCTCCTCCTTAAAAATATCTTCTTTTCTCCGTGCCGACCGTGGTTGGATCGGAATGGCCGGAGTACAGGACGGTGTCATCTGGCAGCGTCAGGATCTTGTCGCGGATGCTTTCCACGATGTCCTGTCGGCTGCCGCCGGGGTACTGGAAGTTGCCGATGCCGGCTTTGAAGATCGTGTCGCCCACGAAGGCGGCGCGGTCTTTTTCACTATAATAGACCACGGAATCCGTGGTATGTCCGGGCGTGTGGATCACGCGCAGAGGGCACGCTCCGCTCTGCAGGCTGACGATGTCTCCGTCGCGCAGAGACTTCACGTCTCTGACTACCCGCTCCCCGATGCAGAAGGCGGAGAGGTTCATCTCGCCGTCCAGCAGATACCGATCCGCGTTCTCATTGGCAAAGGCGGGAACGCCGAGGGCAGTGCGCAGCGCATCTACCGCGCCGGTGTGGTCGAAGTGGCCGTGGGTCAGGAGGATCTTTTCGATCGTCCAGCCCTCGCGCCGAATGATGGCGAGCAGCCGCTCGGCTTCTGCGCCGGGGTCGATGAGAAATCCATGCCTGGTTTCCTCGTCGAGATAGAAAAAGCTGTTCTCCGCGAAATAGCCCTTAACGGGTACGCATCTGACCATGGTCTCACCCGATCCGGCAGCCGTCCGGCCCGCACTGCATGCCTTTGGCGACCTCGGTTTGCTCCTGCGCCGCGAGCTTCAAAAGCGCCTGCCGCAGCCCCTCGGCGCTCGGCGCGCCGGAGACGGTATAGCGTCCGTTGATGAGGAAGAACGGAACGCCGTAGATCCCGCGGGAAGCCGCCTCGCGCTCGTCCGCAAGTACCTCCGCCTGATAGCGGTCGGAGGAGAGCACCTCGCGCACCTCATCCGCGTCCAGCCCGCAGTCTTCGCCGATCTTTTGCAGCAATGCGTGGTCGGCGAGCTCCTTGTTCTGCGTGAAATAGGCGTCAAACAGCGCCTCGATCACGCGCTCCGTCAGCGCTGCGTCACCTTTGCTCTGTGCCAGCTTCGTCAGGCGGTGGGCATCCATGGTGTTCGTGAACAGCGTCGAGGCGTAGCGGAAATCGATACCCTCGTCGCGCCCCATCTGAGAGATCGTCTCGATCTGCTGTCCGGCGGCCTCAAAGGAGATGTGATACTTCTTGGCAAAGCGCGTCTGCGTGTCGCCGGCGGCGTGCTCCCCTGCCGTTGGGTCGAGCTGGAAGCTCTTCATCTCCACCTCCACGTCCCGCAGCTCCGGCGCGGAGGCCAGAACCTTTTTCAGCCGCGCTTCCCCGATGTAGCAATAGGGACAGGCGTAGTCCGACCAGTAGGTGATCTTCATGAAAACTCCTTCTTTCAAAAAATAAAACACGTTCTATTTGCAATTATAAGCGAAGTGTGTTATGATGTCAATAGTTTTTTAGAACAAGTTTTATTTTTCGCTTGAGGTGACTCCAAATGGCAGGAAAACGCGGCCGCCCCTCCAAGACGGCGGTGCCGACGGATACGAAGCAGCAGCTGATCGACGCGACGGTTGCGCTGATCAAGAAATACGGCGCGGACAGCATCACGGTGCGCAATGTCTGTGATGAATCCGGACTCAGCATCGGTACGTTCTATCATCATTTTCAGAACAAGGACGATTTGCTGATGCACTTTATTCGCGAGGAGTCCTTTGACAGCTTTGTACTTGAGACGCCGCTGAGCGACATTGCCGGACGTGTCTGCGAGCTCTACATGCATCTGATCAACCGCTATCTCTCGCTGGGTGAGGATTTTATGAAGAGCTTTTACACCACCGGGAACACGGCGCTCTCCGCCTACATGGGACAGACAGACGGCAAGTTCGCGGAGGGAACCGTCATGGCGCGGTGCGAAAAGGAGCTCCTTGACGCGCAGGCGCTTGGCTTCCTGAAAAAAGAAGCAGACGCCCACACACTAAGCATGGACATCTGCACGATTGTAAAGGGCTGTGTTTTTGAATGGGCGCTGGATGACGGGAATATGGATATTGAGACAAGCTTACGACGGATTATAGTAGGATACTTGTTTTGCAAGATGGCTGAACACAATTGATAATATTGATCTTCTAAGTCACATAAGGCGCTCCGCAGTTTGCAGAGTGCCTTATCTCGCAGGAAGGAAAAAAGATCTATACAGTGGAAGTCGTTGTAGATGAACATGAGTTCTGCGAAAAGAAGGCCATTGATCCAGACGCCCCGCAGTCCGATGATCTGCCGGAACCCAGCGGCCCGCCGGAGCCCGATGTTGTTCCGGAGTCCGACGATCTGCCGGAGTCCGACTCAGAACTCCCAATGTAATGAAGGGGGCGATTTTCGTGAAAGGGCTACTCGTGCTTTTCTTCGCACTGGCAGTCAGCTTCATGCTCGGCAGCTACCTCGCCATGGACGCGCCGGAGCCGGACAAGACTGACGATGGCACCGATGGCACACAAGATTGAAAAATCTGCTTGACATCATTTCTCCCCTTGCGTATAATAATAAGCGAAGGGTAGCAATACCTCTTACAAGGTGTTCCGCCACCGGAAAGCGCGGCTTGTAGATTCAAGGTGTTCCGCCACCGGAAAGTGCGGCTTGTAGATTCAAGGTGTTCCGCCACCGGAAAGTGCGGCTTGTAATCTGTGGCGCGGTCAAGGTATCAGATACCTTGACCGCGCTTTTTTGAGGAGCATTTTTATGAAAAAACTCTGCTTTTATGAGATTGATCAGGATTATATTAATTTCTTAAAAAAATTCGATGGCAAAATCCCTAACATCGCCTATCAGACCCATGACAAATTCATTTGCGGCGTTCTTTTTGAAGTAGAAGGGAAAAAATACTATGCGCCGATCTCCTCTTTCACAAAACAGCAAAGAACAAATATCCTCATTAGAAATAGTGCCGGGCAAGTCACAAGCAGCATTCGATTGAGTTTTATGTTCCCTGTTCCAGACGACAAGGTGCATATTAAGGATTTCTCAAAAGAAGATGCTTACTATCGTCGGCTTTTACTTGAAGAGTATTCGTACTGCAAGAAGCACGCACATAAAATAGCTGACCGCGCGCAGTACATATATCACGCCGCCGTAACTGGACAAGATCCTGTGATTCAGAAAAACTCATGCAATTTCAAGAAACTAGAAAGCGCTTATGAAATGTATATCAATGATCCTTCCAGATCACATTCGCAGTCGAGGGTCCCCATGAAGGACCGCTTCGCCATGGCCAAGGAGGCCGCGGCACAACGCAACGCCGATCGCGCGGCGTCGGCTCCGACGCCCAGGCCGCC
>CACWHX010000076.1 GCA_902760845.1 Oscillospiraceae bacterium
GGGCCAGACCTCGATGATGCGTGTAGCGCATCGCATAGATCTCTTTCCCTCGATCCGTGCGCCGCAGCTGCTCAACCAGATCCAAATACGCCTGCCAAATAACTGTCCCGCCATCGGGTGTCGAATCATCCTCGTCATCATCTTCGATGGCCCGCTTCCCGAGCTTTTCCCGTTCCGCTGGTCCATGACTACACCCCCGCTCTCATTTTACCAGAAGCAGAGGCGTTTGGGTAGTTTCTCGACAGACGCAAATAAGAGCCGCTTCACAGCGGCTCTTATTTGAAGGATGGCGTTTACTCCTCGATGGGCTCGTAGCCGTCGGGGATGGTGACGTTCAGCGCCTCGGCGATGTCCACGTTGTATTTCTTCACCGGGTTCGGATCGGTGATGACCTCCATGGTGGAGATGTCCGCCTCGCCGGTGAGAATCTTCACGGCCATTTCGCCGGTGGCGCGGCCGATGCTGTAGTAGCTGATGGAGAGCGTCGCGATGCCGCAGCCTTTGCAGATGCCCTCTTCGCCCGCGATGATCGGCACGCCGGCAGGCAGGGCCACGTTGTTGATGGCCTCGGCGCAGTTGGCGGCGGTGTTGTCGGTCGGGATGTAGAGCACCTCGTTCTCGCTGCAGGCGGTCGCGGTGACGGCGGCGACGTCGTTGGAGTCGGCAAAGGTATAGACCTTAACGGTCACGCCGGCATCCTCCAGCGCGGCCTGCACAATGTCCGCCTGCACGACGGAGTTCGGCTCGCCGGAGCAGTAGACGATTCCAACATTCTTGGTGTCCGGGAAGATCTCCAGCACCATGGCGGCCTGCTCCTCAAAGGGAACGCTGTCAGAGGTGCCGGAAACGTTGCCGCCGACAACGCCGTCAAAATCGTCGATCTCCAGCGCGACGCCGTAGTCCGTGACGGAGGTGCCGAGGATGGGAATGTCGTTCGTGGCGGCCGCGGCAGCCTGCAGCGCGGGCGTGGCGTTGGCCATAATCAGATCCACGCCCTCGGACACGAAGCCGTTGACGATGGTGGTGCAGGTCGCGCTGTCGCCGGCGGCGTTCTGCTCGTCGAACCGCACGTTCTCCTCGCCGAGCGCCTCGACGATGGCGTCCTTAAAGCCCTGGGTCGCGGCGTCGAGCGCCTCGTGCTGCACGAGCTGGCAGATGCCGATGGTGTACGTCTCGCTGCCGGACGCGGCGGCTCCGCCGTTATCGGTGGCGACGGGTTCGTTGCTGCTGTTGTTGTTGCCGCACGCCGCCAGAGACAGCAGCATCAGCACGGCGCACAGCAATGCGATGGTTTTCTTCATAGACTTGTCCTCCATTTTTTTCAAAGTGTGACGACCGGAACCGGCGCGCGCCCCCTCGAATGCAAAAACGCCGCACAGTGGTCTGTGCGGCTTGCGGGTGCGGGGATTGGGGAAATCGTCAGATTCTTCAGCAGCACAAACGACCATTACTTTTTGGAAAAGTAATAGGAAAATCGGTATGCCGCGAAGCTGACGTGTGCCATCATCCGTTCGTCTCCTTTGAGGAATGTAGCTACACTTTACTACCCTGTACCGCAAAAGTCAATGCCGGACCGCGGCGAAATTGGCATTTTCGTGAAAATTGCACGATTTTTGCCGCGATATTTTAGCCATTTAAATCAAAAAGCACATAGGATTCGCGACCTTCCGCCGCAGCCGCCGGGCGCGGCGCGGCGCCGTGAAATTTATGTTGTACAAATCCGGTCGGATGTATTATGCTTAAGGAAGCGAACAAAACACGCGGAAAGGAGCACCACCATGGCAAAAAAGAAAATGACGGTTCTGGACTTCAAGAAGTACATGCAGGAGGGCCGGCGGTTCACCTGTGTGACCGCGTATGACTACACGACGGCCTCAATCGTCAACGACAGCGACACGGATATCATCCTTGTCGGCGATTCGCTGGGCATGACCATGCTCGGCTATAACACGACGGTCGGCGTGACGATGGAGGACATGATCCACCACATCCGCCCGGTCGTAAAGGGCGCGCCGGACACGTTTATTATGGGCGACATGCCGTTCGGCTCCTATCAGGAGGGGCCGCAGCAGGCCATTCGCAACGCCTGCCGCATGCTCGCCGAGACGAATTGCGACTGCATCAAGCTCGAGGGCGGCGGCAGCGTGGCGCCGACCATTCGGGCCCTGGTGGACGTGGGCATCCCGGTATGCGCGCACATCGGGCTGACGCCGCAGTCGGCGACGTCCGTCGGCGGCTTTAAGGTGCAGGGCGGCACGCCGGAGGGCGCGAAGAAGCTGATCCTCGACGCGAAGGCGGTCGAGGCCGCGGGCGCGTTCGCCATGGTGCTGGAGTGCGTGCCCAGCGTCGTCGCGCAGGCGGTGCAGGCCGCCATCAGCATCCCCGTCCTCGGCATCGGCGCGGGGCCGGAGCTGCCGTGCCAGGTGCTCATCTTCCACGACATGATGGATATGTACGGCGACTTCAAGCCGAAGTTCGTCAAGCAGTTTGCGCACATCCGCGCGGAGATGGTCGGCGCGCTGAACGCCTTCCATACGGAGACGGCGGACGGCGCGTTCCCAACGCCGGAATTCAGCTTCAACAAGCAGGTAGAAATCCCGCCGCTGGAGGACTGAGGCATGGCGTTCAGATCGGATATCGAAATCGCACAGGCGGCGGAGCTTCTGCCGATCACGGAGATTGCGGAGTCGCTCGGCGTCGGGGCCGACGCCGTGGAGCTTTACGGCCCCTACAAGGCGAAGCTGGACACGCGCGCGCTCCGGGACGCGCCCCGAACGGGGAAGCTGATCCTCGTCACGGCCATCAACCCCACGCCGGCCGGCGAGGGCAAGACGACCACCAGCGTCGGGCTGGCCGACGCGCTCAGCGCGCTCGGGAACAAGACCGTGCTGTGCCTGCGCGAGCCGAGTCTCGGCCCGGTGTTCGGCGTCAAGGGCGGCGCGGCCGGCGGCGGCTACGCGCAGGTGGTGCCGATGGAGGACATCAATCTCCATTTCACGGGCGATTTTCACGCCGTCGGCGCGGCGAACAATCTCCTCGCCGCGATGCTGGACAACCACATCCAGCAGGGCAACGCCCTCGACATTGACCCGCGCAGGATCGTCTGGCGCCGCGCGGTGGACATGAACGACCGCCAGCTTCGAAGCATCGTATGCGGGCTCGGCGGCAGGGCCAACGGCGTGCCGCGCGAGGACGGCTTTGACATCACCGTCGCGAGCGAGATCATGGCGGTGCTGTGTCTGGCGCGCGATCTCCTGGATCTGAAGGCGCGGCTGGCCCGCATGGTCGTGGCCTACACGCGCGGCGGCCAGCCTGTGACGGCGCACGATCTGCGCGCCGAGGGCGCGATGACGGCGCTGCTGAAGGACGCGCTCAAGCCCAATCTTGTGCAGACGCTGGAGCACACGCCCGCGCTTGTGCACGGCGGCCCGTTTGCGAACATTGCGCACGGCTGCAACTCTATTTCCGCGACGGAGACGGCGCTCCGGCTGGGCGACTATGTCGTGACCGAGGCGGGCTTCGGCGCCGATCTCGGCGCGGAGAAGTTTCTCGATATCAAGTGCCGCGCGGGCGGCCTCCGCCCGTCCGCCGTCGTCATCGTCGCAACGGTGCGCGCGCTGAAGCACCATGGCGGCGCGGCGAAGGCGGACCTCGGCGTGGAAAATCTCACGGCGCTGGAGCAGGGCCTTCCCAATCTCCTCCAGCATGTGGAGAACGTGACGAAGGTGTTCGCGCTCCCCTGCGTGGTGGCGGTCAATGCCTTCCCCACGGACACGGAGGCGGAGCTGCGCCGCGTGGAGGAGGCCTGCCGCGCGCTGGGCGTGCATGTCGCGCGCAGCGAGGTGTGGGCCAAAGGCGGCAGGGGCGGCGAAGCGCTGGCGCGGGAGGTCCTGCGGCTCTGCACGCAGCCGAACGACTTCCGCTTCTGCTACGACGCGGCCGCGCCCATCGAGGACAAGCTGAACGCCATCGCGACGCGCATCTACCACGCCGACGGCGCGGTGCTGACCGCGAACGCGAAAAAGCAGGCGCAGCAGCTCGCCGCGCTGGGCTATGACAAGCTCCCGATCTGCATGGCCAAGACGCAGTACAGCTTTTCCGACGATCCGGCGCTGCTCGGCGCGCCGCGCGGCTTCACCGTCACGGTGCGGGAGCTCAGGGTCTCGGCGGGCGCGGGCTTTCTCGTCGCGCTCACGGGCGAGATCATGACGATGCCGGGGCTGCCGAAGGCGCCGGCGGCGGAGCGGATCGACGTGGACGAAAACGGCGTGATCTCCGGGCTGTTTTGACCTGGAGCGGGCAAAGAATCCAATTCCATTCGCGTCCGCGAAGCGCGGACGCTGTGAGGCTTACTATGAAACAGGAACGGTTAACAAATCTCAGCTGCGCTGCATTCGCGGAGCGGCTTGCGTCCGGCGCTCCCGTCCCCGGCGGGGGCGGGGCGAGCGCGCTTGCCGGGGCGCTCGGCGTCGCGCTCGGCGGCATGGTCGGCGCGCTCACGGTCGGAAAGCCGAGGTACGCCGCCGCGGAGCCGGAGCTGCGCGCCCTGATGGAGCGCGCCGAGGCGCTGCGCCTCCGCCTGCTCGCGTGCGTCGAGGAGGACGCGGCGGCCTTTCAGCCGCTGGCGGAGGCCTATGCCATCCCGAAGGACGACCCCGCGCGGGACGACGTGATGGAGTCCCGCCTCCGGGCCGCGGCGCAGCCGCCGCTGGAGATTCTCGATCTCTGCTGTGAGGCGATCGAGCTGCAGCGGGAATTTGCGCGGCTCGGCAGCGCGCTCGCCGTGTCGGACGCGGCGACCGGCGTCGTGCTCTGCTGGGGCGCAATGTACGGCGCGGCGGTAAACGTGAAGGTGAACACCAGCGCGATGAAGGACCGCGCCTATGCCGACGAGATCAACCACCATGTGGACGCGCAGATGGAGCAATACTGGCGCGTCGCCGAGCGGGTGTACGAGGACGTTTACAGGAGGTTTTGCTAGTGGCGGAAATTCTGCGCGGCGCGCCGGTCGCCGCGGCGCTGACGGAAAAGCTGATCGAACGCGCCGAACGGCTGAAGGCGCGGCGCGTCACGCCCACGCTTGCCATCGTGCGCGTGGGCGCGCGGGCGGACGACGCGGCGTATGAATCCGCCGCCGTCGGGCGCTGCGCAAAGGTCGGCATCGCGGTGCGGCGCTTCCCGCTGCCGGAGGATTGCGGCGCGCAGGCGCTGCTCGACACGATCCGCGCCGTCAACGCCGATGACGGCATCCACGGTTGCCTTTTGTTCCGGCCGCTGCCGGATCGGGCCATGGAGCGTGCGGCGTGCGCGCTGCTCGCCCCGGAAAAGGACGTGGACGGCATGACGCAAGCCGCGCTCGCCGGCGTGTTCACCGGCAGCGGCGCGGGCTTTCCGCCCTGCACGGCGGAGGCGTGCGTCAAGCTTCTGGAGCACGCCGGCGTGTCGCTCGCGGGAAAGCGCGTCGCGGTGCTGGGGCGCAGTCTCGTCGTGGGAAGGCCCGTGTCCATGCTGCTGCTGCAGCGGGACACGACCGTGACGATCTGCCATTCGAGGACGCCGGACGCGGCGGCGCTGTGCCGCGCGGCGGACATTCTCATCGTCTGCGCCGGGAAGGCCGGGCTGGTGGATCGGACGTATCTGCGCCAGGGGCAGATCGTCCTCGACG
Source organism: Oscillospiraceae bacterium (assembly GCA_902760845.1). Classification (GTDB taxonomy): domain Bacteria; phylum Bacillota; class Clostridia; order Oscillospirales; family Oscillospiraceae; genus CAG-103. The sequence continues at coordinate 5,666 of CACWHX010000076.1, forward strand.
TGGGCATGCACGAAATAGACGGCGCGTTCTGCGGCGACGTGCGCTTTTCGGACGCCGTGGACCTGGTGCGCGCGATCACGCCGGTGCCGGGCGGCGTCGGCGCCGTGACGACGGCGGTGCTGGCCGAGCATGTGATCGAAGCGGCGGCGCGGACGCTGGAAAGCGCCGATGACAGATAAAAGCCTGCGGCGAACCATGGACGCGGGCGCAACCACAATCGTTCCAGGCCAAACCCGCTTACGCCGGGCCTTGGCTCAGAGAGGTGGGGGTGCGGGATTAGGCCCGGTCCTTTTTATTTCGTACTGCAGATATTGACGTAGTGCAGAGTCCACCCCATTTCTTTCCGCCTTGCCGGAAAGAAACGCGGTGGAGCCGCAAAGAAAGGGGCGCTTTGGTCAAGGGGCTACCGCCCCTTAACAACCCCCG
>CACWHX010000077.1:0-6665 GCA_902760845.1 Oscillospiraceae bacterium
CCAGCGTTTCTTTCCGGCTCCACCGGCTTTCTTTTCGCGCTGAAAAGAAAGCGGGTGGAATGCCTGCACCACGTCAACATCTGCGGTATCTTAACGAGGCAACCGGCCACAATCAACCACCACGGCCAACCAACTGCACCAAGACAACGATTGCAGTACGTAATAAAACGAACCAGCCCCAATCAACCATCCTCGCATCTCCGGGACGGGACCCGGCGAAGTGGATTTGTTTCGGAGCGGTATTTTGACAAAACCTGCACGACTGCCGATTTTCCGGCGGGCGTGCAGGTCTTGTTGCAGGTTGTGTTTTTTTCGCGGAACGGCGGCGGCGGACGCACCCGTCGCGCGCGGGGGTGTTTGCTTCACCGGCCGTAGTGCGTCTGGCTGAAGCGCAAAAACCGCTGCGCCGCGGCGGAGAGGCTGCGCCCCTTTGCGACGACGAACGAGCGCGCGGCCTTCAGCTCGCCCGTGACGGCGCTGTCCTCCGCCGCGAGCGGCCGGCAGAACATGTCCGCGTCGTCAAAGGCCGCGGCGTCGTCCGCGCAGATGACGGCGACCATCGCGCCGGCCTTGGCCCACATGGAGGGGTTGCTGCGGGAGGTGGAGACGCTCATGACGACGGGGCGAACGTCCGCGCGCTGGAACACGTCCGTGAGCAGCGGCTCAAAGCCGCGGGAGATGGCGAGCGGCACGCGGTCCAGCGCGCGCAGCGGCACCGTCTCCCCCGTGGACGGGAGCCACGGATTGTCGCGCCGGCAGTAGGCGCACAGCTGCTGCTCCACCGTCAGCGCCTCCTCCAGATACGGCGGCAGCAGCCCGGCCGAGCGAATGACGCCCACCTCGGTGACGCCCGTGCGCACCAGCTCCATGATCTCTCCGGAGCTGCACTCATAAAACGCATAGCGGATCCGGGGATTCTCCCGGTGGAACGCGAGCAGCAGCCGGGTCATGTCCGTGTCCGGATACGCCTGCGTCATGCCGATGCGCACGGTGCCCTGTGCGCCCTCCACGCAGGCGTCGATCTCCCGGTGCGACTCGTCCACCAGCATGACGACGCGCTTCGCCTTGTCATACAGGATGCGGCCCGCGTCGGTCGGCTCCATCCGCCGGGCGCTGCGGACAAACAGCCGCGCGCCGTACTCCGACTCAAACTGCCGGACCTGCGTGCTCAGCGCCGACTGCGCCACGTGCAGCGTGCGCGCGGCGGCGGACAGCGTCCCGCACTCGACGATGGCGATATAGTTTCGATAAAAATCCAGGTTCATACCCATCCCTCCCGCGGACCAGCATAGCACAGAATCGAAAAACGATCAAGAAACGAGATAGCAGCGTTCAGAAAACGATGTTTTTCCTATAGATGCTTTTGTGCTATGCTGGATGCAGACCTAGAGAAAGCATGAGGTGACGGCATATGACGAACCGGAAAACGCTTCGGTTTACGTGCAACGCGGCCTACTGCAAGGCCTGCGGCATCTGTTACGGTCTGTGTCCGAAGGGCGTGCTCGCGCCGGACGCGGACGGAAGGCCCACGGCGGCGAACCCGGACGCCTGCGTGCTGTGCAGGCTGTGTGAATTTCGCTGCCCCGATTTTGCGATTCGCGTGGAGGGGGTTTGACATGCAGGGAGATCGGATTTTGACAGGGAACGAGGCCTGCACGCTGGGCGCGCTGGCCGCGGGGATGAACTTCTTCGCCGGCTATCCCATCACGCCCGCGACGGAGATTGCGGAGCTCTCGTCCGAGCTGCTGCCGAAGCGCGGCGGCACATACATGCAGATGGAGGACGAGCTGGCCTCCATCGCGGCGGTGATCGGCGCGTCCACCGCCGGCGCGAAGGCCATGACCGCCACGAGCGGGCCGGGCTTTTCGCTCATGCAGGAAAATCTCAGCTACGGCATGATCGCGGAGATCCCCTGCGTGCTCATCGACGTGATGCGGCAGGGGCCGTGCCAGGGCGTGGCGACGGTGCCGGCGCAGGGCGACTTCATGCAGTCCCGCTGGGGGACGCACGGGGACCACCCCGTGATCGTGCTCGTGCCGAACTCCGTGTCCGAGGCGTATACGGAGACGATTCGCGCGTTCAACCTGTCCGAGGCGTACCGCACGCCGGTCATCGTGCTCAGCGACGCGACGCTCGCGCACATGAGCGAGAAGGTGCGCATCCCGGACGTGTCGGAGCTGACCATCGTGAACCGGAAGAAGCCGACGTGCGACCCGAAGGACTATCTGCCGTTCAGCAACGAAAACCACCAGATCGCGCCCATGGCGTCCTTCGGCGACGGCTACCGCTGGTTCGTCAGCGGCATCGTCCACGACGACACGGGCTTCCCCGTGACGAACCGGCCCGAGGCCATCCGCGATTCGCTGGACCATCTGCTGGGGAAGCTGCGCGACCATCTCGCGGACATCGAGTCGTACGAGGAGTACCGCGCGGAGGACGCGGAGATTCTCATCCTCTCGGCGGGGCTGGTGTCCCGCTCGGCGAAGAGCGCCATCGACCGGGCGCGCGCGCGGGGCGTCCGGGTCGGGCTGTTCCGGCCCGTCACGCTCTGGCCGTTTCCGGAGGCGCGGTTTTCCGCGCTGTGCGCGCGGGCCAAAACGGTCATGACCGTGGAGATGAACGGCGGCCAGCTCGCCGAGGTCGCCGCGAAGTATGTGGACCGGGACCAGACGCTTCGCCCCGTGACGCAGAACGACGGCACGATCATCCGCGCGGAGACGATTTTTGACGCGATTCTGGAGGTGTGTTAAGATGAAGGAGCATGTATTTGACCGCTATCTGCGGCCGGAGAAGCTGAAGACCATGTGGTGCCCCGGCTGCGGCAACGGCATCGTGCTGCAGGCGATCATCCGCGCGCTGGACGAATCCGGCGCGGACCCGGACAAGGTGGTGGTCGTCTCCGGCGTCGGCTGCTCCAGCCGGGCGGTGAACTATCTCAACACCTGCGGGCTGCACACGAACCACGGCCGCCCAATCGCCTACGCCACCGGCGTGAAGATGGCGAATCCCGCGCTCACGGTCGTCGTCATCACCGGCGACGGGGACTGCACCTCCATCGGCGGCAACCACTTCATCCACGGCTGCCGCAGAAACATCGACCTGACCGTCGTGGTCGTGAACAACGACAACTACGGCATGACCGGCGGACAGTATTCGCCGACGACGCCGCTGGACGCCATGACCAAGACCTCCGTCTACGGCAGCTATGAGCCGCCGTTCGACGTGTGCGAGCTCGCGGCGGGCGCGGGCGCGACGTATGTGGCCCGCGGCCTGACGTATTACCCGGTGCAGCTCAAGAACGTGATCCTGAACGGCATCCGGCACAAGGGCTTTTCCGTCATCGACGCCATGAGCGACTGCACCAGTCTCTACGGCCGGCTCAACCGGCTGGGCGACGCGCCGACGATGATGAAGCGCTGGGAGGAAAAGGCCGTCCCGCTCGCGAAGGCGAGGACGCTGCCGCCCGAGGCGCTGGCGGGCAAGATCGTCTACGGCGAGTTCGTGCGCTCCGACGCGCGCCGGGAGTATACTGAAAAATACGCGGAGGTCATCCGCAGGGCACAGGAGGTGTGACCATGTCAGAACAGCACTATGAAATGCGCTTTGGCGGCTCCGGCGGCCAGGGCATGATGCTGATGGGCGACGTGATGGCCCAGGCGGCGGGCATCCAGGAGGGCAAGGAGGTCGTCCTGCTCAAGTCCTACGGGCCGGAGGCCCGCGGCGGCGCGTGCCGGAGCGAGCTGATTACGGACACGGAGGCGGTGAACTATCCCGCGCTCACGCGGCCGGACTTCGTGCTCGCCATGTCGCAGCTCGCCTGCGACAGCTATACCGCCGACATGGACCGGGAAAACGGCGTCCTGCTGACGGATGCCGAGCTGGTCCATACCGTGCCGGCCGACGTGAAGCACGCCTACGCGATTCCGCTGACGCGCATCGCGCGGGAGGAGACGGGGAGGCCCATCACTGCGAACGTCGTGGCGCTGGGCGCCATCAGCGTCCTGTCGCGCGGCGCGGGGGAGGACGCGGTGCGCGCCGCAGTGCTCTCGCGGTTTCCCGAAAAGCTGCACGCGATGAATCTCAAGGCGTTCAACGCGGGCGCGGCCGCGGCGCGCGCGCTGCTGTAAGGGAGGGCGCGCCATGGAACGTGTCGCGGCCTCGCTGCAGGGGAAGATCATGTCCGCCGCGCAGGCGGCGCGGCTCATCCGCACGGGGATGACCCTCGGCATGAGCGGCTTTACCATCGTGGGCTATCCGAAGGCGGTCCCGCAGGCGCTGGCCGAGAGCGGCCACGCCCGGGACCTGACGCTGTGCATCGGCGCCTCCGTGGGCGACGAGCTGGACGGCGCGCTGGTGCGCGCGGGACTCGTCGCGCGGCGCTACTCCTACCAGTCCAACGGCGACATGCGCGACGCCATCAACCGGGGGACCGTGGGCTACAACGACATGCACGTGTCGCAGTTTCCGCTGTTCGTCAACCAGGGCGTGGGGCCGAAGATCGACGTGGCCGTGGTGGAGTGCGCCGCCGTCACCGGAGAGGGGCTCATCCCCACCGCCGCCGTCGGCTGCATGGACGCGGTGGTGCGCGCGGCGGATCGGGTCATCGTGGAGGTGAACGAGACGCTGCCGCCGGCATTTGCCGGGATGCACGATCTCTTTGAGATCGGCCTGCCGCCGCACGCGCGGCCGCTGAACATCACCGCGCCGGACAGCCGCATCGGCACGCCCTATCTGCCGTGCCCGCCGGAAAAGCTCGCCGCCATCGTCCTCACGGACCGGGAGGACCAGCCGGCGAAGTTCAAGGCCGTCACCCCGATATCGAAGCAGGTGGGGGACAACGTCGTGCGCTTTCTGCGGGGGGAGGTCGCCGCCGGCCGCCTGCCGGAGACGCTCGGCCCCATCCAGTCGGGCGTGGGCAGCGTCGGCAACGCCGTGCTGCAAAGCCTCTCCGCCGGCGGCTTTCGCGGGCTCACGATGTACACCGAGGTCATGCAGGACGCGGCCCTGCGGCTGATCGAGCAGGGCGTGTTCGACCGCGTCTCGGCGAGCGCGGTGTCGCTCGAGGCGGAGACGCGCCGGCACTTCTACGCGCACATCGACGAGTTTCGGGACAAAATCGTCCTGCGCCCGCAGGAGATTTCCAACCACCCGGAGGTCATCCGGCGTCTGGGCGTCATCGCGCTCAACACGCCCATCGAGGCGGACATTTACGGCAACGTCAACTCCACGCACATCATGGGCAGCCAGATCATGAACGGCATCGGCGGCAGCGGGGACTTCACCCGCAACGCGCGTGTGAGCATCTTCGCGACGGAGTCCACCGCGCGCGGGGGGCGCATCTCCTGCATCGTGCCGATGGTGTCGCACGTGGACCACACGGAGCACGACGTGCAGGTCGTCGTGACGGAGCAGGGCGTGGCGGATCTGCGCTGGAAGACGCCCCGCGAGCGCGCGGAGCTGCTCATCGAAAACTGCGCGCACCCGGACTATCGCCCGCTGCTGCGGCGCTATTTTGCGCGCGCGCAGCGCGTCGCGCCCGGCCAGCACACGCCGCACGATCTGGACGCCGCGTTTTCGTGGCACCGGCGGTATCTGGAGACGGGCAGCATGAAAGAATGAGAGGATCGAACCATGGATTTTGTACAGCTGTGTGAAGTCGGGATGCTGGTGGCCTTCGGCTGCTCCTGGCCCTTCAACATCCTGAAGTCCTGGCGCTCGCGCACCGCGAAGGGGAAGAGCGTCGTCTTTGAGCTCATCGTGGTCTTCGGCTATCTGGTGGGTCTGCTGGGCAAGCTGATCGCCTTTCACGAAACCGGCGTCTGGGCCTACTCCATATGGTTTTACTTTGCGGACATCGCCATGGTCGCGGTCGATATCGGGCTCTATTTCAGAAACGCCGCGCTGGACCGCCGGGCGGACGCCGCGCCCGGCCAGTAAAACCAGCAAGCAGCAGGGCGGCGTCAGAACGGGCGCGCTCCATTCCGCAGCGCCGCGAGCGGCGCGGCTCCATATCCTCTTCCCCGTTCTTCCTTACCGAGCCGAACCCGCTTCGTGGGCTTCGTCTCGGGGACGCGGGGGTGGTTGATTGGGGCTGGTCCCTTCGTTACTGTACCGCAGTTGTTGACGTCGTGCGAGCGTTGGCAGGGTGCGGGATTTTGGCTGGTGTCCTCGTTAATATACCGCAGTCGTTGAAGGTAGTGCAGGCAATCCACCCGCTTTCTTTTCAGCGCGAAAAGAAAGCCGGTGGAGCCGGAAAGAAACGCTGGGGGGTGCGGAGGTAGGCATCGCTTCTTCCGGAACCGCGCGCAGAGCGCGCGGTTCCGGGGGCTTACCTTTCTACGCTCGGACGAGCCCGTACGAGCGGCGCAAGTGCGCCGCCGTGCTGCAGGGTGCGGGAGACGGGGATTGGTGGGTATCTTGGCTTGGAGGGCCAGATATACACTGAGTGCGTAAAAACACACTGCACTACTGAGCTGTAGTTTTAGTCGCTTGCATGGTATCCCACACTGCACCGATTCTCTGGCACCCAGCCTGTGCGTTTCGCAGTGCGGTACAAGTCTTTGCCAAATGCTGCATCTACGGGGGTTGTTAAGGGGCGGTTAGCCCCTTGACCAAAGCGCCCCTTTCTTTGCGGCTCCACCGCGTTTCTTTCCGGCAAGACGGAA
>CACWHX010000077.1:6677-7101 GCA_902760845.1 Oscillospiraceae bacterium
CCGAGTGCGTAAAAACACACCGCACCACTGAGCTGTAGTTTTAGTCGCTTGCATGGTATCCCACATCGCACCGATTCTCCGGCACCCAGCCTGTGCGTTTCGCAGTGCGGTACAAGTCTTTGCCGAATGCTGCATCTACGGGGGCTGTTAAGGGGCGGTAGCCCCTTGACCAAGCGCCCCTTTCTTTGCGGCTCCACCGCGTTTCTTTCCGGCAAGGCGGAAAGAAATGGGGTGGACTCTGCACTAAGACAATGCTTGCAGTACGCAATAAAAGGGGCCAGGAAAAATCCCGCACCCCTTGCTCCGCACCAAGATACCCACCAAGCCCCGTCTCCCGCGCCCCGCAGCACGGCGGCGCACTTGCGCCGCTCGTACCGGTCACTCCACACGTAGAAGGGTAAGCCCCCGGAACCGCGCGCTTTGC
>CACWHX010000078.1 GCA_902760845.1 Oscillospiraceae bacterium
AAAAGGCATGTAAATACGTAACAAATCACGTATTTATAAGAGAAACGGAACCATCTACGGCTCCGTTTCTGCATTTTCATGTGGCAAACTCGGGTTATACCACGGAACCAAGAAAATTTCAAACGCGAAATTTGCCAAATTTTCTGATATGATCCGCCGCGTTTTTTGACCGTTCGCCCCGAACGCGCGCTATGCCCCGGTCCGCAGGCGCTTTCGCCAGTAGCTTTTGCCGTAGACCAGCCACTCCGCGAGCGCCCCCAGCGGCAGGGCCGCGAATACGTCCACCATGGAGTGCTGCTTGACAAACGAGGTGGAGAGGCTGATGAGCACCGTGAGGACCACCACCGTGACCTTCCACACAGGAGAGGCGGTCTTGTCCTTCAGCCATGTGGAGGCGATGCCCAGCGAATAGGCCACGTGCAGCGAGGGGCACACGCCGGTGCTCGTGTCAAAGGCATAGATGACGGAGAGCGCCCAGGTGAACACGTTCTCCCGCGCGAAGGTCTCGGGCCGCAGGTCCTGCCGGCTGGGAAAGAGGATGTAGCAGGCCATGGCGACGACCTGCGTGACGATGATGTATTTGGACAGGCCCTTGAAGCTCTCCACATCGTACAGGAGAAAATACAGCAGGGAGCCGAACACGAGGACGTACCAGCCCACATAGAAGATCACGAAGTATTCATTGAAGGGGATCACGTCGTCCAGCCAGCAGTGCATCGGGTGGCAGCGCTCCGCCGGGATCAGGTTTTCGGTCAGAAAATAAAACAGGAAATACCCGACCCAGCCGAGCAGCAGCTTGACATGGGAAAATCGCGGCTCATTGATCCTGGAGAGGCGAAAGCCGCTGTAATCAACCATAGGTTTTTTCATTTGCATATACCTCGAGGGGAAGATTGGTCGGATAGTCCCGCTTCGGGACGTTCCGGTAGGGCACGACCGTGTGCAGCGGAAGCGCGCAGGCAAGCGCGGTGATTTCCTCCATCAGATAGCCGCAGATTCGCTGCCGCTCCTCGGCGATGGGATTGTCGGCGCAAAAGCGAATGGGCTTGCCCAAAACCATCTTTTTGAGCGACGGCGCAATGTACATCGGGACGAACGCGAGCGACTGGCCCGTCTTCTTGTAATAGAGCCGCGCGAGATCAATGAACCGATCCTGAAAGTCATAGAGGATGTTGTTGTACTTCCGGTTGTACTCCGGGAAGATCACGAGGCTCGCGCCCTCCTGCAGCCGGGCGAGCGACTCCCGAAACGTGCGGATGATCCGGGTGTCGCGGTAGACCGGGATCGTGTTGGCGTTGTTGAACACGCAGACCGACAGCGGCGCGATGAGATAGCTCAGCAGCCTGTAAAACCAGCGGACGGCCTTCGGCTTGAAGGACCAGAAATCCCGGTAGGCGTATCCCGGCACCTCCTTGAGGCGCATCATCTCGCCCGCGCACCACGTATATCGCTCCCGCGGGAAATACAGCTCGCAGGCGATCGGCCCGTTCATCTGCGTGTGGTTGCCGACGATCACGGCGGCATCCTCCGGCAGCTGCTCCGCGCCGACGACCTCCATCCTGGGATAGAGCAGCCGCACCAGCCACTTCAGGAACTGATAGAACCAGGAACCCTTTTTTTCGCGCATTTGCGTCAGTCCTTTCCGAAAACAGAAAGCAGTATACCACGGAAGTCCGCCGTTTACAAGCCGAATCGTGCGCCTCCCCGCCGCCGCGCGTTCGACAGGCGGTTGACTTTTTCGCGTCCGGCGCGTAAAATTACCTTGCAATGAAGGAGGGTGCGCTATGAAAAAAACCCGTAAGCTGCTTTGTCTGCTTCTTGCGCTCGTGCTGGTCGCGGGACTTCTGCCCGGCACGGCGTTCGCCGCCGGGGAGACCGGGGACGCGGAGCCCGAAGCGGCGGCTGAACCGGACGCCGCGGAGGAGCCGACGGCGCAGACCGAAGGCATCATCGGCGACCTGATCGACGATCTGAAAAACGACCCGGACAGCGACGCCGCCGGCGCGCGGACCTATAACGCGACCGTGCTGGCAAACGTCCTCGGCGTGCAGGTCCCCGCGATCGGCGCCAAAATCACGCTGACCGATCAGCTGACCGGCGAATCCGTCGTCTATTCCACCGGCACGGCCGGCGTCGCGCTGCTGAAGCCCAAGCGCGCGGACGCCGTATATTCCGTCTCTGCGGAGTGGACCTCGCTGCTGGGCATCAAATATATCTCGCTCCCGGGCCTCACCTGGAGCGTCGGCGTGCTGCCGGATCTGGACGTCATCCACGTCTATCCCGTGCCGAACATCGGCTTGAATTTGACGGACCATATCGCCTACATCCACGGCTATCCGGACGGCACCGTTCGCCCGCAGGGCACGCTGACCCGCGCGGAGGCCGCCGCGATGCTCTATCGCATCATCAAGCCCTCCGAGCTGAACAACACGACCTACGCCGCGTTCACGGATATTCAGGGCCACTGGGCGCAGACGGAAATTTCCGCCCTGGCCAATAAGGGGATCATCAAGGGGACGTCCGCCACGACCTTTTCCCCCGACGTGCCGATCAGGCGGCAGGACTTCTTCACGCTGATCGGCCGGATGTTTGCCAAAACCTACGCCACGAGTGGCCGCGCGGGGCAGCGGTTTTCCGACCTGGGCAGCGGATACTATGTGGAGTATATCAACATGCTGTATGATCTCGACATCATCAAGGGCGACGGGAACTTCGTCCGCCCCGCGGATAACATCACCCGCGCCGAGACCGCCGCGCTGCTCAACCGGCTCGTGCTCCGGCAGCCCGACGCCGACAGCGGCGCCCCGCTCGGCAGCCAGGTGAAGACCTGGTCGGACAATCCGCCGGACGCCTGGTATTACGCGGACATTCAGGAGGCAAGCAATTCGCACAATTATACGCTCAATTTCAAGTTTGGCGCCTCCGCATACGTAGCCGAGGTCTGGACCAGCATCAAAGGCTGACAAAATAGCGGTAAACCGCACGCCGACCAACCGAGGCGCAGCCGAGGGCGATGGAGCGTGCGTAATGCAAAAGAGAGCCGCAAAGCGGCTCTCTTTTGAAGCGCGGCGATTTTGTCGCCGCGCTGAAGCGACCATCGACAGTTGCTGCCGATGGTCGCTTTGCGTCAGCGGAGGCTGCGGTAATCCTCGTCCTCCTGAATGCTGTCTGGCGGGAAAAATTCGTCAAGCGGGAAGCGGATGCGGCTGAACATCGTGCAGGGATCGTCCTCCGTTGCGCCCTCGCACTCCTTCTCCGGCACGCAGTAATCGTACGCCGGGATGAGAAGCTGCGTGTCGCGCTCCAGGCGGATGATGGAAAACTGTCCGATGGTGACATACAGGCGCTTGGACTGATCGTTGAGCATCAGCTCCTCGCCCATTGCCTCCAGAATGCCCTGCGGGATGGCGCGCTGCTCGGCCTCTGTGAGCACGACGCACTCGTTGTCCACGAGCTTCATGTGTAGCGCGATGGGGTCTACCGATTCCACCACGCCGATGGGAAGCCCGGCCTTCTCCGGCCGGCACTCCTCCGTGGAGGAAAACACCTTTGCGCTGGCCTCGCTTCCGAAGAGCATCACGCGCTTGTCGAAAATCGCGAGACCGGTGACGTGCTCTCCGCCGGGGAACGTCTCGCCCTTGACTCTGTAGAAATACGTGACGTCCACGGTGTAGTAGCCGCGGTTGAAGGCAATTTCCTTCACGTGAACGTCCGCGCACAACAGCTCTGCGGAGCGCGGCCGGACGCTCAGCGCGTTGTCAATGTGCCGCTGCGAGCACGCCGTCGGATAGACGCGCAGATCCTCGATGCAATCCTTATCCTTGCATGCGTCAAAGATCTTTTTCGTATGGATGCAAACCGCTTCCCGGACTGCGGCGTTGCTCTCGACCGGCCCCGGTACGACTCTGTCTGCCATTTCAAAACCTCCTGGTATCAATTTGAAGCACGCTTCATTACAGTCTATGCAGATCGGATTTTGATGTGATTCCTTCCGAAAAATCCGCGCAAATCGCTTTACATGGCCGGTTGGACGAAGTATAATGTTTTACTGTGAACCCGCAGCGGACACAAAAAAGGACCATACGCCGCGCCGTCGGGGCGCGGCGTATGGGGATTTCTTCAAAGGCGAGGTGATGGTTATGGAACGCCATGGGTTTATCCACGAAAAGCTGGACATTAAGATTCTGATTCTGTTTGTGCTCAATCAGCTTCCCGCGCCCGTCGATCCGCCGACACTTTCCGATCTGGTGTTCTGCGACGACGGCATTGGCTATTTTGACTATTCCGACTGCCTCGCGGAGCTGGTGAAGACCGGGCACATCGAGGAGAAGGCCGGGAAGTACCGCATCACCGAAAAGGGCGCCCGCAACGTCACGGAGGTCGGCAGCAGCCTGCCCTATTCCGTGCGCACGAAGGCCACGCGCATCACCGCGCCGATCGCCGAGAAGATGCGCCGCGCCGCCATGATTACGGCGGAGCACACCGTGAACGAGGACGGCGGCTGCACCGTGCGTCTCGCCGTGTCCGACGGGATCGGAACGATTCTCTCCATGGAGCTGCTGGCGTCGAGCGCGGCGCAGGCGGAGCAAATGGAGCGTGCCTTTCAGCAAAACGCGGAGGGCGTCTATCACGACGTCGTCCGACTATTGACGGAGAGTGAGGAAACCAGATGAACACGTACATCCCCGATGACTACCGGAGTCTGCTCAGCGTTTACGACACGCAAAAGGCCATCGGTCTGCTCAAGCGGCTGTTTGAGGACCAGCTTGCGGCAAACCTAAATCTGTTTCGCGTGTCCGCGCCGCTGTTCGTGGAGGAGGCCACCGGCCTGAACGACAACCTGAACGGCTATGAGCGCCCCGTTGCGTTCGATATTCCGAACATCGGCCGCGACGCGCAGGTCGTGCAGTCTCTGGCAAAGTGGAAGCGCATGGCGCTGCATGTCTATGATTTTTACCCCGGCAAGGGGCTTTATACCGACATGAACGCCATCCGGCGCGACGAGGATGTACTGGACAATCTCCATTCGATCTACGTTGATCAGTGGGACTGGGAAAAGGTGATCGAGGCAAAGGACCGCACGCTGGATTATCTCAAGTCCACGGTCATGGACATCACCGCCGCCGTGTGCGAAACGCAGCGGACCATGCGCGCGATTTATCCGCAGCTCCAGTCGCTGCCGACGCTGGAGCGCCAGGTCACGTTTGTTACAGCGCAGGAGTTGGAGGACCGCTGGCCGGACCGCTCGCCCAAGCAGCGGGAGAATCTGCTCCTGAAGGAGCATCCGACCGCGTTCATCATCGGCATCGGCGGCGCGCTGCGCTCCGGGCAGAAGCACGACGGCCGCTCTCCAGACTATGACGATTGGGATCTCAACGGCGACCTGCTGTTCTGGGACGATCTGCTTGGCTGCGCGTTTGAGCTGAGCTCCATGGGCATCCGCGTCGATCCGCAAAGTCTCGACCGGCAGCTCACCATCGCCGGCTGCGACGACCGCCGCGAGCGCACCTATCATAAGATGCTCTTGAACGGCGAGCTGCCGCTCACGATCGGCGGCGGCATTGGGCAGTCCCGTCTTTCGATGCTGCTGCTCGGCAAGGCGCACATCGGCGAGGTGCAGGCCTCCGTCTGGGATGCCGAAACGCTGGAAGTCTGTAGCGCCGCCGGCGTAAAGCTGCTCTGAAAAAACCTCCCCGCCAACACGGCGGGGAGGTTTCTGAGTTTGTCGAAAAGCTTATATTTCAATAGGGAGATACGTGGTGCGGGGTTGGGGCTGGGCGCTTCGTTACTGAATCGCAGTCGTTGACGTGGTGCGGCGCTGCTGGCGTGGTGCTGGATTGTGGCTGGTTTCCTCGTTAAGATACCGCAGATGTTGACGTGGTGCAGGCATTCCACCCGCTTTCTTTTCAGCGCGAAAAGAAAGCCGGTGGAGCCGGAAAGNAAGAAACGCTGGGGGGTGCGGAGGTGGGCATCGCTTCTTCCGGAACCGCGCGCAAAGCGCGCAGTTCCGGGGGCTTACCTTTCTACGTGTGGAGTGACCCGTACGAGCGGCGCAAGTGCGCCGCCGGACCTTGGGGTGCGGGAGACGCGGCTTGGTGGGTATCTTGGTGCGGAGTTGCGCGTGGGACGGGGCCAGGTATCGTATCTGCTGCCATTATGAGGAGCGAAGCGACGAGATAATCCCCCGTTAGAGCGGCAAGCACCGCAGGGAATTGCTAGGGCACGTAAAACCACACCGCAGCGCTGAGCTGTAGTTTTAGTCGCTTGCATTGCATCCCACATCGCACCGATTCTCCGGCAACCAGCCTGTACGACCTGCAACGCGGCACCTACCTTTGCCGAATGTCCCGCCTACGGGGGTTGTTAAGGGGCGGTTAGCCCCTTGACCAAGCGCCCCTTTCTTTGCGGCTCCACCGCGTTTCTTTCCGGCAAGGCGGAAAGAAATGGGGTGGATTCTGCACTAAGACGATGATTGCAGTACGCAATACAAGGGGCCGAGAAAAATCCCGCACCAAGATTCCCACCAATCCCCGTCTCCCGCGCCCCGCACTACGGCGGCGCACTTGCGCCGCTCGTACAGGTCACTCCACACGTAGAAAGGTAAGCCCCCGGAACCGCGCGCTCTGCGCGCGGTTCCGGAAGAAGCGATGCCCACCACCGCACCCCTCAGCGTTTCTTTCCGGCTCCACCGGCTTTCT
>CACWHX010000079.1 GCA_902760845.1 Oscillospiraceae bacterium
CACGAAAATGTTTGAATTGGGCCACCCCCTATGAGGTCTTTTCTCATAACCTGTTGCACTTCACTTGACAATTCGCCCGCTGAAAAGAAAGCCGGTGGACCGCCTGCACTACGTCAACAACTTCGGTATCTTAACGAGGCCACCGGCCACAATCTAGCACACTCCCCCGCGTCCCCGAGACGAAGCCCAGCGAAGCGGGTTCGGCTCGGTAAAGGAAGAACGGGGGCGCGGATGCGGAGCCGGCGCGCGCCAGCGCGGCTGCGCAGCGGAGCGAGCCCGTTCTGACGCCGGCGCGAACTCTGCGAGGCCTTTTGGCCAGACTGACGGCCCCGGTCGAATGACCGGGGCCGGTTTTTTGTCGGCAAACGAGGTTTGCCGACAGACCTAAAATTCTCCGTGCTCCTGGAGGTGGCGCTTGAGCGCGGCGAAGGTCTCGTCGCTGATGTCGTGCTCCACGCGGCAGGCATCCTGCTCCGCAGTTTCGGCGTCTACGCCCAGCTTTTTCAGCAGCTTTGTCAGCACCGTGTGCCGCTCGTAGATCTTTTCCGCAATCTCACGGCCGCTCTCCGTCAGGGTCAGAAACCCCTCGCGGTCCACGGTGATATACTCGCCCTGCTTGAGCAGACTGACCGCGCGGCTGACGCTGGGCTTGGAATATCCCATATACTCCGCAACGTCGATGGAGCGTACGTAGCGTTGCCGCTGTGAGAGCACCAGGATCGTCTCCAGATACATCTCGCCGGATTCCTGCAGTCGCATTTGATCTCACCCTTTCAGACAGACGGCCCGCGCCGCCCGCGATTACCTTATTTTAATTCAGATTAGCACATTCTCCTTCAGATTGCAAGCGAACTTTCCGAAATTTCAAGGGTCGCGGACACGCGGGGGCGGCGACGCGGCGGGAAACCAGAAAAAAATACAGATTTCCCGAAAAACGGGGTTGACAAAAGAAAAGAAAGTATGTATAGTAAGAGAGGTTAGTTAGGACTAACTTTTTTCATCATTTTCGGTTAGACGACGTTTACTTATATCAGTGCGTGCGAACCGTTTGGAAGGAGGCAAACAGATATGCTTCCGCTTACATTGGCGAATGTGGGAGAGGAGTTCACGATCCTGCGTGTCGGCGGCTCTCAGGAGGTCAAAAAACACCTGGAGGACCTCGGCTTTGTGGCGGGCGGCACGGTCAAGGTCGTCAACGCGATCGGCGGAAACGTCATTGTCAATGTCAAAGAAGCGCGCGTCGCGATCAGCAGGGAAATGGCGCAGAAAATAATGATCTGATTCTGCGTGAAAGAGCGCTGCGCGCTTGGAGAAGGAGGATATTACAGCATGAAAACGTTGAGACAGGCAAAGATCGGCGAGACCGTCCGGGTCGTCAAGCTCCATGGCGAGGGCGCGGTCAAGCGCCGCATCATGGACATGGGCCTGACGAAGGGCGTCGAGGTCTATGTGCGCAAGGTGGCCCCGCTTGGCGATCCCGTTGAGGTGACTGTCCGCGGGTATGAGCTTTCCATCCGCAAGGCGGACGCGGAGATGGTCGAGGTGGAGTAGCGCCGCGGTCAGCGGCACGCGCCCGCCCGATCGAAGGAGGCAGCCGCGCTGCCGGTTTGTTTCACTTCTCAATTAGCAAAAGGTAAATTTGAAAAGCATATGTTAACACAAACGGGCCGGGGCCCTGTCCCGGCCGGGAAAGCGAGGAACGGAAATGAATTTGCGAATTGCCCTTGCGGGCAACCCGAACTGCGGCAAAACGACGCTGTTCAACGCGCTGACCGGCTCCAACCAGTTCGTCGGCAACTGGCCGGGCGTCACGGTCGAGAAAAAGGAAGGCAAGCTGAAAAAGCATGACGGCGTCATCGTCACCGACCTTCCGGGCATCTACTCCCTCTCGCCGTACACGCTGGAGGAGGTCGTGGCGCGCAACTATCTGATTACGGAGCGGCCGGACGCCATCCTGAACATCATCGACGGCACGAACCTGGAGCGCAACCTGTATCTGACCACCCAGCTGACGGAGCTGGGCATCCCGGTCGTCGTGGCCATCAACATGATGGACATTCTGAAGAAGAACGGCGACAAGGTAAACACCGAGGCCCTGTCCAGAGAGCTGGGCTGCACGGTCGTGGAGATTTCCGCGCTGAAGGGCACGGGCGTCATGGAGGCGGCGGAGGCGGCCATCCACGCGGCGCAAAACGCCAAAACCATCCCGCAGCACACGTTCTCCGGTCCGGTGGAGCACGCCATCGCCCACATTGAGGAGGCGATTGTGCACGACATGCCGGAGGAGCAGCAGCGCTGGTACGCGATCAAGGTCTTCGAGCGCGACGACAAGGTGCTCTCGCAGCTGAAGATCGACGACGCGAAGCTCCAGCACGTCGAGCAGGACATCCAGGCCGCGGAAAAGGAGCTGGACGACGACGCCGAGAGCATCATCACCAACGAGCGGTATGTGTACATCGCGTCCATCATCAAAAAGTGCTACAAGAAAAAGGCGGCGGGCGCGCTCACGAAGTCTGACAAGATCGACCGCATCGTCACGAACCGCTGGCTCGGCCTGCCGATCTTCGCAGTCGTTATGTTCCTGATCTATTACATCTCCATGGTCACCGTCGGCGCGGCCGCGACCGACTGGGCCAACGACGGCCTGTTCGGCGACGGCTGGCATCTCTTCGGCATCGGCAGCGCCGCCTACGAGGAGGCGTCCGATGAATATACCGCCGCCATCAACGCGGCCGACGCCTTCGTCGGCATCGACGTGGAGGACGAGGACTTTGACGAGGACGCGGCGCTGGCCGAGCTCCAGGCGTTCACCACCGGCGAGGAGAAGGTCTCCTACGAGGTGGAGGACGAGGAGACGCTGGAGGTCAGCGAGATCGACGTCTACTACGCGGAGGTCCCCGAGGACGCGGACGAGGACGAGGTCAACGCCATGAGCTACCTCGACGCGGTGTCGTATCTGGAGGAGAACGGCTTTGAGGAGCCGGACCCCGCCGATTACGGCGTATGGGTGCCGGGCGTCCCGGTGCTCGTGGAGAGCGGGCTGGACGCCATCGGCTGCGCCGACTGGCTCAAGGGTCTGATCCTGGACGGCATCGTCGCCGGCGTCGGCGCGGTGCTCGGCTTCGTGCCGCAGATGCTCGTGCTGTTCCTGCTGCTGGCGTTCGTGGAGGCCTGCGGCTACATGGCGCGCGTCGCCTTCGTGCTGGACCGTGTATTCCGCCGCTTCGGCCTCTCCGGCAAGAGCTTCATCCCGATCCTGATCGGTACGGGCTGCGGCATCCCCGGCGTCATGGCCTCGCGTACCATTGAAAACGAGCGCGACCGCCGCATGACGATCATGACCACCACGTTCATCCCCTGCGGCGCGAAGGTACCGTTCATCGCCATGATCGCGGGCGCGATTTTCGGCGGCAGCGCGTGGGTCGCCACCTCGGCGTACTTCGTTGGCCTCGCGGCCATCATCATCTCCGGCATCATGCTCAAGAAAACCCGGATGTTCGCGGGCGACCCCGCCCCGTTCGTCATGGAGCTGCCGGCCTACCACTGGCCGACGGTCGGCAACGTGCTGCGCAGCATGTGGGAGCGCGGCTGGTCCTTCATCAAAAAGGCCGGCACGATCATCCTGCTGTCCACCATCGTGGTGTGGTTCCTGTCGTTCTTCGGCTCCGTGGACGGCCAGTTCCGGATGCTGGAGGAGGATGAGATCAGCCACAGCATCCTCGCCGTCATCGGCAACGCCATCGCGTGGATCTTCGCGCCGCTCGGCTGGGGCAACTGGCAGGCGGCTGTCGCCTCCATCACCGGCCTTGTGGCCAAGGAGAACATCGTCGGCACAATGGGCATCCTCTACGGCGCGGGCGAGGGCACCGCGTGGCAGAACATGGCGCAGGCGTTCACCGGCGTGACCGGCTACAGCTTCCTCGTGTTCAATCTGCTGTGCGCGCCCTGCTTCGCGGCCATCGGCGCCATCAGGCGCGAGATGAACAACCGTAAGTGGACGTGGTTCGCCATCGGCTATCAGTGCGGCTTTGCCTACCTCTGCGCGCTGATGGTCAACCAGTTCGGTGGACTCTTCACCGGCCACGTGAACGTCATCGGCCTGATCTTTGCCATCGCGGCGCTCGTCGGCATCGTCTACATGCTGGTGCGCCCGTACAAGGAGGCCGACCGGCTGTCCGTGAACGTGAAGGTGACGACCTGAGCGGCGTCTGAAAGCGTTTGACAACATCCAATTGATTTAGCAAAAGGAGGGGTTCATATGCTGGCATGGCTCGCGGCCAATCTTGCGACGATCCTCGTCGCCATGGCGCTGCTGTGCGTGGTCTGGCTGATCGCCCGCGGCATCGTGCGCGACCGCAAGGCAGGGAAATCCTCCTGCGGCGGGAACTGCGCCACCTGCGGCAGCGCC
This sequence comes from Oscillospiraceae bacterium, assembly GCA_902760845.1. GTDB lineage: Bacteria > Bacillota > Clostridia > Oscillospirales > Oscillospiraceae > CAG-103. Next base: position 4,409 of record CACWHX010000079.1, read on the forward strand.
TGCCATCAGCATCAGCACCAACACCAGTAGCAGACAGGGAGGCGCTTTTGCGCCTCCCGTTTGAATCTGCTGAAATGTAAGTTTGCCAAAAAAACGCGGGGTTCGACAGAGGAAAGGAGGCGGCGAAATGGGGCGGGAATCGTGCGTGGACGCGCGGCTTTCGGCCGCGCCGCGGCGCTATAGCCATTCGCAGGCGGCGCTGGCGCGGGCGGTATGCGACTATCTCGCGTCGCACATGGAGCGCCGCGTGACGCTCGCGCAGCTGTCCGAGACGTTTCATGTCTCCGGCACGCTCATCAAGAGCAGCTTCCGGAGCGTGTACGGCGAGCCGCTCTACGCCTATACGCGCCTGCAGAAAATGCAGGCCGCGGCGGAGCTGCTGCGCCGCGGCGACGACACGATCATGGAAATCGCCGGGCGCTTCGGCTATGACAACGCGAGCAAGTTTGCCGCCGCGTTTCGGACCGTGATGGGCACGACGCCGCACCAATACCGGAGCGCGCACTTTGAGGAAGCATGGAAAGGAGCATCAGACGATGACAAAGCTGACAGTTAAGGTAGACGGTATGGTCTGCGGCATGTGCGAGGCGCATGTGAACGACGCGGTGCGCGCCGCGTTTCCGGTGAAAAAGGTGACGAGCTCACACACGAAGGGCGAGACCGTCATCCTGACCGAGCGGGACATCGACGAGCAGGCGCTGCGCGACGCCATCGGCGCGACAGGCTACGAGGTACAGTCTGTGACCGCGGAGCCATACGAAAAAAAGGGCCTGTTCGGCAGAAAATAAAAAAACCCCTGAAACCAGGGTCAGCCACGGCGCTTGACAAAGCGCAGCCCACTGCGTATAATAAGAAACAGAAAGGGCGCCGCGACAAGCGGTTAGCCTGATGATGTTAAGATTTCATAGCAAAGCTACGAGACCGTTCACCGTGCAGGGTGGCGGTCTCTGCTTTTTACTCTGATCGTTACTGTCCAATAAAGGACGTGAAACGTCAATGTAATTGGCATAGGCCACACCCCCTTTCGGGGTGGATTGGCCAAACCGCCTGCCGATTGTGCAGCGCCCTGCCTCATGCGAGGCAAGGTCATTTTACCGAATATGCCGCGTTTTGTCAATTGTGGATAGATTCGCGTGAAAGGTGGAACCCGGTTCCACCCCAGTGCTTGACAAAACACATCCCGCTGCGTATAATGAGTATCAGAAAGGGCGCCGCGACAAGCGGTTTAGCCTAGAGAACTGGTTTTATGCGGGCTTAAAGCTCACACAGCAACCGTCACCGGGCCTGGTGGCGGTTTCTGCGTTTCACGACAATCGTCACTGTAAAAGTGCCGATATGTAACGTAAAGCGCATAGGCCACACCCCCTTTCGGGGTGGATTGGCCAAACCGCCTGCCGATTGTGCAGCGCCCTGCCTCTTATGAGGCAAGGTCATTTTACCGAAAATGCCGCGTTTTGT
>CACWHX010000080.1 GCA_902760845.1 Oscillospiraceae bacterium
CCAGCGTTTCTTTCCGGCTCCACCGGCTTTCTTTTCGCGCTGAAAAGAAAGCGGGTGGAATGCCTGCACTACGTCAACATCTGCGGTATATTAACGAGGCACCAGCCAAAATCCCGCACCAAGATTCCTACCAAGCCCCGTTTCCCGCGCCCCGCAGTCCGGCGGCGCACTTGCGCCGCTCGTATGGGTCACTCCACACGTAGAAGGGTAAGCCCCCGGAACTGCGCGCTCTGCGCGCGGTTCCGGAAGAAGCGAGGCCCACCACCGCACCTTCAGCGTTTCTTTCCGGCTCCACCGGCTTTCTTTTCGCGCTGAAAAGAAAGCGGGTGGAATGCCAGCACCACGTCAACAACTGCGGAATATTAACGAGGACACCGGCCAAAATCTCGAACACTCCCCCGCGTCCCCGAGACGAAGCCCAGCGAAGCGGGTTCGGCTCGGTAAAGGAAGAACGGGGGCGCGGATGCGGAGCCGTGCCGCTTGCGGCGCTGCGCAGCGGAGCAAGCCCGTTCTGACGCCGGCGCAAACTCTGCGAGGCTTTTTTGACAAACTGCGTCCGCCGGGAGCATTTGCTCCCGGCGGACTGGCAGATTCTCATCGTTTTTCCTTTGCCTTGAACACCAGCGCGACCAGGAGACCGAAGAACACCGCGGCGCAGATGCCCGCCGCGCCGGCCTGAAAGCCGCCGGTGAACACGCCGAGCCAGCCGTCCTTCGCCACGGCCTCGCGCACGCCGCGCGCCAGCAGATTGCCGAAGCCTGTGAGCGGCACCGTCGCGCCCGCGCCGGCCCACTTCGCCAGCGGCTCATACAGCCCCAGCGCGCCGAGCACTACGCCGGCCACAACGTAGAGCGTCAGAATGCGCGCGGGCGTCAGATGCGTTCTGTCGATCAGGATCTGGCCGATCCCGCATAAAATGCCGCCGATGAGAAATGCTCTGAGATACAGCATCCACATCAGGTTGCGCCCCCTTCCATTTCAATTGCCACCGCGTGGCAGATGCCGGGGATGCTCTCGCCCTGCATGGATGCGGTGGGGGACATGAGCGCGCCCGTCGCCGCGAAGAGCAGGCGGCGGATCTGCCCGTCGGTGAGCAGCTTCATCAGGTGCCCCGCGAGCACGGCGGCGCTGCACCCGCAGCCGGAGCCGCCCGCGTGCACGTCCTGCTTCTCCCGGTCGAAGATCAGCAGACCGCAGTCGGTGTAGTTGTGACGCAGGTCTACGCCGTCGCGCCGGAAAAAGTCGGTCACGACGGCATGTCCGATCTGGCCGAGGTCGCCTGTGACGATCATGTCATAGAAATCCGGCGAACGGCCCGTGTCGGCAAAATGCGCTTTCAGCGTGTCGTAGGCCGCCGGGGCCATTGCCGCGCCCATGTTGCTCACGTCGCGGATGCCGGCGTCCACGATCTTCCCGGTCGTCACGGCGGTGACCTTGGGCCCCTTGCCGTCGGCCGCGACGATCAGCGCGCCGGAGCCGGTGACCGTCCATTGCGCGGTCGGCGTGCGCACGCCGCCGTATTCCAGTGGGAAGCGGTATTGCCGCTCGGCGGAGCAAAAGTGCGAGCTGGTCAGCGCGGCGCAGCGGTCGGCGTAGCCGCCGTCGATGAGCATCGCCGCGAGACTCAGCGACTCCGCCATCGTCGAGCACGCGCCGTACAGGCCAAAGTAGGGCGCGCCGCTTTCGCGCATGGCGTAGGCGGAGCCGGCGCACTGATTGAGCAGGTCGCCGGAGAGGACGTAATCGAGCGACTCCGGGGCGAGGTCCGCCTTTTGGCACGCCAGCTCCAGGCATTGCTTGAGCATGGCGCTCTCGGCCTTCTCCCAGCTCTTCGTTCCGAAATAGGAGTCCTGGTTTACGGCGTCAAATCGCTCCCGCAGCGGCCCGTCGCCCTCTTTTTTGCCGACGACGCTGGCCGCCGCGCAGATCACGGGCGGACGCTCCGGCTGAACCGTCTGCGCGCCCATGCGTTTTGTTTTCATATGGATCACCTTCGGCAATAGTGTGTCCCGCCGGAGGCGAGTTTATGTAGCGCCGTCCCCTTTGTATTTGCGCCGCGTCGCCATGCCGCCGCGGATGTGCCGCTCGGCCTTGTTGAGATCGAGCAGCGTGCGCACCTCGCGGTAAAGCGCCGGATTCACGCGCTCCAGCCGTTCGGTCAGATCCTTGTGTACGGTCGATTTTGAAATGCCGAATTGCTTTGCCGCCGCGCGGACGGTCGCCTTGTTCTCAATGATATATGCGGCAAGATCGCAGGCGCGATCCTCAATTTCGGTACGCAACTGCACCACTCCTAATCTGTTATGGTGCATTTTATGTGCCGCCGGCGAAAAAATAGAACCGAAATGGGGTTGACAAATACCCCTTGGGGGTATATTATAAAAATACCCCCAAGGGGTATTTCGATTTGTTGACAAAGGGCGCCGCGGCAAAAACGGACGAAGTGACCGTTGCGCTGGCAGGCGCGGGCGCGGGCGAGGGTTCGCCTGCGGGAAGATTCATTTTGGAGGTGAACAAGCGCCATGGATGCGGAGCTGAAATGTCCATGCGGCGAGAGCGAGAAGCGAACGATGCGGTCCGACGAGGAGCGCAAGAGTCTCATCAACCGTCTGAGCCGGATCGAGGGGCAGATTCGCGGCATCAAGGGGATGCTGGAGAAGAATGCGTACTGTCCGGATATCCTGACGCAGTCGGCGGCGGTGAACGCGGCTGTCAACGCATTCAACAAGGAGCTGCTCGCGAGCCACATCCGGCACTGCGTCGTGCGGGACATCCGCGCCGGAGAGGACGAGGTGATCGACGAGCTGGTCGCCACGCTGCAGAAGCTGATGAAATGACGTGGAATCGAGGCGAAGGAATTGGAGCAATATAATGTAACGGGTATGAGCTGCGCCGCGTGCAGCGCGCGCGTGGAAAAGGCGGTGTCCAAGGTGCCGGGCGTGACGGCCTGCTCCGTGAGTCTGCTGACCAACTCCATGGGCGTGGAGGGCACGGCCGCGGCGCGGGAGATCATCGCCGCCGTGGAGGAGGCGGGATACGGCGCGTCCGTCAAGGGCGGGGCGCAGACCCGCGCCGCCGCCGCGGACGAGGACGCGCTCAGGGATCGGGAGACGCCCGCGCTCAAGCGCCGGCTGATCGCGTCGCTGGGATTTTTGATCGTGCTCATGTACTTCTCCATGGGGCACATGATGTGGGGCTGGCCGCTGCCGCGCTGGTTCGACGGGAACCACGTCGCCATGGGGCTGGTCCAGCTGCTGCTGGCCGGAATCATCCTGGTCATCAACCAGCGGTTTTTCATCAGCGGCTTCAAGAGCCTGGCGCACGGCGCGCCCAATATGGACACGCTCGTGGCCATGGGCTCCGTGGCGTCGTTCGTCTGGAGCGTCTATGTCCTCTTTGCCATGACGCACGCGCAGGTCATGGGCGACGCGGACGCCGTCATGGACTACATGATGGAGTTTTACTTTGAGTCTGCCGCCATGATCCTCACGCTCATCACCGTCGGCAAGATGCTGGAGGCGCGCTCCAAGGGCAAGACGACGGACGCGCTGAAAAGCCTGATGCGCCTCGCGCCGAAAACGGCGGTGCTCCTGCGCGGCGGCGCGGAGGTGACCGTGCCCATCGAGCAGGTGCGCAAGGGGGATACGTTCATCGTCCGCCCCGGCGAGAATATCCCGGTGGACGGCGTGGTCGTCGAGGGGACGAGCGCCGTGAACGAGGCCGCGCTCACGGGCGAGAGCATCCCGGTGGACAAGGCGGCGGGCGATTTCGTCTCGGCGGCGACGGTGAATCAGTCGGGCTATCTCCGGTGCGAGGCGACGCGCGTCGGCGAGGATACGACGCTTTCCCAGATTATCAAAATGGTCAGCGACGCGGCGGCGACGAAGGCGCCCATCGCCAAAATTGCCGACCGGGTGTCCGGCGTGTTTGTCCCGGCGGTCATCGCCATCGCGGTCGTCACGACGGTCGTGTGGCTGCTCGTGGGACAGACGTTCGGCTACGCGCTCGCGCGCGGCATTTCCGTGCTGGTCATCAGCTGCCCGTGCGCGCTGGGGCTGGCCACGCCGGTCGCGATCATGGTCGGCAACGGGCTGGGCGCGAAAAACGGCATTTTGTTCAAAACCGCCGTCTCGCTGGAGGAGACCGGCAAGACCCAGATCGTCGTGCTGGACAAGACCGGCACGATCACGCGCGGCGAGCCGGAGGTGACGGATCTGCTCCCGGCGGAGGCGTACACGGAGGAAACACTCCTCGCCGCGGCCTACGCGCTGGAGCAAAAGAGCGAGCATCCGCTTGCCAGGGCGATTCTGCGCGCCGCGGAGGCGCGCCGGCTCCCGGCGGCGGAGGTGACCGACTTTCAGGCGCTGCCCGGCAACGGCCTCACAGCCGTGCTGAATGGCGAGACGGTCCTCGGCGGCAGCCTGAGCTTCATCGGCAGCCGGGTCGAGATTTCGCCCGCGCTGCGGCAGAGCGCCGACGCGCTCGCGGAGGCCGGCAAGACGCCGCTGCTCTTCGCCGTGGGCGGCAGGCTTGCCGGGATCATCGCCGTGGCGGACGTCATCAAGGCCGACAGTCCCCAGGCGGTGCGGGAGCTGCAGAATATGGGCATTCATGTCGTGATGCTCACGGGCGATAACGAAAAAACTGCCCGCGCCATCGGCGCGCAGGCGGGCGTGGACGACGTGATCGCGGGCGTCCTCCCGGACGGGAAGGAGCGCGTCATCCGCGACTTGAAGGCGTATGGAAAGGTCGCCATGGTCGGCGACGGCATCAACGACGCCCCGGCGCTCACGCGGGCGGACACCGGCATCGCCATCGGCGCGGGCACCGACGTCGCCATCGACGCGGCGGATGTGGTGCTCATGCAAAGCCGGCTCAGCGACGTGCCGGCGGCCATCCGTCTCAGCCGCGCGACGCTGCGCAACATCCACGAGAATCTGTTCTGGGCGTTTTTCTATAACGTCATCGGCATTCCGCTCGCGGCGGGCGTCTGGATTCCGGTGTTCGGCTGGAAGCTGAACCCCATGTTCGGCGCCGCGGCGATGAGCCTGTCAAGCTTCTGCGTGGTCACGAACGCGCTGCGCCTGAATCTCTTCAGGCTGCGCGACGCGAGCCGCGACAAAAAGGGAAAACCCGCCGATCTCCCGGCGGCGTATTATACAACCAATCAGAAAACGGAGGACGAAACGATGCAAAAGACCATGAAGATCGAGGGCATGATGTGCGCGCACTGCGAGGCGCGCGTGAAAAAGGCGCTGGAGGGCCTGCCGGAGGTCGATTCCGCCGAGGTGAGCCACGAGGCGGGCACCGCCGTCGTGACGCTCAGCGCCGCAGTAGAGGACGCCGCGCTGCGCCAGGCCGTGGAGGCGCAGGACTACCAGGTCGTCTCAATCGCATAAAAACAACGCGGAAAACTCAGTGCGCGCTGCCATGCAGCGCGCACGAAATCTGTCGAAAAAAGTTTTTCGACAGGCAGGGCTTGCGCTGCATTCCTTGCCCTCGCTCGCCGCGTCTCCCGCACCCCCGCAGCACGGCGGCGCACTTGCGCCGCTCGTACGGGTCACTCCACACGTAGAAAGGTAAGCCCCCGGAACCGCGCGCTCGCGCGCGGTTCCGGAAGAAGCGATGCCTACCACCGCACCTTCAGCGTTTCTTTCCGGCTCCACCGGCTTTCTTTTCGCGCTGAAAAGAAAGCGGGTGGA
>CACWHX010000081.1 GCA_902760845.1 Oscillospiraceae bacterium
GAACACTCCTGTTCTGGTTTGTTTGGTCACACACCATTGTACAGGTTTTCTCATGAGTTGTCTTCTTTTTTCGTGTTGCACTTGATATGATAACGCATCGAGGGAATGGAATCTATTGGATGACGACGTCTGAGCAGACGCCGCCGTGTGTTTGCGCGAAAATCCGCACAAAGCATTGGCCAAGCCCTTATAAAGGCTTGGCCGATGCTTTTGGTTTTCCCCGCGCCGCGAAGCCGTGCGCGGGAGGCGACCGCTCTTTGACGGTCGCCGGGTGTCAGTAGGTCTGCTCCTTTGCGTGGATGAGGGCAGTAATCAACTCGTTGAGCGGGGCCTTCACGCCGACCTTTGCGCCCTCGGACACGGCGGCGCCATTGATGCGGTCCACCTCCGTGCGCCGATGGTTTGTTACATCCGCCAGCATGGAGCAGATATTTTCGCCCGTCACCAGCGCGATATCGATGACGTTCTGAAACACCTCGTCGTAGCAAAAGTGCATCCCCGCGGCGTTCGCCACCTCCACCGCCTCCTTCACCAGCATGGCGGAAACCGCGCGGGAGAACGGATTGTTGGCGATTGACTGGTTTGTTTCGCCCGTGATGGCGCATATGGGATTGATCCCGCAGTTGACGAAAACCTTGCTCCAGATCAGCTCTCTGACATTTGGCGTCAACTCCACATCGGGCACGCCGCACGCGGTCATGGCCTCGGCCACGATCTCCGCCTTGCTCTGATTCTCCGTAATACAGCCCAGATGCGTAGGCCCCTGGCCCTTGTGCAGGATGCGGCCCGGCCCGGCGACGATGGCGCCGCCGCCGCTGGTGCCGAGAACGATCTGCTCCTCGGAGACATACTGGATGATATCGTCTGCATTGCCGTATCCGTTCTGGAGCGAGCAGACGATCGTGTCCGGGCCGATGAGTGTCTGATTCTGCCGCAGCGCCTCCGCGCTCTGATAGCCCTTGGTCAGCAGAATGACGAGCTCGGCCGCTGGCTGGCCGGCGGTGTCAACTGTGGCCTTCATGCGCCGGATGATCTCGGTGCTGCCGTCCAGATGGACAAATTCCAGGCCCTTTTCATTGATCGCGTCCACGTGGGACTTCACCATGTCAACCAGAAGAACCTCGTTCCCACGGGACAGGTACATGCCGTAAATGCACCCCATTGCGCCCGCGCCGATAATCGCAATCTTCATGTCATGTCCCCCTTTCTCCGCCGCCTACGCTTCAATCTCGCAAATGATGTTGCAGTTGGCAGCATCACCGCGGACGCGCAGCGGCGAGCAAAAAGCTCTGATGATCTTCTTTCCGATAATGGGCTCCGGGTTGATATCCTCATAGATCAGCAGCGTGTGGTTCGGCTTGTCCGGGTCCAGGAATGTGGTATGCGTCGCAAACCCGTTCTTCCGCCCGTTGCCGATGTTTTCGATCGAGAGCGTGTCGATCCCGACGGCTTTGACCTTCGGCAACTCCGTGCGGATGAAGACGGCCGCCTCCGGGGATACCGCGGGAAACCCGGTGGCGTAGGTCATAAAATCCCGGTCGCGATACTTCCAATAGCCCGTGTTGAAAAACAACGCATCCGCCTCGTACAGCTCGGCGCCGATGGCCCTGAGGTCCGCAATGCTGATGAGATAATTCTGCGCGCCCTTTGGATCGATGTCGATCAGCACCGGATGCGCGTAGACGAAAGACTCCGTCGGCACCCTCTCCACGTCGTCCAACTTGGGGGCGTCGCCGCTCATGTAGTGCCAAGGGGCGTCCACATGCGTCCCCGCGTGGAGGTAGATGGTCAGAACAGAGCCGTTCCAGTCGTCCCCCTTCGCCTGGTCCTCGCGGAGAACAAGCTCCACCTCCGGCAGGCCGGGATAAACGGGCATCCCGGGATAGACCGGATAACCGAGTTCAACATACTTGCTCACAAAAAACACTTCCTTTCCTGAGCCGTCCAGATCGTTCGTTCAAGTCCCTCAGTCCAGCTGCGGGATCTCCACCTGCTTATTGAAGCTGTACTCCGGCGTCGGGAACGCGCCGGACAGCGTTTCCTCGTGAAACAGGTTCAGCCCCCTGACCATTTCCTCCCGGATGTGGGCAAAGTGCTTAACAAATTTTGGCTTGAAGTCGCCGTACATGTCCAGCAGGTCCTGCGTCACCAGCACCTGGCAGTCCACATCCGGGCCGGCGCCGATGCCGAGGATGGGGACGCGGACGGCCTCCGTAAGCGCCTTTGCCACGACACTGGGCACGCACTCCACCACGATGGAAAACGCCCCGGCCTCCTCCAGCGCTCTGGCATCCTCTATGAGCTTTTTCGCGCCCTCCGGCGTGCCGCCCTGCACCTTGAACCCCCCAAAGCTGGTGGCGGACTGCGGCGTCATGCCGATGTGCCCCATGACCGGAATGCCCACATCGACCATGCGCCTGATGGTGGGGGCCATTTCAATTCCGCCCTCCAGCTTCACGCAGTCGCAGTTGGTCTCGGCAAGGATGCGGCATGCGCTGCGGATCGCCTGCTCGGGGCTCTCCTGATAGGAGCCAAACGGCATGTCGCCGGCGACGAATGTGTGGGGCGCGCCCTTGACGACCGGGCGGATGTGATGAATCATGTCGTCCAGCGTCACGCCGACGGTAGACTGATATCCCAGCATAATCATGCCGAGAGAGTCCCCCACCAGGATCACTTCCACGTCGCTCTGATCCACGATGGACGCCATGGTGTAGTCATAGGCGGTGACATAGGCAAACTTTCGTCCTTCCTCCTTGTACTTCCTGAAGTCCAGAACCGTCATTTTCTTTTTTTCCATATCGAAGCTCCCTTCCCGTTTCCGCTGCGCAGACGTGTCCATCCGCTTCTGTGTCTACCCTTTTCTTCTATTATAGCGACGGAAACCAACGCGATTCAAACCCGCTCGTTGAGCGGGGCGGCGGCTGGGATGTTTGGTGGGCGCGAAAAGGCCCCCGGCTTAGGCCGGGGGCAGCTTGAACGATATGTCTTATGCCTTTCGCACCGTCATTCCCGTTTTTCGCAGGGCGGTGCGCAGGAAGAACAGCGAGATGATAACCGACGCGGTCTCCGCAATGGGAAACGCGAACCACACATTCTGCAGCACGCCCGTGGACGCCAGCAGCAGCGCGCTCGGGATGAGCACCACGATCTGCCGCGCGAAGGAGATCAGCATCCCATACACGCTGTACCCCAGCGCCTGACAGGTCGAGGAGCTGATGATGCAGACACCGGCGAAGATGAACGCGAGGCTGATGCTCCGCAGCGCGGGGACGCCGATCGCAAGCATGTCCGGCGATGCGTCAAAGAACCGCAGCAGCGCCTCCGGGAAGAGCTGAAACGCGAGCAGGCCCAGCAGCATGATGCACACGGCGTACAGCATCGCCAGACGAAACGTCCTGTGGATGCGCTCCGGCTTCTGCGCGCCGTAGTTGTAGGCCACGATCGGCACCATGCCGTTGTTCAGGCCGAACACCGGCATGAACACGAAGCTCTGCAGCTTGAAATACGCGCCGAACACCGCGACGGCGGTGGAGGAAAACCGGATGAGGATGAGATCGAGGATATAAGTCGTCAGCGAGGAGATGCTCGCCATGACGATCGACGGAAGGCTGATGGCGCAGATCTCCCCCTGCATATGAAAATCGGGGCGAACGCGGCGGAGATTCAGCGACACCTCCGGGTTTCGTCTGTGGTTCAGGAGGACGGCGACGACCGCGCCCACGCACTGGCCGAAGACCGTCGCCACTGCAGCGCCGGCCATGCCCAGTCTGGGAAAGCCGAGCAGGCCGAAGATCAGGATCGGGTCAAAGATGATGTTGATGATCGCGCCGGTGAGCTGCGTGACCATCGAATAAACGGTGCGCCCGGTCGCCTGCATGAAGCGCTCAAACGTCACCTGCGTGAACACGCCGAAGGAGAACACCATACAGATGCGCAGATAAACCGTGCCGTACCGCACGATCTCCTCAATGTCCGTCTGCGTGCGCATGTAGCCCTCCACGCCGAACAGGCCGATCAGCAGCATCACGCAATAGCTCGCCGCCTCCAGCAGCAGACCCTGCGCCGCGACCTTGTTCGCGCGGTCGGGGTTTTTCTGCCCCAGCGCGCGGGAAAGCAGCGCGTTGATGCCGACGCCGAAGCCGACGGAGACGGAGATCATGATGTTCTGCAGCGGGAACGCCATCGAAACCGCGGTGAGCGCGTTCTCGCTGATGCGCGCGACGAAGACGCTGTCCACAACGTTGTACAGCGCCTGCACCAGCATCGAGATCATCATCGGCACCGCCATGGAAGACAGTAGCCTGTTTTCGGGCATGGTGCCCATCTTGTTTTCTTTTGCGGGGATTTCAGCCATGGTAAATACTCCGGAGACTCCACAAAGTCGAATGATAAGAATTTTTGCAGCAGATAGTTATTATAGGTGCCCCCTGCTGAAAAGTCAATCCCCCGATCCGCGCCGTCCGCTCAGCCCATGTATTTCAGCACCGCCAGCTGCCGCTCGGTGTCCGGCGTGACCTCGATGGTGTCGGTATCATAGTAACGGACCAGCTCCGTGGACTCGAGCAGATCGACCAGGTTTTCGACGCGCTCCAGCCGGCGGGAGCCGCGCTTCCCGTCCCGGTAGTGCATGGGGATGACGACCTTCGGGGCAGCGGCCTCCATCTGCGCGAGGACCTCCTGCGCAGGCAGCGCGCGGCAGCTTCCGGCGGTAATCATCATCACATCCGCGCCGGCAATGCGCGCGGCGTCCGCGTCTTTCAGCTGCATCCCGATATCGCCCATGTGGACGAGCTTCATGCCGTCGGCCTCCAGAATGTGGATCAGGCAGGAGCCGCGCAGCGCGCCGTACAGGCCGTCGTGCGGCACCTCCATGGCAGAGATCGCAAAGGGGCAGTCGCGCTCCGGCCGGCCGGACAGCGTCACGCCCTCGCGGTAGTTGTGCCCGTAGTGCTCGTGGCTGACCAGCAGCCTGTCCGCCGTCGTCCGCAGCCGGGGATAGCCGGGGATATAGGAGCTGTTATACGGGTCAATGAGCACGGTATAGCCCCTGTGTGTGATTTTGAAGCAGGCATGGCCCAGCCATTGGATCGTCATGCGTCATTCGTCCTTTCCGGCAGTCTTTCGTTTGCAGAATGCACAGAATGGGAAAAGCATACCATAAATCGACGAGAAATACAAGCCGAAAGCGCGCTGCCGGCACGCGGAAAAAATACTCCTTGCAAAGCCGGCGCGCGCGTGCTATAATAACATTGTAAGTGGGATTAGTTCATTGGTAGAACATCAGCTTCCCAAGCTGAGGAGGCGGGTTCGATTCCCGTATCCCGCTCCATGTCAGAACAACACCATGGGTCATCAGCCGCCGCGAGCGGTGTGCGATCGACCGATGGTGTTGTTCTTTCTTTTCCGCGCTGATGCCGCTTCGATGGGCTTCGGCTTGGAGCGCGGGGGGGCGGGATTTTGGCTGGTGGCCTCGTTAAGATACCGCAGTCGTTGGTCGTGGTGCAGGCAATCCACCCGCTTTCTTTTCAGCGCGAAAAGAAAGCCGGTGGAGCCGGAAAGAAACGCTGAGGGGTGCGGTGGTGGGCATCGCTTCTTCCGGAACCGCGCG
>CACWHX010000082.1:0-598 GCA_902760845.1 Oscillospiraceae bacterium
TCTGTGCTTTGGAATAAATTGCTTTTGTGTTGCACTTGATATGATAACGCATCGCGCGAAAAGAAAGCCGGTGGAGCCGGAAAGAAACGCTGAGGGGTGCAGCGTCAGAACGGGCACGCTCCATTCCGCAGCCGCGCTTGCGCGCGGCGGCTCCATATCCGCTTCCCCGTTCTTCCTTACCGAGCCGAACCCGCTTCGCTGGGCTTCGTCTCGGGGACGCGGGGGTGCGGGAAACGAAGATTGGTGCACATCCCACCCTGGAGCAGGGTTCGTGGGACGGGGCCAGGTATCATATTGGCTGCCATTATGAGGAGCGAAGCGACGAGATAATCCCCCGTTAGAGCGGCAAGCACCGCAGGGAATTGCCAAGGCGCGTAAAACACACCGCACGACTGAGCTGTAGTTTTAGTCGCTTGCATTGTATCCCACATCGCACCGATTCTCCGGCACCCAGCCTGTGCGTTATTTGACGCAGCGCAAATCTTTGCCGAATGTCCCACCCACGGGGGTTGTTAAGGGGCGGTTAGCCCCTTGACCAAAGCGCCCCTTTCTTTGCGGCTCCACCGCGTTTCTTTCCGGCATGGCGGAAAGAAATGGG
>CACWHX010000082.1:622-5981 GCA_902760845.1 Oscillospiraceae bacterium
AAGGGGCGGTTAGCCCCTTGACCAAAGCGCCCCTTTCTTTGCGGCTCCACCGCGTTTCTTTCCGGCATGGCGGAAAGAAATGGGGTGGATTCTGCACTAAGATGATGATTGCAGTACGAAATAAAAGGGACCAGCCAAAACCCCGCACCCTCGCGTCCCCGAGACGAAGCCCAGCGAAGCGGGTTCGGCTCGGTAAGGAAGAACGGGGAAGCGGATATGGAGCCGGCGCGCGCCAGCGCGGCTGCGGAATGGAGCGCGCCTGTTCTGACGCTGCACCCTTCAGCGTTTCTTTCCGGCTCCACCGGCTTTCTTTTCGCGCTGAAAAGAAAGCGGGTGGAATGCCTGCACCACGTCAACAACTGCGGTTCAGTAACGAAGCGCCCAGCCAAAATCAACCATCGCGCCAACGCCCGCACTACGATCCACCAACCGCACCACGTAACGAAGCGCCCGGCCCCCATCCCGCCCCCATCCCGCACCACGTCAACAATTGTACCGCGCCGCACAAGAGCACCATATATCCCAATTCTGATTCACAGGAGGACCCAATGGCCACCAAGTATAAGTATGACAAAGACACCGACTATCAGGCGCTGATCGACCGCGCCGTGGGCAACGGCGAATACGGCGCCGCCGCGGTCTATGAGCAGCAGCGTAACGCCAAGATCGCGGGCGAAGGGATGAGCTACGCGCCGACGTTGAAGTACGCGGCGTACCTGCCCTACACGATCACGCCCGACTACGACGGCAGCGCGCGCGAGCAGGCCGAATCACTGATCGGCGAGGCGACGCAGTCCACGGCGCAGGACGCCGCCGTGCAGGAGCTGCTGGACGCGCTGCTGGGCGCGGAGTTCAGCTACGACCCCGCGTCCGACCCGCTCTATGCGTCCTACCGCAAGCAGTACCTGCGCGAGGCGGACCTCGCGGCGGAAAACGCGCTGGGCAGCGCCGCCGCGCTGACGGGCGGGCGCGCCTCCACGGCGGCGGTCGCGGCCTCGCAGCAGGCGGGGAACTACTATCGCGCCAAGGCGGCGGACAAGATCCCGGAGCTGGCGGAGCTCGCCTGGTCGCGCTATCGCGGCAGCCAGGACGACAAGCGCGCCACGCTCGACGCGCTGCTCACCATGCGCGAAAACGACCGGGACGCCGCCTGGCGGCGCATTGACGCGCTGCTGGATCTGGACGAGAGCACGTATCAGCGCTACGCCTCCGGCATGGAAGACGTGCGTGCGCAGCAGGAGGCGGCCGAGGCGACCCGCAAGGCGCAGGAGGACAAGGCCGCCGCCGACGCGGAGAAGGCCAGGGCGGAGCAGGAGAAGGTCAAGGCCGCCGCGGAGAAGGCCGCGGCCAGCGCCCAGGCGGACGCGCGCAAGCAGATCGCGCTGATCCTGAAAAACTACGGTCGCGTGCCGGACAGCCTCTGGAAGCTGAGCGGCTACGACGCGGCCACCATCGCCGCAATGCGAGCGGGGATGCGCGCATAGCGTCAGAAGAAACTCGCTCCATTCCGCAGCGCCGCAGGCGGCGCGGCTCCATATCCGCTCCTTCCTTCTTCCTTACCGAGCCGAAGTCGCTTCGCTGGGCTTCGGCTCGGGGATGCGACGTCAGAACGGGCTTGCTCCGCTGCACCGCGCTTGTGCGCAGCAAAAGGGGGGACAGTCTTTCGACCGTCCCCCCATTTTTTTGTTCAGCGCGCAGATTCGCCCTTACGCATCCAGATCAACCAGCGTATACGTCCGCGTGCCGAAGCCCAGCTCCGCCGCGGCCTCCACAACGTGGCCGCCGTGACGAGACTCCACGCGCTCCAGAAAATGCGCCTGACCGGGATCATCCTTCGCGGCATAGACGAGATCCAGACACGCCTGGTCGATGGCGACCGGGTCGAGCGAGGCGAGCACGCCGATGTCCCGCATGCACGGGTCCTCCGCGACGGCGCAGCAGTCGCAGTCCACGGAGAGGTTTTTCATCACGCTGATGAACGCGATCTTCCCCTCGAAGTGCCGCACCACGGAGGACGCGGCGTCCGCCATCGCCTCCAGGAAGCGGTCCTGCTCGGCGTGCTTGTCCCATGCGTCGAGATTGCTCTCCGTCACGCCGCCGGAGTGGATGAGCGCCTTGCCCACGCTCGACGCGCAGCCGATGGACAGCTGCTTGAGCGCGCCGCCGAAGCCGCCCATCGGGTGGCCCTTGAAGTGCGACAGCACGAGCATGGAGTCGTAGTTGAGGATGTGCTTGCCGACGCGGTTTTCCTTCAGCACCTTGCCGTTCGGGATGTTCCAGACCACGTCCGGCCCCTCGGCGTCCATGAGATCGACGGTGAAATATTTGTTCCAGCCGTGATACTCGATGAGCTGGAGATGCGCCGCCGTGTGGTCGCGCACGCCCTCGAACTTGTCGCCGTAGGCGGTGTTGCACTCGACGACCGTGCCGCCGACGTGCTCCACCATCGGGCGCATAAACTCCGGCCGCAGGAAATTCTGGTTGCCCTTCTCGCCGGAGTGCAGCTTGACCGCCACCTTGCCCGGCAGCGAGACGCCCAGCTTCCCGTACAGCTCCACGAGCGTCTCCGGCGTGATCGTGCGGGTGAAATAGACCGTTGCGTTTGCCATATTGTCCCTCCTTCTGAAACAAACGAGCTCGATTCGATGCCTCTATTATACCGGAAAGAACCCACCCGCACAAGGGGGCGCGGCGCGTGCGGCGGAAAATTTTTTTCGCGCGCCCGGCGTCCGGCCCGGCTTCTAAACGGCCCCCGGTGCGCATAGGGATACGAACGGTCCGCGCCGGGGGCCACCGCGCCGGGGGACACCGCGCCGGCGCGATCAACCGCCGCCGCGGGAACGGGGAAACGCGCGGGAATGGGACGGATTGTTTCAGAAGTTTTACAAAAGCGTTAATCGTTCATAATAATTTTACATTTTTCGACTGGTTTTGTGCTAGAATACAGTCTCGCCCGCATGGGCGTGGACGTTTTTTTCGCGCGTTTTTTTGACCGAGGTGACCCTGTATTGTTCCAGGTGGATTTCCACAACTCCAGATTTGTCGTCGGCGCGGTGCTGGCGGCGCTGTTTGGCGCCGCGCTGCTGCTTTTTGACGCGCCCGTGTGGCTGGCGCTGCTCGTCGCGGCGGGCTTCCTCGCGGCCGCGCCGGTGCGCGTGGAGCTGCCGGACCCGTGGCGCGTGGTGGCGGCCGTGCTTGTGCCGCTGCTCGGCGCGGTGCTGCTCATGTGGCTGACGCAGGGGGCGATGGACGCGCGCGTCCTGCCGCTCACGTTCGACGAGTTTCTGCTTGGCGTCGGCATCGGCGGCGCGGTCATCGTGCTGTGGGTGCTGATTACGGGGCGCATCATCCCCGGCGTCGGCATCGGCATGGGGCTGCTGCTCCTGCTCGTCACGGCGGATTACTACGTCTATGCCTTCCGCGGCACGGAGCTGCTGCCGACGGACTTTCTCGCCATCGGCACGGCCATCAACGTCGCCGGGGAGTATGACTACACGCCCGGCCCCTCGGTCGTGCGCGTCTGGGCGCTCTTTGCGCTGTTTCTGTTCGCGGCGGGGGCCATCCGTTTCGGCCGACTCCGGCGCAGGCCGCTCACGCTTGCGGGCGCGGGCACGCTGGCGGCGCTCGTCGCGGCGATTCTGCTCGGCATGAACGGCCACACCTCGCAGCAGTGGCATCTGCACGGCGTGAACAACAACGGCTTTTTGCTGAACTTCACGCTGGAGCTGCGCGACAGCTTCATCCGCAGGCCGGAGGACTATGACCCGGACGCGCTGGCCGCGCTCGCGGCGACGTATGACCCGCCGGAGGAGACCGCCGGCCCCACGATCATCGCGATCATGGACGAATCGTTCGCGGATTTTCGCGTGCTGGGTGACCACTTCAACACCAACGAGCCGGTCATGCCGTTTTTCGACTCCCTGCGGGAGAACACCATCCGGGGCTACGCGCTCTCGTCGGTGTACGGCGGCGGCACGGCCAACTCCGAGTATGAGTTTCTCACCGGCAACACCCTCGGCTTCCTGCCGCAGGGCTGCGTGGCGTACCAGCAGTACGTCCGCGGCGAGACGCACTCCATCGTGTCCGAGCTGAAGGACCGGGGCTATGCGTGCGTGGCCATGCATCCGTATCTGGAGAGCGGCTGGATGCGCAACACGGTCTGGCCGCGGCTCGGCTTTGACGAGACGTATTTTGTCGATGACTTCCCGCGCCGCAATCTCGTGCGCGGCTTTGTGAGCGATCAGGGGATGTTTGAAAAGGTCACGCAGGTGTATGAGCAGCGCGACCCGTCGCGGCCTCTGTTCCTCTTCGGCGTGACGATGCAGAACCACGGCGGCTACCGCTACACGGGGTATGACTTCAAAACGGAGATCCGCCTGCGCGGCTACCGCCAGCTGTATCCCACGGCGGAGCAGTATCTCACGCTCGCGCACAAGACGGACAGCGCGCTGGAAACGCTCATCGCGTACTTCTCCGGCGTGGACGACGATGTGGTCATCGTCTTTTTCGGCGACCATCTGCCGTCGCTGCCGAAGGAGTTTTATGAGGAGATCCACGGCGGCACGTTCGACACGCTCGACGAGCAGCTGCTGCAGTATGAGATTCCGTTTTTCGTCTGGGCGAACTACGACATCGACGCGCGCGAGACGCCGCTGACCAGCATCAACTATCTGACGAACTACGTCTATGAGGCGGCGGGGCTGGAGCCGCCGGTGTACACGCAGCTGCTCATGGACCTCTCCGACACGATCCCGGCGCTGAACTCGCAGGGGTTTTATTCCCGCAGCGCGGGCGCGTTCCTTCCCTTTGACGAGGCGGAGGGCGCGGAGCGGGAGGCGCTCGAGCGCTACTGGCAATTGCAATACAACAACACGTTTGACACGAAGAACCGGCTTTCGATCTTTGACGCGGTCAGCACCGAGCCAATGGCGGAGCCGTCGCCGGCGAACGGCTGAAGGCAGCCGTGGCAGTCCGTTCTTCCTTACCGAGCCGAAGCCAGGAACAGGGACTTCGGCTCGAAGTTTTTGCTGGGTGTGGTGCAGGGGATCGTGGTGCGGAGCTGTTGGCGTGATGCGGGGGTTATGCCCGGTCCCTTCGTTACTGTACCGCAGTTGTTGACGTAGTGCGAGCGTTGGCGGGGTGCTTGATTTTGGCCGGTGTCCTCGTTAAGATACCGCAGTTGGTTGGTCGTAGTGCTGGCGTTGGTGCGGTGCTTGATGTTGGCTGGTGGCCTCGTTAAGATACCGCAGATGTTGACGTGGTGCAGGCATTCCACCCGCTTTCTTTTCAGCGCGAAAAGAAAGCCGGTGGAGCCGGAAAGAAACGCTGAGGGGTGCGGTGGTAGGCATCGCTTCTTCCG
>CACWHX010000083.1 GCA_902760845.1 Oscillospiraceae bacterium
GCGGTGGAGCCGCAAAGAAAGGGGCGCTTTGGTCAAGGGGCTACCGCCCCTTAACAACCCCCATAGGAGGGACATTCGGCAAAGGTAGGTTCTGCGGAAGGAAACGTACAGGCTGGGTGCCGGAGAATCGGTGCGATGTGGGATACAATGCAAGCGACTAAAACTACAGCTCAAGCGTGCGGTGTGTTTTTACGATCCTTGGCAATCCCCTGCGGTGCTTGCCGCTCTAACGGGGAATTATCTCGTCGCTTCGCTCCTCATAATGACAGCAAACATGATACCTGGCTCCGTCCCACGGACTCTGGAGTACGACAGCGCGCGATGCTCCATGCCGCATCAACGCTTGCACTACAAGCGGCGCGCAGCTCCGCACCAAGATTCCTGCCAAGCCCCGTCTCTCGCACCCCGGAGCACGGCGGCGCACTTGCGCCGCTCGTACCGGCGCGTTCGACCGTAGAAAGGTAAGCCCCCGGAACCGCGCGCTCTGCGCGCGGTTCCGGAAGAAGCGATGCCCACCTCCGCACCCTCCAGCGTTTCTTTCCGGCTCCACCGGCTTTCTTTTCGCGCTGAAAAGAAAGCGGGTGGAATGCCTGCACTACGTCCAACCAACTGCGGTATATTAACGAGGACACCGGCCACAATCTATCACACCCCCCCCGCGTCTCCGATCCGAACCCGCTTCGCTGGGCTTCGGCGCGGGGATGCGGGGGTAGGCGCGCTCCATTCCGCAGCGTCGTGGCGAACGAGGGCAAGGAATGCAGCGCAATCCCCTCCTGGCGAAAATGCTTTTCGACAGGATCAAGCCTCCGGTCGATTTCGACCGGAGGCTTTTGCGTCTAAAACAGCAGCCACAGCAGCAGCGGGATCGTCACGGCGGAGAACACCGTGCTCACGAAGATCACCTCCGACGAGAGGGAATCGTCCCGCCCGTAGCGCAGACACAGCACCGTGATAATCATCGCAGACGGACACGCGGCGATGATGACCGGAATGCCCAGCATCACCGGGTCCCGCACAAACAGGCGCAGCACCAGCCACACCAGCACCGGCGCCGCCAGAAGCCGCACCGCCGCCGCCAGATACACCCGCGCGCTGCCGAACGCCTTCTTCACCGGGATGCCGCCGAGGGACGTGCCCACGATGAGCATCGACATGGGGATCGTCGCGGCGGCGAGCGTGGAGATCGTGTCGCCCAGCACCTGCGGCACGGGCACGCGCGTCAAAAACAGCACCGCCGCCAGAAGCGTCGCGACCAGCGGCGTGGAGAGCACCTGCTTCCAGTTCATCCGGCGGCCCTCCCCCTGCTGGAGTTGCGCCGTGCCGACGGTGTAGAGCATGAGATTGAACGGAATATTCGAAATGGCGGCATAGAACACCGCCGCCGGACCAAAGACGACCTCAACCACCGGAAAGCCCACAAAGGCGTTGTTGGAAAACGCCATCGTCAGCCACAATACGCCCCGCTCGTCGCCGCGCGCGCGCAGGAGCCACACCGCCAGCCACGCCGCGACAAAGCACAGCAGCAGCGCCAGAAACAGCACGCCGAGATAGCCCAGCAGCACCGTGCCGCTCACGGGCTCCTCCGAGCCGATGACGGAGTTGAGAATCGTGGCGGGCAGCAGCACGTTCATCACCACGGGCGTGGCGCGCCGGTTAAATTCCGGGCCGGTGACGCGCAGCCGGGCGCAGAGATAGCCCACCAGCATGAGCAAAACGAGCATGGCCATCTTGGCCAGCACAGACGCGATTTCCACGGGCATCAATCCTTCCTTTGCAGAAGGTGAGTATATCCGATTTTTTTCGCGCTGTCAACCGCGCGCTCCCCCGCCGGGACCGGCGGCGCCCGGGCGGCGCGGGCCTACTCGCGCAGCCCCATGTGCCGGTGCAGATCAAAGAGCAGATCGAGAAAGCTCGGCCAGTATGGCGCGAAGCGATCCGCCTCCAGCAGCGCGCGAATCTCCGCCTGCGTCGCCCAGCGGGCGTCCTGCACCTCGTCCGGCTGCAGCGTGAGCGCGTCGAGCGGCACGTCGCAGTCCACGAGAAAATAGTCGTCAAACCCGCCGGCGAACGCCAGCGTCACCGCCGCGGGCGGCGTGATCTCCACCGTGAGTCCCAGCTCCTCGCGCACCTCGCGCGCCGCCGCCTCGCGGGGCGTCTCGCCGGAGATCACGCCCCCGGCGGCCGACACGTCCCAGTATTCCGGGTACGCGCGCTTCGCGCGGTGCCGCTGCTGGATGAGCAGCTCCCCCCTCGGATTGAACAGGCACACGTGCACCACCAGCTGGCACTCCGCCGATGAATGCGCCGCGCCGCGCTCCGCCGTCCGGCCTGTCGGCCGCCGGTCCGCGTCATAAACGTCCCAAAGCTCCATACGCCGCCCCCTCGATCGTTGCTGACAGAAATCCCGCCGCCGCGACGACCATGCCGTTGAAAATCGCGAGGTCCGCGAGATTCCAGATTCGCCGCCGCAGCAGCGGCAGTTTTGCGTCTTTCAGGTAGACATAATCCGTTACTTCGTGTTTTATGTAACGCTCTAGGGTGTTCGCCCAGGCGCCGCCCGCCGCAAGCCCCGCACCGACGCGCGCGACGGGGCGCACCTGCAGCGCGGGCAGATTCGCCAGCACGGCAAGGCCCACGGCGAACACGGCCGCCCCGGTCTGCAGCGCGGTCGCCAGCGCGGGCCGGTCGGCCAGGCGCCCGCCGACCAGGCCGCGATTGTGCGCGCGGCGAAGCTCGATGTGCTTTGTGAGCATCCGGGGATAGGTCCCCGGCGGCTGGGCGTTGATGTGCGCGCGCACGGCCGCCTCCGCGGCCAGCACGGCGCCGGCGGAAAGAACAGTCTCCAGCATAGCTGCCTCGCTTCTCTCTGTCTCAGGTTTCGCGCAGACGTGCGCGGTATCCGCGGTTCGGTCCGCGTCCCGTGCGCGCGGGCCGCATGGCCCGCGGCGTCGCGGCTGCGCAATCGCGGCTATTATACCACACCCCTGCGCCATGTGAAAAGGTTCACGGGAGAATTTTTGCGTTTTCTCTTTACAGAACCCCCGTAAATGGTGTACTTTAAAGAGAAAGTCTCGCGCGGACTCGGCCAAACGCATCCAAACAACGGCAAATTTATCATATCAGCAACGTAAAGGAGACAGGCAAATGGAACTGACACAAAACAGGCAGGTGCTCTCGGCCCTCCACAAGACGGCGGAGCTGACGCAGCCCGACGAGATCGTGTGGATTGACGGGTCGGAGGCGCAGCTCGACGCGCTCCGCGCGCTGGCGGTGGAATCGGGCGATCTGATCCCCCTCAACGAGGAGAAGCTCCCCGGCTGCTATCTCGCGCGCAGCAATCCCAACGACGTCGCCCGCGTGGAGGACCGCACCTTCATCTGCTCCCGGACGCGGGAGGAGGCCGGCCCCACAAACAACTGGATGGACCCGGACGAAATGCGCGGCATCCTGCACGGCATTCTGGCCGGCTCCATGCGGGGGCGCACGATGTATGTCATCCCCTACTCCATGGGCCCGGTGGGCTCGGAGTTTGCCAAGTACGGCATTGAGCTGACCGATTCGGTCTACGTGGTGCTGAACATGGCGATCATGACGCGCGTCGGGAAGGACGTGCTGGACGCGATGGGCGACAGCGCGGACTTTATCTTCGGCGTGCACGCCATGTGCGAGCTGGACCCCGAAAAGCGCTACATCGTCCATTTTCCGGAGGAAAACCGCATCGTCTCCGTCAACTCCAACTACGGCGGCAACGTGCTGCAGGGCAAGAAGTGCTTCTCGCTGCGCATCGCCTCCGTCCTCGGCCGCAATGAGGGGTGGCTCGCCGAGCATATGCTCATCCTCGGCATCCAGAACCCGCAGGGCGAGATCCGCTATGTGACGGGCGCGTTCCCGTCCGCCTGCGGCAAGACGAATCTCGCCATGCTCATCCCGCCGGAGGGCTATCGCAAGAACGGCTGGAAGTGCTGGACCGTCGGCGACGATATCGCCTGGCTCCGCCCCGGAAAGGACGGGCGGCTCTGGGCCGTGAATCCGGAAAACGGCTTCTTCGGCGTCGCGCCCGGCACGAGCGAAAAATCCAACCCCAACGCCCTCGCCTCCACGAGCCGGGACACGATCTTCACCAACGTCGTGCTCAATGAGGACGACCGGACCGTCTGGTGGGAGGGCATGACCAAAACCCCGCCGGAGGGCCGCCTCGTCAACTGGAAGGGCGAGCCGTGGGACGGCTCGGACGGCACGAAGGGCGCGCATCCGAACAGCCGCTTCACCGCCCCGGCCCGAAATTGTCCGTGCATCAGCCCGGAGTTTGAAAGCGGCACCGCCGTGCCGATCAGCGCGATCATCTTCGGCGGCCGCCGCGCCAAGACCGCGCCGCTGGTCTACCAGTCCCGCGACTGGGCGCACGGCGTGTTCGTCGGCGCGACGATGGCGTCGGAGACCACCGCGGCCGCCGTCGGCGCCGTGGGTGTGGTGCGGCGCGACCCGATGGCCATGCGCCCGTTCTGCGGCTACAACATGGCCGACTACTGGCAGCACTGGCTCGATATGGAGCAGGTCCTCCCCAACGCGCCGAAAATCTTCAACGTCAACTGGTTCCGCACCGATGAGGAGGGGCATTTCCTCTGGCCCGGCTTCGGCGACAATCTGCGCGTGCTGGAGTGGATTCTCAAGCGCTGCTTCGACGAGGCAGATGCGGACGTCACTCCCATCGGCTTTGTGCCGAAGCCGGAGGACATCAATCTCGACGGCACGGACGTGACGCGCGACACGCTCAGGGAGATCCTGAGTCTCGACGCCGCGAGCTGGCGCGAAAACTGCGCGGGCATCCGCGAATATTTCGAGCAGTTCGGCGAGCGTCTCCCTGCCTCGCTGCGCGCGGATCTGGAAGCACTGGAAGCCGCGTTCGCGGAGTAGTTTGAATCAACCCCACTACGCCGGGCTTCGGCCCGGGGCGCGGGGGTGGTTGATTGGAGCTGGTTCGTTTTATAACGCACTGCAGTCATTGTCTTAGTGCAGAATCCACCCCATTTCTTTCCGCCTTGCCGGAAAGAAACGCGGTGGAGCCGCAAAGAAAGGGGCGCTTAGTCAAGGGGCTAACCGCCCCTTAACAACCCCCGGAGGCGGGACATTCGGCAAAGGTAGGTTCTGCGGAAAGAAACGCACAGGCTGGGTGCCGGAGAATC
>CACWHX010000084.1 GCA_902760845.1 Oscillospiraceae bacterium
AGAAGTTGCGGAATTGAACAGGAATTAACTGAAATCGCGTGATTTCACGTAATTCTGTTCAAATATCTTGATTGGTTGCGCGCTCCAGAAAAGCACGGTATGACCACAAAAAAGCCGTGGTATCCTACGATGTCCTCATGGGCAAACGTGAATTGGGGGATACTGTTGTCGTGGTCGGCGGCGGTCTGACCGGCTCCGAGCTTGCCTATGATCTGGCGCGCTATGCCGGAAAGCAGGTCGCACTGGTGGAGGCCCTGCCCGACATTCTTTCCTCCGGCCCCGCTGTGCCGCAGCCGGTCAACCTCATGCTGCGGGATCTGCTGGACTATTATAAGGTGGACATCCGTGCCGGACACAAGATCGTGGGCGTGAACGACGAGGGCGCTGTTATCGAGAGCGTCATCACCGGTGAACAGTTCACCATCCCCGCGGACGATGTGGTGTTTTGCATCGGCCTCAAGCCCAACAAATCTCTCAAGGAAGAACTGATGTACAGCGGCATTGAGGTTTTTGAGGTGGGCGACGGCGTTATGGTCGGAAACATCCGCACCGCTGTTTCTGCAGCCTACGAAATTGCAAGAAAAATCTGACGCAGTTGGTCAGAGAATGCACCCTGTGTGCTTTTAGGTAAGCGTCAAACGAGACTCGCAATTAGCGAGTCTCGTTTGACGCTTACCTTTCGCTATCCCTGTCGGTTGCTGTTATCAGATTTCCCTCATTTTCCCCTTCGTCAGCACATCAAGCATGATCTTTGCGCCAAGCTTGAAGGCCATGCAAAATGTTTCGCAATCGGTTAATATATTGACTTCACGCTGAGCCCGATGGGTCGCTGTTCAGCGCCTACAATGACAAAATTGGGAAGAAGCACATCGCCAACTTGTGTATAAGTGCCGCCGTTTTGTTCAAAAAATGATTTCCACTCCCAGACGCCCTCGGCCTCGTCGGAAAACCAGACCTCCGGCACGGCGTGCTCCTCGACGGAAAAGCCGGGCAGCCTGTTTGCAAACAGCGGCATGAAGCCGAAGCGCTCTACGGCGTCGATCAGATCCTGCTTCGTGCGGACGGTGAAATCCAACGCCGGCCCGTCCTCCGGCTTTTCGCGGTCTGTCATGACATCAGGCCTCCTTTTTCGCAATGCGTCGGGATATCCTTACTTTACACGATTTCGCGCGCATTTTCAATTACCCCCGGCGGCGCGGGAAAATAAAGATTGCCATCCCGCGGCGCGCGCGATACAATGGGACCAGAAACACGGTACAGAGCGGAGGGAGCACAATGAAAACGGTAGAGGCATACGGACTGGGGCATTACGAGATCACCGGCGCGCGGGAGGACGAGGCCGCCGCGGCGTTCGCGGAGGGCTACGCCGCGCTGTGCCGGTCCTGCGGGGACGGCGACACGCTGCTGCGGGAGCTGGCCGCGCTGCGAAAGCAGATCGCGGAGGCCTACGACGTGCGCGTCGTGCTGGTGTGAGGCCGCGATTTTGCGCTTTGCGGAGGATTGCCGAAATTGTCCTTGTAAAATGGGAAAGGTTCCTTTATAATATTTTTTGCTGCGCCAAAAAACGCGCGGCGGAGGACGGCGTATGGAGCTGATCTGTCTGGGCGACAGCCTGACATTTGGATATGGCGTGCGCCCGCAGGAGCGCTGGCTCCACCTTGCGGCGCGGGAGACCGGCTGGCGAATCGTGAACCGGGGCGTCAGCGGCGACACGACCGGCGGCATGCTGGCCCGGCTGCGGGAGGTGCTGGAGGCGCGCCCGGCCCCGGACCGCGTGCTGCTCATGGGCGGGGCGAACGACATTTTTTATTCCGGCTCCGACCGCGCGGCGCGCGCGAACATGGGCGCGATGCTCCACCAGCTGCTTTCCGCCGGGCTGCGGCCGGCGGCGGGCATCCCGATGCCCATCGCGCAGAGTGGCTATCCGGAGCGCTGGGGCGCCGCGGTGGATTTTCCGGGCGCGGCGGCGCTGCTGGACGCTTACGACCGCTGGCTGGAGGCTTACTGCGGGGCGTTCGGCATCCCGACGGTTGACTTCCGGGGCGATTTCGTCTCGGCCGACGGGCGGCCGCGGGGGGAGCTCTATCTCGACGGGCTGCACCCGAATCCGGCGGGGCACCGACTGATGGCGGCGCGGCTCGCGCGCTTCCTGCGCACGATCGAAGCATGACAGAAACGGAGATATCTCACATGGCAAAGCTATCGTATTTGGATTTGTACACGACCGACCCGGCCTACAATCTGGCCGCCGAGCAATACGTGTTCGACGCGCTGCCCAGGGACCGCATGTATTTCATGCTCTGGCAGAACCGCAACGCCATCATCATCGGAAAATACCAGAACACCCTGGCGGAGATCAACGCCCCCTTCGTCGAGGAAAAGGGCATCCAGGTGGTGCGCCGGCTCTCCGGCGGCGGCGCGGTGTATCACGACATGGGGAATCTGAACTTCACGTTCATCGTGGACGCCGGAAACGCGGAGGAGCTGGACATGCACCTGTTCTGCCAGCCGGTGGTGCGGACGCTGGAGACACTCGGCGTGCACGCGGAGGTGAACGGGCGCAACGATATTACCATCGACGGGAAAAAATTCTCCGGAAACTCGCAGTACATGCGCGGCGGCCGCGTCATGCACCACGGCACGATCATGTTTGACTCCGACCTCTCCGTGGTGGGGCAGGCGCTGCATGTGGATGTCTCGAAAATCCAGGCCAAGGGGCTCAAGTCCGTGCGCAGCCGCGTGACGAACGTGCGGCCGTATCTGCCGCGGGACATCGAGCTGCCGGAGTTTCGGCGCATCCTGCTGGAAAACATTCTGCTGGAAAACCCGGGCGAGGCATACGCGCTCACGGAAAGCGACCGCGCGGCCATTGAGGAGCTGCGCCGGACGCGCTACGCCACGTGGGACTGGAACTACGGCTCCTCGCCGGAGTGCACGCTGCTCAAGCGCCGGCGGATCGAGGGCGTCGGCACCGTGGAGGCGCGCATCTTCGTGGAGCACGGGCGGATCACCGCCATCCGCTTCGTGGGCGACTTTTTCAGCGCGGACGAGCCGGAGGCGCTGGCTGCGCGCTTTGTGGGCCGCCGCCCGGAGCGCGAGGAATTTGCCGCGGCGCTGGAGGGCGTGGACGCCTCGCGCTACTTTATGGGCATCCGCAACGCGCAGCTGATCGAGCTTTTGTCAGAATAACAAATACTGTGACGGTGATAACCTATGACTTTCGATAAAATTCAGATCTCCTCGCCCAAGGTGCCGGAGCTTGTGATCGACAACCTGCTGAACGCAATCGAGAGCGGGAAGCTCAAAATCAACGAAGACCTGCCGCCGGAGCGGGAGCTGGCGGAGGAGCTGGGCATCAGCCGCAGCTCCCTGCGCGAAAGTCTCGCGGTGCTGAGCTTTATGGGCATTGTGGAAAACCGGGGCAACCGAAAGGTGGTCATCAAGGACGCGGGATATTTCCGCAAGGCGCGGGCGTTTATCCACATGTCCGAAAAGGTGGACACGTTTGCGGACTTCATGGAGTTCCGCCGCGCCAACGAGCTGGAGATCGTGCGCCTGGCATGTCGCCGCGCGACGGACGCGGACCTGGAGCGCATCCGGGACACGGTGGAGCGGCTGGAGCGAAACGCATCGGACTATCAGGCGGACGTGGATTTTCACATCAATCTCGCCTATGCCAGCCACAACATGATCTTCGCCACCATGCTTGACTATATCAACTACATGATCCTCGATCTGCGGCTGCGGTATTTCGAGCGCTCGGACTATCACGGCAAGACCAAGGAGGCGCACCGCCGCATCTATGAGGCCGTCAAGGCCCGCGACGCGGACCGGGCCGCCTATGAGATGGACCGCCACCTGAGCATCATCGAGGACTACTACGACAACGAAAACGCCGACGCGGAACAGAAAAATTCTTAGGGAAAACGCAAAAACTTTCCCATTCAAAATTGTACAAAACGACAGTCTTTCCGGAAAGGGGGCTGTCGTTTTTTTAATTGCCTTGACAAAATGAAGAAACGTGATATTTTAAAAAATGGTCATACGGTCAGACCGGGTTACTGGCGGCTATTTTCCAGCCGTGGAGAGGAGGAGCAGCATGATCGAACACGCAGTGGGCAGTCTGAAGCGGACGGTGGCCTTCCGGCTGTCGCCGGGGGAGGACCTGCTGGGCGGCATCCAGGCCGTGTGCGAACACTATGGGATCAAAAGCGGCGTGCTCCTGTCCGGCATCGGCAGTCTGCGGAGCGCGCGGTTCTTTACCCCCGTGGTCCTGCCGGGCACCAAGGCGGGCTACGGCTACTCCACCCCCGTGGAGGAGGCGGGGCCCATCGAGCTGATCTCCGTCTCGGGCATCATCGGTGAAGGGGAAAACGGCGCGCCGCTGCTGCATGTGCACTGCTGCTTTGCCGACGGCACGGGCCGGACGTTCTCCGGCCACCTGATCGAGGGCAACGAGGTGCTCATGACGGCCGATCTCGTCATCGGCGAGCTGGACGGCATCTTCATGGACCGCCGCTACGACCCGGAGCTCGACGTCTATCTCGTGCACCCCACCCAGCGGTGAACGCATCCTGTATTTCATCCGGCGCGGCCGGTTTCAGAAAAATAGAAGGAGGATACAGATGAAAGCATATTCGGTCTACAAAAAGATCATGAACGGCTTTACATTTGTGGAGAAGCTCGTGCTGTCCGTGACGCTGCTGGTCGTGACGCTGCTCACATTCGGCAACGTGCTCTCCCGCTATGTGCTGCCGACCTCATGGTCGTTCACGGAGGAGCTGACGATCAACGTGTTCGTGCTCCTGTCCCTGCTGGGCGCGGCCGTCTGCGCCAGACAGGAGGGCGGGCTCGTCAGCATGGCGCTGTTTTCCGGCATGCTCCCCCGCAAGGGGCAGCGCATCCTGAACCTGATTATCTTACCGAGGCGAAGCCCAATGAAGTGGGTTTCGTCTCGGTTTGTTTGTTATGCGAGGCGGGGGTTGGCGTGTGCGGGCTTGGGGCTGGTGTCCTCGTTAATATACCGGTGTTGGTTGATCGTGGTGCAGGCATTCCACCCGCTTTCTTTTCAGCGCGAAAAGAAAGCCGGTGGAGCCGGAAAGAAACGCTGAGGGGTGCGGTGGTGGGCATCGCTTCTTCCGGAACC
>CACWHX010000085.1 GCA_902760845.1 Oscillospiraceae bacterium
CGGTTCCGGAAGAAGCGATGCCCACCACCGCACCTTCAGCGTTTCTTTCCGGCTCCACCGGCTTTCTTTTCGCGCTGAAAAGAAAGCGGGTGGAATGCCAGTACCACGTCAACAACTGCGGTGTATTAACGAGGACACCAAGCAAAAACCCGCACCCGCACCGCACCAAGATACCCGCCAAGCTGCGTATCCCGCGCCCCGCACTACGGCGGCGCACTTGCGCCGCTCGTACAGGCTCGTCCGACCGTAGAAAAGTAAGCCCCCGGAACCGCGCGCTCGCGTGCGGTTCCGGAAGAAGCGTTGCCTACCTCCGCACCCCCCAGCGTTTCTTTCCGGCTCCACCGGCTTTCTTTTCGCGCTGAAAAGAAAGCGGGTGGAATGCCTGCAGTGCGTCAAAAACTTCGGTATATTAACGAGGACACCAGCCAAAACCCCGCACCGCACCAACCCCCCGCACCCCATCCACACCTGCACCGCGTAGAAAAAACCGACATCCCCCCGCTCGGTGGCTTTTATCGGACTTGCGTCCTTTGCCGCCACGTAAAAAGCGCCCTGCTGAGCAGGGCGCTTTTTGCGGTATGGGGCGTCACACGATGCGCTTATCGCGCACCTGGGCGTCATAGTGCTTGTTCAAAAACGGGCGGACCACATAGTAGATCAGCTTGTTTTCGGCGTTGGTCATGTAGATGGCAAACGTCACGACAAAGCCGATCAGGCCGATCTTTGCGACCTTGCCCAGGATCTTCGCAGCCAGTTTCATATTCATATCGTTCTCCTGCCTTTCTTAGTACGCATCGGAGTCGTCGAACGTGACGATCGTCGGATCGAGCGGCTCCTCGCCCATCACGATGGACATGTACTGGTTGACGCAGTCGCGCATGTTCTGGCGGGAGACCGTGCGGCTGTCCTCCAGATCGTGCTCCACGAAGATGAAATAGAAGCCGAGCTCCCGCGCCTGCTCCTCCATGACGGCGTGCACGCCCAGCATCCCCTTGCAGGCGATGTTGTCGTTCATCAGGACCATGTCGCAGTTGAAGTTGTGGGCCCACTCCCAGACGGAGTTGATATTGTCCCAGCCGCCGACGGCCATGTGGCGCATGCACGCCTTCTCGGTGAGGCGGGTCAGATCGTCGAGCGCAATCTCCGGGTCCTCGGTGTTTATCATGTTGTGGCCCATGGTGGAGTCCATGTTCAGCACGATGGCGATGCCCCAGCAGTTCTGGCACCAGGTGGGGAAGTCGGTGTAATACACGGCCGAGGGTCCCCACAGGAACGCGCGGTGGCGGGTCTTGCCGCCGAACGGCTCATACTTGTTCTCGTAGCACTTGCGCAGGCGCTTCATGACCTTGCGGTCGATCTTGTTGAACATGGGGTCCGTGCCGTTGACAGACTGCCACTCGTAGAGCTTATACAGCGTCTCGGAGATGCCGACCTCGGCGCTGTAGGGGGTCTTCATATAGTCCCACTTTTCCAGCTCGAAGGTGTTCTGCTCGTTCATGAGCTTTGCGTGCTTGAAGAAGTGGTTCCAGTCGAACTTGGTGTTGTACTGCTCCTCGACGAAGGCGATGGTCTCCTTCATGATCTCGCGGGAGTACGGCAGCGCCTCCGGCTCGTTGTGGATCATGGCGAGCGTCGCCTGATAGTCGGGCATGGCGAGGCGGCGGCGCTGGAACATCGAGGTCGCCTCCGAAGCGTTGCAGGGCATGTTTGTGGAGATCAGGGCCTTGCCGACGAGCGGGAACGCATCGTCGAGCGCGACGCCGGTCTCGGCCGCGCAGCGGGAGCATACGTCCGCCGGCAGACCGAAGGACTCCGCCACGTCGATGTAATACGGCTCGATGTGCTGGTCCACGTCGCAGATGATGAACTCCGGCAGCGTCTGCAGCGGCACCGGGTAGAGATCGGGGAAGCCGGTCATGAACAGCTCCGGCAGCACCTCGTCGATGGGGACGAGCTTCTCGCTCTTCTCCTGGCTCGCGCCGAGGCGGCGGTCATGGGAGAGGATGTACGCGATGCGCTTCGTGAGACTCACGACGATGCCGTGCATCTGCGTGTGCGCCACGCGCAGCTCCTGGTCGCGATAGCCCTCAAACAGGCGGTCGATGAACATGAACGTGCCGAGGAAGGAGCCCATCCAGCGATATTCCCAGAAGCCCTTCATGACCGGGATCGGCGCGGAGGCGACCATCTTGCCCATGGCGAGGAGATTGTTCAGCCAGGACACATAGTCGAACATCGTGTCCTTCACGCCGCGCCACTCGCGGTATTTCGCGACGCCGGTGCGGTCATAGTAGCGGGTGCGCTGGCCGCCGGTGCCGTTCTCCGCCATCCAGATGGGGTCGAATCTTTTCAGCTTGTCGTCCAGATATGCAACAATCGGGTTTTTCATCTTTTCACTCCTCCTCAGGCGTTGAGCTTCTTGATCTCCAGGCTCTCAACGAAGGCCTGGAAGCGCGTGCGGAGCTGGCCGACCGAGCCGAGGGCATACTCCTTTTCGATGGTGCAGCAGGGCACGCCGCACTCCTCGCTCAAAACGTGCGAGGCGAGGACCTTCTCATAGCTCCAGAACTCGCAGAACTTCATGTTCTCATAGATGATGCCGTCGGCGTGGTATTCGTCCACCAGCCGCTTCAGCTCGGTGTGGCGCTGGTCGATCTTCGGCCCGTCCATGAAGCGGGCGCACTGGTTCCAGTGCAGATAGTGGCGGCAGATGGCGTCGAACGCCGTCTCGCCGTCGGCGATTTCGATCCGCTCGCGGCTGGGGAGACTGCCAAAGCAGTACCGGTCGGCCACGACCATGGCGCCGCACATCTCGACGAGCTTCGTAAACTCGGGATCGTCGATCTCGGACCCGGCGACCACGACGCGCGCGCGGAACGGAAACTCGGGATCGGGCTTGCGCTTTTTCAGCTCCGCGAGCGTCTCCTTCAGATACGGAAGAATCAGCTCGTGCGGGCATACCTCGCTCACCAGCTGGATGGCGTGGAACTCATACCCCGTGATAGGCGGGTTCGGCAGCTTGCGGAAATCGCCGATCTCGGTGACGACGTCGCACAGCTCGTTGAACTTCTCGATCTCGGCGCGCATGGCCGCGTCCGACGTATCGACGCCGAGCACCTGCTCCAGCGGGGTCAGAATGTGCTTTTTCAGCTGAACCTTGTAGTAATTCAGACTGGTCTTGTCGCCCTTGATCGGCGGGTCGATGATCGTAATAAAGAAATTTTCATGCTTGATGGGGTTCAGGAGATACAGGTGCTCCTCCATGCGCTCCATGGCCGCGCAGCTCTCGGAGCCGAACACCGCGCTGATGTGGTTGTAGCCGCCCTCGATGGCGCGCTCCAGAATGGAGCGGACATAGGGGCATGTGCGGCCCGTCATGTAATAGGTCGCCACGTCTGTGGAGGTACAGCGCGGCGCGCGCAGGCGCGTGGAAAAACAGTCCCCCAGATTGAGCAGCACTTCCGGGATATAGTAGCAGTTATAGCCCAGCGCGTGCTTTCCCTCGTTCACCGCCTGCGTGACGAGCTCGTTCTGCGCGTCCTGCAGGAGATTCTCGAAGAAGATCAGATGTTTCAAATCTTTCATAGTGTCCCTTCCTTCCCAAGTTTCCTCGATGCAATATATCTGTAAGGCGCCGTCGGTTCCGCACTGCGCGCCCTGGATAGACCGGATCGGATTATTGTCAATTTTGTGACACAGAAGCCGGCGTTTCCCCCGCTTCGGCATCATCATAAAATTAACATAGGATTCCCATCATGTCAACTGGAAAAACAACTGGGTGAGCACCCAATTGCGCCGCGCCGTAACACTCGCGGCGCGCCGCCCGGCCCGGGTCGCCGCCCGCGCCGCGCCCGGCGGACAGCGTCCGCCGGGTGCCCCACAGCGATAAAAAAAGCCGGCGCTTTCGCGCCGGCTCAGTTTGTCAAAAATGGCCTCGCAGAGTTCGCGCCGGCGTCAGAGCGGGCGCGCTCCATTCCGCAGCGCCGCGAGCGGCACGGCTCCATATCCGCTTCCCCGTTCTTCCTTTCCCAAAACAAATCCTCCGATTTGTTTTGGCGAGGAGCGGCAGCGGCGTGAGCGAGCTTTCCCGCTTGCCGGGGAAGCGAACGATACAGAGCTTGCCGCGACGTGGCAAACGAGGGCAAGCCATGCAGCGAGGGCAAGCCATGCAGCGCAATCCCCTTCCTGTCGAAAAACGAGTTTTTCGACAGGCCCAGCCGGCGCTTTCGCGCCGGCTGGGGGTTTGGGGTTTTGGGGGAAAGAGAGACTTGAAGAGAATTGGGGGGGTTACAGAATCTCCAAATGGCGGGATTCCGGCTTGACGGGGGTCTTCTTCGGCATGGTCAGCGTCAGGACGCCGTTTTCATACGCGGCGGTGATGCCCTCCACGTCGATCTCGGAGACGTTGAAGCTGCGGGAGTAGGAGCCATAGTAGCGCTCGCGGCGGATATAATCGCCCTCCTCGTTCTGCTCGTCCTTGTCCTCGCTGTGCTCGGCCTTGATGACGAGGATGTCGTCGTCGATATCGACCTTGATGTCCTCCTTCTTGAAGCCGGGCAGATCGGCCTCCAGCTTGTAGGCGTCGCCGGTCTCGGTGATGTCCGTGCGGAACGCGGTCCTGGCGGCGTCGCCCCAGAAGGCGCGCTCCATCTCCTGCATCTCACGGAACGGATTCCACGTGCTCATACGATAGTTCCTGCGGTCAAAAGGCATGATTTCAAACATTTTATATTCCTCCTAGTTTTTTATACAAGATGGATTGATTTTCTGCGAGATGCTTCCATATCTCGCTGCTTACGATATATAAATTACACCACAATTATGAACAATAAAACAATAAAATATGAACAAACCGTAAATGTTAGCACTCAAATTCATAGAGTGCTAATTTTGGGCAGAAAAAACCGCTGCGACAGTAGTTTGCCGCAGCGGCTTTCGTTTTATGCGTGTTATGCGCGCCTTTTGCGCGCCGCCGCGATGGGCGCGCGGATCACAGCACCTTCGCCAGAAAGTCCTGCAGGCGCGCGCTTCGCGGATTTGCAAACAGCTCGTTCGGCACTCCCTCCTCCACGAGGACGCCGTCCGCCATGAAGAGCACGCGGTCGCCCACCTCGCGGGCGAAGCCCATCTCGTGCGTGACGACGACCATCGTCATGCCGTCGTTCGCGAGCTGCTTCATGACATCGAGCACCTCGCCGACCATCTCCGGGTCGAGCGCAGAGGTCGGCTCGTCAAACAGCATGACATCCGGCTCCATACACAGCGCGCGCACGATGGCGACGCGCTGCTTCTGCCCGCCGGAGAGCTGGCTGGGATAGGCGTCCGCGCGGTCGGCCAGGCCGACGCGCCGCAGCAGCTGCATGGCCTTGTCCTCGGCCTCCGCCTGCGATTTTTTCAGCAGCTTCATCGGCGCGAGCGTCATGTTGCGCAGGATGGTCATATGCGGGAAGAGATTGAAGTGCTGGAACACCATGCCCATCTTCTGCCGGTGGAGATTGATGTTGCAGCTCGGGTCGGTGATGTCCACGCCCTCGAAGGTGATCGTGCCGCCGGTGGGCAGCTCCAGCAGATTCAGGCAGCGCAGGAACGTGGACTTCCCGGAGCCGGAGGGGCCGATCACGACGACGACCTCGCCGCGGCGAATCTCCGTGGAGACGCCGTCGAGCGCCTTGATCGCGCCGCGCTCGAAGTGCTTTTGCAGATTCTCCACGCGAATCAGCGTCTCAGTGGTCACTGTTGCGCAGCCTCCTCTCCAGCTTGCCGACCAGCCATGTGAAGAACATGACCAGGATGAGATAAATGAGCGCCACGGCGAGCAGCGGCAGGAACGGGGAATACGTCACGCCGCGGATGATGTCGCCCGCCTTGGTGAGGTCGCGGATGGCGACGTAGCCGGCAACCGACGTCTCCTTGAGCAGGACGATAAACTCGTTCGCGAGCGCGGGCAGCACGCTCTTGAGCGCCTGCGGCACGACGATGTACCACATCGTCTGCACGTAGTTGAAGCCCAGCGAGCGCCCGGCCTCGAACTGTCCGCTGTCGGTTGACATAATGCCGCCGCGAATGATCTCCGCCACGTACGCGCCGGAGTTGATGCCAAAGGCCAGCATGGCGATCAGCAGCCCGTTTTTGGAGCTGGCGAAGATGATATAATAGGTAATCATCAGCTGCACGACGACCGGGGTGCCGCGGATGATCGTCAGATACACCTGACAAATGGCGTTCCCCAGCCCGAGGAGGAACCGCCCGACGCCGGGGCGCAGGGTTTCCTTGTTCGTGTCCCACGTGGAGCGGATGATTGCGATGACCACGCCCAGCGCGATGCCGATGAGCGTCGCGACGAGGGTGATCTTCAGCGTGTTCGCAAGGCCGGAGGTGATGTATTTCCAGCGGTCCTTGGTGACGAAGTTCATGATGAAATCCGCGCGGAGCCCGGCAAACCAATCTGCCATTCAGATCTCTCCTTTCCTGCGGTGCCGCGAGGGGCTGACAGCCGCAAACGGCTCCATGCGCGCTGGCATGGAGCCGTGGAATGGTTCCGGCTTTTTCTCAGCCGTTGTTTGCGGCCACAAACGCCTCGGCCGGCGCGCTGTCCATGATGATGCAGTCGATCTTCCCGGTCACGAGCGCCTGGAAGGCGTCGTGATACTTGGTGAAGGACTGGACGTGATCCTCGCCGAAGTCTTCGCTGGAATAGATGTTGCCGGTGGTGCCGATCTGCGTGCCGATCTGCACATCCTCGCCCGCCTCGATCTTGGCCAGGATATCGTCCGCGCTCGTAATGTCGGACCCCTCGGGCACCACGATGACCTGCACGCCGGTGGCGTAGCTGTCCGAGAAATTGACGTTCTCCAGGCGCTCCTCGGTCACGGACATGCCGGACATGCCGATATCGGCCTTGCCGGAGACGACGCTGGGGATGATGGTGTCAAAGTTCGTGTCGGTGATCTCGAGCTTCATGCCGAGCTGATCGGCAATCAGGCCCGCGGTGACGGGGTCGATCCCGACGATATCGTCGCCGTCGTAGAACTCATACGGCGCGAAGTCCGCGCTGCACGCCATGCTGAGGACCGGCGCGTCGTCCGCGACATCCTGCTGGAACGCGGGCAGCTCGCCCTCGCCGGAGATGTAGTAATCCACGACCTGCTGGAGCGTGCCGTCGGCGATCAGCGCGTTGAGCGCGGTGTTGATCTGCTCCAGCAGCTCGGTGTTTTCCTTCGCAATCGCGATGGCGTAATCCTCGGTGACGTACTCGGCGTCCAGGATCTTCAGCGTTGTGCCGTCGGACGTCGGTTCCGCCGCGGCGGAGCCCTGCGCCGACTCTGTCGTCTTGCTGCCGCAGGCGGCGAGCGACGCCACCATCAGCACGGCCAGAAGCAGAGAAACTAGCTTTTTCATTTTGAAATCCTCTTTCCTGTCAACATTTTGCGGGGACGCCCCCGCAGCTTTTGGAACAACTCGCAGTTTAGCACGGTTCCCTGGACCTGTCAAGCAGAATCCGGATTTTTATTCGCAATTTTCGCAAATTTATGCATATAATTGCAAAATCGCCGCCCGCCGTTCCCGTTTTTGTGAAACCTGCAGCGGGGCCGGTCAAATGACCGGCCCCGCTGCCCGTTATGCCCTGTCGGTGCTTTCGCCGCTTCCGGTGCTTTCGGCCCTCTCGCCGTCGCCGACAGACATGTAGTGGTCCTCGCAGGTCTGCATCGCCTCGATCAGCAAATCGACCGCCGCGCCTGCCGCCCGCACCATGTGCAGGTACATCGCCTTGTAGTCAACGCCCTCGTCGTACGTGTCGTAGTGCTCTCGCCGCAACATCCGCATCCCTCAATTCTATCTCGTTTTCACCGCAACTCCGTGGGAGTTCGGGGCGCGGCCCCTCCCTCCCATAGAGCCGGGCGAAAAACAAAAAACGCCGCGCAGGAGGGGTACTCCTACACAGCGTAAGAACCAGCGTCCTTATGCAACACAAACACAGCCGTATGGATACGGCTTCGCCGCTCCCCCCTTGCAAGGAGAGGGAGAATGTCGTATAATACGGGTGCAGTGCGGCCGAATGGCCGTTGTGTGGGTGCCGCTTTCACCTGCATAGGCTTGCGGG
Organism: Oscillospiraceae bacterium; assembly: GCA_902760845.1. Lineage (GTDB taxonomy): Bacteria > Bacillota > Clostridia > Oscillospirales > Oscillospiraceae > CAG-103. The sequence continues at coordinate 8,102 of CACWHX010000085.1, forward strand.
TGGTCGTGCGCCCGCAAGCTGCTGCATTTTCTGTTTTCCGGACCGATTGTTATTATAGCAAGCTTTGGAGGAAGATGCAAGAGTGAAACGGGAAAATTGTGTATTTTCGCCGCGCCGCGCCGCGCGGCGTCCGTCCCCGGGGGAGGCGCGAAAATGAATTTCTGGTTCGTTCAGGCGCTGGGGCTGCTGGGCAGTCTCATCGTGCTGGCGTCGGTGCAGTTCAACAACCGCAGGATCATTCTGGCGGCGCAGGCAGCGGCCTGCGGGCTGTGGTTCGCGCATTACAGTCTACTCGGCGCCGCGACCGCCGCGGCGACCAATATCATCTGCTTCGCGCGCAGCGCGGTGTTTTCCTGCAACGACCGGCCGTGGGCGAAGCACCGCGCGTGGCTGTGGCTGTTTCTCGCGCTCTTCGTCGCCAACTCCGCCGTCACCTGGGAGGGGCCGCGCAGCATGCTGCCCGCCGTCAGCATGTGTCTCACGACGCTCGCGCTCTGGACGCGGGACATGCGCCGCACCCGGCTGCTATATCTGGCAAATTCCCCGTTCTGGCTGACGTATGACCTGCTCGCGCGCTCCTACTCCTGCGCGCTGATCGAGCTTGTCGCGCTGTGCTCCTACATCGCCGCCGTCTGGCGGTTCGATATCCAGGGAAAGAAAAACGCGGACACCAAATAAAAAAGCCTCCGGTCGATCTCGACCGGAGGTTCCGTTTGTCAAAAAGGCCTCGCAGAGTTCGCGCGGCGTCAGAACGGGCGCGCTCCATTCCGCAGCCGCGCTTACGCGCGCCGGCTCCATATCCGCTTCCCCGTTCTTCCTTACCGAGCCGAACCCGCTTCGCTGGGCTTCGTCTCGGGGACGCGGGGTGGTTAATTGGGGCTGGTTCGTTTTATTGCGTACTGCAATCATTGTCTTAGTGCAGAATCCACCCCATTTCTTTCCGTCTTGCCGGAAAGAAACGCGGTGGAGCCGC
>CACWHX010000086.1 GCA_902760845.1 Oscillospiraceae bacterium
TACAACAATAAAAAAAGCAAGGGAAAACCTTGCAAAATCAACAATTATTTTCAATTTCTTTTTGGTGACTAAAAGGAACAAGTGGCAAAGTCGGGAGGAGCATCCGTTCCTCAGCCTGGGCGTTGATCTCGGCAAGGTAGGAATTCAACCTCCCGCTGGTCAGTAGCTCCGTATATTGCGCTTTGCGCTCCTGTTTGATATACTGTAGGTGTCGCCGCCCCCACAGGCCGATGGGCTTTTCTTCGTCAGCCTGTACGGTCAAACAAGGAATATAATAATCACCTTGCTGTTCATACCACAGGCCATTACTTTGATCAAAGATATACTGTTCCATTTTCGTTTCCTTTCTGTTTTTACTTCAAGATTTGCTGCGCCTATTGTCGTCCGTAGCCCTGGGCTGCCTTGGACAAGGAGCAGGTAGGCAGCAAACCTTGAATTGATACGATGTGACGATGTGTGACTTTTTGAAAGGATTATGGCTTGAAAATGGCTGTTTTTCGATGAAAGCCGGATGGAAAACGCAAAATCAATCCGGTTTTCACTTGAGGTTTGGGAAGCGTTTTCAGTTCAGCAAACGCTGATTCGACAGCGGAATTTCAAAAAAGCTTCGGAATTTCACGATTCCGGAGCTTTTCCTTTTCTCACTTGGCGTGGCTTTTTTTCCGCCTGTGCCCAAAATGGGACCACTTATCGAAAATCGGTTGAAAGAATCGCTCGCCTGCCTTATCATACAGACATCGAGAAGCGAAGGAGGATCGCCGATGCAGGTCGAAACGAGCATCACCATTGCGATTTCCCTCGCGATTGGAGATGGAAGGTATGATGCCGTCGTGCCGGAGCTGATTGCCGATGCCGGCACGGAGCTGAACGCGGTTTTGCTCCAGGCGGTCTTTTCCCTGCTTTACGGCGCGGCGTTCGGCGGCGCGTCGCTGATCTGGGAGACGGAGCGGAGCCTGCTCCGCATGACGGTCACGCATCTGGCGGTCTGCTCGATTGCCACCTTTCCCATCGCCTACTGGATGCGGTGGATGGAGCACAGCCTCGGCGGTGTTCTGAAATATTTCGGTATCTTTGCCGCCGTCTACGCCGTGATCTGGGTGACGCAGTACGCGGGAATGAAGCGCAAGGTCCGGTCGATCAATCAGAAGGTCAACGAAATCAAATAATCGACCCGGCGGCGGGGATCCATCCCCGAGCCGAAGCCCGGCGAAGCTGGTTCGGCCCCCAATTCGCGGTTTTTGCGGCGGACCGCTTGACATTTCCGTGCAAATCGCCCTATACTAAAAACAGGGGGGTGCCTCCGCCCGGAGCGGGCATCCCGGTCGTCCCATTGCCGCCGATGAGGTGGGCAATCTTTTTTTGCGCAAAAATTCAAAAAACCTGGAAAACAAGGAGGAAAACAGTATGCAAACGCAAATCAGTGCGTCGATGCGCGGCGGCGGCTCGACCGTCATTTCCGTGGATCGCGCGCCGCTTCTGCCGGTGACGATCGGCCGGCAGGGGGAAAACGAGTTTCGCAGTGTGGCGGTCGATGTCAGCGCGTGGCTGGCGCTGTGGCCGGGCGGGACGATCAGTCTCGTATACGAGCGGCCGGACGGGATGCTCTATCCCGTGACGACAAACGGCACGGCCTCGCCGGTGGTCTGGCGGCCGACCGCCGCGGACACCGCCGTCGCCGGCGCGGGCCGGCTGGAGGTGCGCCTGCTGCAGGGCGACGTCATCGGCAAGAGCTGCGTGATCCGGACGATGGTGCAGCCGGGCCTCGGCGCGGTCGGCGCCGCGCCGGTGCCGCGCCCGGACTGGGTGGACGACGTTCTGGCCGCGGCATCGGGCGGCGGCACGGCGCGCGGCGCGGTGCTGTACGGCGCGGAGCAGAGCCTGGACGAGGCGGAAAAGGCGCGGGCGCGCGCCAACATCGGCGCCGCGAGCGAGGCGGAGCTGCTGGCCGGGGGCGTGACGAGCGTGAACGGTCAGACAGGGGCCGTCACGGTGAGCATCCCCACGGCGCTGAAAAACCCGCAGGCGCTGACCATCAACGGCGCCGTGTACGACGGCAGCAGCGCCGTGAGTGTGACGGTAGACGGAGCCGACACCGTGCCCGGCTATGTCCGCGCCGAGGCGGAGCGGGTCATCGCGCAGGTGAACCGCCACGCGACGGGGCGGAGTCTCCGCTTTCTCGCCATGGCCGACGCGCATCAGTACAACGACAACGCGCAGATCACCGCGAGCAACCGGCACGCCGGGCAGGCGGCAAAGCTCATCGCCGACCGCATCGGGCTCGACTTCGCGTGCTTTCTCGGCGACGGGACGTGGGGCTCCGCCGCGACCACGCTCGCGGCCGGGAGAAACGAGATCATGACGACGAACGCGCTCCTGGCGGACGCCTTTCGCGGCCTGCCGCAGCTTCGCACGCCGGGCAACCACGACGCACTCGGCTATGCGCTCGCGCAAAATGGCGCGTATCTCAAGGAAAACGAGCTCTTCAACTACTTCGGCCGGTACTGCACGGACGCGGTGTTCGGCAGCGTGGCGGGCGGCTACTGCTACCGGGACTTTGCGAATCTCAAGGTGCGCGTCATCTGCCTGAACACCGCCGATACCAGCGGCACGACGCTCACGGCGGCCGCCGGCGCGGAGCGCGTGTCCGACGCGCAGCTGGACTGGTTCTGCCGCACGCTCGCGGACGTCGGCAGCCGGCCGGACGCCGCGCAGTGGAGCGTCATCCTGCTCTCGCACCACCCGGCGGACTGGGGCGCGGTGTATCCGCTTGCCAACGTCATCGGCGCGTATGAGACGGGCGGCACGGTCCAGCCGGGCTCCGTCTCGTACAGCTTCCAGGGGAAAAACGCCGCGACGATCGTCGCGCAGTTTCACGGCCATGTCCACTGCCTGAAGACGGACAGCATCCACACGGTCTCCGGCGGTGTGGGGACGGCGACGGGCATCCAGCGCGTGGCGATCCCCAACATGTGCTACGCGCGCAACAACGAGTACGGGCAAAACGGCAAGACGGAGCACTACGGCATCGAGTTCGGCGAGGACACGACCTGGGCCAAGACGGCGAACGCCGCCGCGGACACGGCCTTCTGCGTCGTGACGGTCGATCTCGACGGCCGCAGAATCTACGCCGACTGCTACGGCGCGGGGTACGACCGGGAGCTGGTGTATCTCGCCTCGTCCGGAGAGAGCGACGGCACCGGCGGCGCCGGAACCGGGAGCGGCGAAGGCGGAACGGGAGAAGGCGGCGGCACCGGCGGCACCGGCGGCAGCAGCTTCACAAATCTCATTCCGCGCGCGACCGCCTACGGCAGCGACGTGGTATACAACGGCACGGGCTACAAGGACGGCGTGTACATCTCGTCCTCCGGCCCGACCGCCGACGGTGCGGACGCCGCGGCGACCGCGACGGGCTTCATCCCGTACACGGTCCCGACGTCCGGCGTGCCGGAGACGATCTACATCAAGGGCGTGACGCTGGGAACAGACTCGCACCAGCGCCTGTATTTCGCCGACGCCGCGAAGTCCTATGTGCAGCTGTTCCTGCACGCGAACCAGAGCGGCAGCAACGCCTGGGACACGTATTGGACGATCACGAAGCTGGGCGACCAGTATTATTCGCTCACGCCCATCGCGCAGGGCAGCAGCTCCGTTCTGCTCCACACCGTGAGCCAGATCCAGAACACGCAGTATATCCGGTTCAGCTTCGTCGGCACGGGCGAGAATTTGATCGTCACCGTGGGCGAGCCGATCGCGTGAGGGGCCGCGTATGGAGATCATCGAACACGATTGGAGCTGGACCGGCGGCCTGACCGCGCGGCCGGCGACGGACGCGATAGTGCTGCACCACGCGGCGGCGACAAATCTGAGCGCGGAGGACGTGGACCGCATCCACAAATCGAACGGCTGGAGCGGCATCGGGTATCACTTTTACGTGCGAAGGAATGGCGCGGTGCATCGCGGCCGCCCGGAGTGGGCCATCGGCGCGCATGTGAAAAACCACAACAGCCGCACGCTGGGTATCTGCGCCGAGGGAAACTACGAGACGGAGACGTCCATGCCCGCCGCGCAGGAGGCCGCGCTGCGCCAGCTGGTGGCCATGCTCCGGGCCAGGTACAACGGCGCGGCCGTCAAGCGTCACAGCGACTATATGGCGACGGCCTGCCCGGGCCGGTACTACCCGTTTGAAGCAATCACAGCGCAACAGTCCGCCGCGCGGGACAGCGCGGCGGTCTGCGGAAAGAACGACGAACAGGAGGGAGAAGCAATGGAACGATACGACACCGTGGAGGAGATGCCCGCATACTACCGCGCCGAGGCGCAGCGGCTCATTGACCGCGGCGCGCTCAGGGGCAGAGGCGAAGCGCAACTCGATGTGTCGGAGGACATGCTCCGCACGCTCATCATCTGCCAGCGTATGATCGACGAAGGCTGAGCGCGGCGGCGTCAGAACGGGCTTGCTCCGCTGCGTAGCGCCGCAAGCGGCGCGGCTTCATATCCGCTTCCCCGTTCTTCCTTTACCGAGCCGAAGTCGCTTCGGCTCGGGGACGCGATGTCAGAACGGGCTTGCTCCGCTGTGCAGCCGCGCTGGCGCGCGCCGGCTCCGCATCCGCGCCCCCGTTCTTCCTTACCGAGCCGAACCCGCTTCGCTGGGCTTCGGCTCGGGGACGCGGGGGGCGTGGTTCTGCCTGGTCGCTTCGTTACTGAATCGCAGTCGTTGACGTGGTGCGGCGCTGCTGGCGGGGTGCTGGATTTTGACCTGGTGTCCTCGTTAAGATACCGCAGATGTTGACGTGGTGCTGGCATTCCACCCGCTTTCTTTTCAGCGCGAAAAGAAAGCCGGTGGAGCCGGAAAGAA
>CACWHX010000087.1 GCA_902760845.1 Oscillospiraceae bacterium
GGCGGTTAGCCCCTTGACCAAAGCGCCCCTTTCTTTGCGGCTCCACCGCGTTTCTTTCCGGCAAGACGGAAAGAAATGGGGTGGATTCTGCACTGAGATAATGATTGCAGTTCGTTATAAAACGAGCCAGCCCCAATCCCGCACCCCCGCGTCCCCGAGCCGAAGCCCAGCGAAGCGGGTTCGGCTCGGTAAGGAAGAACGGGGAAGCGGATATGGAGCCGGCGCGCGCCAGCGCGGCTGCGGAATGGAGCGCCGCCCGTTCTGACGTTGCCCGTTCTGACGCCGCTCAAATTCATAAAATCTTAATCCGCCGCCAAATTGTATGTTAAGAATCTTTCCCCTAAAATGAAGGCGAATCCAAAAATTCCTGTGAGCGCAGGAAAGGGGGAGAACTGCATGTATATCCTGCAGGCGCTGGCAAAGCTGATTGCCATTTTGTTTTTCGCGTGCTATTTTTATCAGTTCCTGTATATCCCGGCGGCGATGAAGCTGAAGGCGCAGCCGCACGGTCCGACGAAATTTCACCGATACGCCGTGCTCATCTGCGCGCGCAACGAGGAGGCGGTCATCGGGGACCTGCTGCAAAGTCTCCGCCGCCAGACCTATCCGCGGCAGTTCGTGCAGGTGTTCGTCATGGCGGACAACTGCACCGACCGCACCGCAGAGATTGCCCGGGCGCAGGGCGCGGCGGTGTACACCCGCGCGGACACCTCGCGCGTCGGCAAGGGCTATGCGCTGGAGGCGCTTCTGGAGCATATCCGCGAGGACTGTCCCGCGGGGTTTGACGGCTACTTCGTCTTTGACGCGGACAATGTCCTGGCGCCGGACTACATCGAGCGCATGAACGAGACGTTCTCCGACGGATATGAGATCGTGACGAGCTACCGCAACTCGAAAAACTACGGCGACAACTGGATCACCGCCGGCTACGGGCTGTGGTTCCTGCGCGAGTCGCAGTATCTCAACCGCGCGCGGATGCGCGTCGGGACAAGCTGTGCCGTCTCCGGCACGGGGTTTCTCTTCAGCCGCTCGGCGCTGGAGGCCACGGACGGCTGGCCGTTTCATCTGCTCACGGAGGATATCGAGTTCACCGTGCACCATGTGCTGCGCGGCGTGACCATCGGCTACTGCGAGCGCGCGGAGCTGTTTGACGAGCAGCCGACGCGGTTTCGCCAGTCGTGGCGGCAGCGCACGCGCTGGACGAAGGGCTATCTCCAGGTGTTTCAGAAATATGGCCGCGCGCTGCTGCGCGCCGCGGCGCAGGGCGACTTTGCCGCGTACGACATGAGCATGAACATCCTGCCCGCGTTTATCCTGAGCGCGCTCGGCCTGGCCGTGGAACTCGCGATTTTGACGCTCAGCCTTGTGCACGGCGGCGGGCTTGCCGCGGTCGGCATTTCGCTCGCGCGCGTGTTCGGCGGCATGTACTTCACGCTCTTTGTCCTCGGCGCACTCACGACCGTGACGGAGTGGCGGCATATTCACACGACGACGGCGAAAAAAATCGGCGCCGTGCTCACGTTCCCGCTCTTCATGTTCACGTATCTGCCGATCTCGCTCGCGGCGCTGTTCGCCCGCGCGGAGTGGAAGCCCATTTACCACAGCGTCCCCGCCGCGGCGCTGGAGGGGCGCGTGGCTTAAAAAATCTTAAGAGAATTCGCGCTTGTTTCACAAACGCATTTCCGCTATGCTATAAAGACAGAGGAGATGATGTTTTGTGTATCACATTCTGGTCTGTGACGACGAGCGCGACATTGTCGCGGCGCTGAAGATCTATCTCACGAGCGGGGATTACCGCGTGTTTGAGGCGTATGACGGCGCGTCGGCGCTCGCGATCCTCGCGAGGGAGGAGATCCATCTGGTGCTGCTGGACGTGATGATGCCGGGCATGGACGGCATCGAGACGCTCACGAAGCTGCGCGAGCAGTATAACGTCCCGGTCATCCTGCTCACGGCGAAGAGCGAGGACACGGATAAAATCCTCGGCCTGAACGTCGGCGCGGACGATTACATCACAAAGCCGTTCAACCCCGTGGAGGTGCTCGCGCGGATCAAGTCCCAGCTCCGGCGCTATCTGCAGCTCGGCGGCGGCACGGTGCAGCCGAAGGTGCTGCGCATCGGCGGCGTGGAGCTGGACGACGCGGCCAAGACCGTCACGGTAGACGGCGCGCCCGCGTCGCTCACGCCGCGGGAATATGACATTTTGCGTCTTTTGATGCGGCACCCGGACACGGTGTTTTCCCCGAAGGAAATCTACCGCGCCGTCTGGGAGGAGCTGCCGCTGAACGCGGACAACGCCGTGGCGGTCCACATCCGGCACATCCGCGAAAAGATCGAGATCAATCCCGCCGAGCCGCGCTATCTCAAGGTGGTCTGGGGCAAGGGTTATAAGATGACCATGCAAAAGGGAGAACTGTAACACATGAGAAATCTGCTCACAAAATTCTGGGCCAAGCTGCTGGCGGTGTTTCTGCTGCTGGCGTTTGCGCTCGTCGCCGTGGCGTCGGCCGTCGGCGTGTACGCCTGCGCCGAGGAGTCGGTCTATCTCGACGGCGGGACGACGCTGCGCCGGGACGCGCTCCAGGCGCTCGCGAACCGGTGGAGCCGCGACGCGCAGCTGTTTTACACGGAGTATGTCGACGCGCAGGCGGGGGGCTGGGAGCTGGACGACTCGTGGGCGGAGCGCTTCTCCGAAGCGAACACAAACTTTTTCTTCACCGTCTCGGACGAGGACGGGACCGAGCTGTTTGCCAGCTACGCCGCGCCGTATCAGACGCACTGCGAGACGTGGTTCTCGACCAACGAGGCCGGGGAGGCGCTTTCCGAGGAGCGGCAGACGTTTTCCTCCGCCGCGCAGCGGCAGGTGTACCTGGAGGAGCTGCAGCGGCAGTATCAGGTCTATGAGTCGAGCCAGTGGGAGGAGGACGACGCCGACGGCACGCTGTATTGCCTCTATGTCTATTACGGGCCGCGCGTCGATCTGAAGCTCGACGGCTATATCCGCAGCGACCTCACCGCGCAGGACAGCATCGCCGAGGCCATGCGCTGGGTCGAGCGGCTGATCGCTCTGCGCTACGGCCTGATGTGGATCGGCGGCTTCGCGGCCGTCGGCGCGGTGCTGGCGCTGGTGTTTCTGCTCGCGGCCGCCGGGCGGCGCGAGGGGGAGGAGGGCATCCACCTCACGTGGTTTGACCGCATCCCGCTGGATCTGCTGGTGGTGGCGGTTCTGGCCCCGACGATGCTCGGGCTTTTTAACTTCATGAACGACGCCTCGGGCTACGGCGCCGCGGTCGGCGGCGCGCTGCTCTGCGTGCTGTTGCTGCTGCTCCTGCTGGCGCTGCTCATGAGCTTTGCCGCGCGCGCCAAGGCGGGCACGCTCTGGAAAAACAACGTCATCTACATGGTGCTGCGGCTGCTCTGGCGCCTGGTGCGCCGGCTGTGGAACGGCCTGCGCGACCTCGTGCGGGCGCTGCCGCTCTGCTGGCGAACGCTGCTGCTCTGGGCGCTGCTGTCGCTGGTGGAGCTGATCGCGCTGGTCAACAGCTTCGGCGGGGGCGATTTGTTCGGACTCTGGCTTGTGGAAAAGCTGGTTCTTACGCCGCTGCTGCTGTTCGCGGTCATCGCCATGCAGCGGCTGCAGAAGGGCGCGGCGCGCATCGCGGCGGGCGAGATCGGCTACACCATCGACCTTACGCGCATGTACGGGGCGTTCCGGCGGCACGGGGAGTATCTCAACAGCATCGGCGACGGGCTGCAGACCGCCGTGGACGAGCGTGTACGGTCCGAGCGGATGAAGGCCGAGCTCATCACAAACGTCTCGCACGACATCAAAACGCCGCTGACCTCGATCGTGAACTACGTCGATCTGCTGCAAAAGGAGCCGCTGGAAAGCGCCGCCGCGCGGGAATACACGCAGGTCCTCGCGCGCCAGGCGCAGCGGCTCAAGAAGCTGACGGAGGATCTGGTGGAGGCGTCGAAGGCGTCCACGGGCAACATCGCCGTCCACGCCGCGCCGACGGACGTGAACCTCCTGCTCTCGCAGGCGGCGGGCGAGTTTGCCGACCGTTTTTCCGAGCGGCGGCTGGAGACGGTGCTGACCGTCTCGCCCGAGCAGCCGGAGATCATGGCGGACGGGCAGCTGCTGTGGCGGGTGTTTTCCAATCTCATGAGCAATATCTACAAATATGCCATGGAGGGCACGCGCGTCTATCTCGCCGCTGAGCTGCGCGGCGACCGCGTGGACGCGACGTTTCGCAACATCTCGCGCGAGGCGCTGAATCTCACCGGCGAGGAGCTGATGGAGCGCTTTGTGCGCGGCGACCGGGCCCGGAGCGGCGAGGGCAGCGGCCTCGGCCTCTCCATCGCGCGCAGTCTCACCGAGCTGCAGGGCGGCGCGTTTGAAATCACCGTGGACGGAGACCTTTTCAAGGTCACAGTGTCGTTCCCGCTGCTGCTGGATGTGTGATGCGAGGTACGCGGGACGGGGCTGATAGGGCGGTGGGTTCTGCCTGGGCGCTTCGTTACTGTACCGCAGCTGTTGACGTAGCTCTGGCGTTGGCGCGGTGGTTGATTGGGGCTGGTGTCCTCGTTAAGATACCGCAGATGGTTGGACGTAGTGCAGGCATTCCACCCGCTTTCTTTTCAGCGCGAAAAGAAAGCCGGTGGAGCCGGAAAGAAACGCTGAGGGGTGCGGTGGTAGGCATCGCTT
>CACWHX010000088.1 GCA_902760845.1 Oscillospiraceae bacterium
CCCCTTGACCAAAGCGCCCCTTTCTTTGCGGCTCCACCGCGTTTCTTTCCGGCAAGACGGAAAGAAATGGGGTGGATTCTGCACTAAGACGATGACTGCGGTACGCAATCAAACGAACCAGTCCCAATCAACCACCCTCGTGTCCCCAAGCCAAAGCCCGGCGAACGACTTCGTCTTTTTCATCACGCCCAATAAAAAAGCTGCCCGCGGGCAGCTTTTTTTGTTGGATCGTTTATGCCACGGCGGGCTTTTTCCCGGTAATGCGCTGGATCAGCACCACCCCGATGACCAGCGCGGTGCCCGCAATGTCGGTGATGGTGGTGGGATACATGAGCATCAGGCCGCCGGCCAGAATCACGATGCGCAGCACCCACGGCATCTTTTTGTACAGGAAGCCGTTCAGGCACGCCGCGACGCCGAAGATGCCCACCATGGAGGTGACGGCGATCTGCAGCACCTGCCACCAGGCGGTGACATTCTCAAACAGCAGCGTGGGATTGAACGCGAAAATGTACGGCACAATGAACGCGGCAATGGCAAGCTTTGTGGCGTTCACGCCTGTCTTCATGGGATTGGACCGCGCGATGGCGGAGCCGGCGTAGGCGGCCAGCGCGACCGGCGGGGTAATGTCGGCCACGATGCCGAAGTAAAACACGAAAAAGTGCGCGCTGACGGCCGGCAGTCCCATCTTGATGAGGATCGGCGCGCAGGTCGCGGCCATGATGCAGTAGTTTGCCGTGGTCGGCACGCCCATGCCCAGCACGATGCAGCACAGCATCGTGAGGAAGAGCGCAAAGAACACGCTGTTCCGGCTGATGGCGACGATGCCGGTGATGAGCTTGGAGGCGAGGCCCGTGGCCGTGATGCAGCCCGCGATGCAGCCCGCGACCGCGCACGCGACGGCGACCGTGATGGTGCCCTTGCCGCCCGCCTCGAGCGAGGCGAAGATGGTCTTGCCGGTCTCCTTGAGCACGTCGCCGATCACGCTACCCGCGCCCTTTTCGCGGCGGGCGGCGCTGCTGTCGATGATCTGCTGCGGCAGGCCGACGGCAATCGCGATCAGGATCGAGACGGCCGCGGCGAACGCCATGGTGCGGAGATTCGCGCTCACGAGCCAGACGAGCACGACCAGCGGCGCCAGCAGGTAGATCTTGATGAGCAGATCCTTCGCCGGCATCAGCTCAGAGCGGTCGAGTCCCTTCAGCCCCAGCTTTCTCGCCTCCAGATGCACCGCGATGAAGATGCCGGAGAAATACAGGACCGCCGGCAAAATCGCCTTCAGCGCGACTGTTCCGTACGGAATGCCCATATACTCCGCCATCAGGAACGCGGCCGCGCCCATGATCGGCGGCATGATCTGCCCGCCGGTGGAGGCCGCCGCCTCGACCGCGCCAGCAAACTCCGGCTTGTACCCGGTCTTCTTCATCATCGGAATCGTCACGGAGCCGGTGGTGACGGTGTTGCCGACCGAGGAGCCGGACACCATACCGCACAGCGCCGAGGAGATGACCGCGACCTTTGCCGGGCCGCCGGACGACCATCCGGCAATCTTATTGGCAAGGTCGATGAAAAACTTCGCAATGCCGGTACGCTCCAGAAACGCGCCGAACACGATGAACACCACGATGAACTTCGCGCACACCTGCGCCGGCGTGCCGATGACGCCGCCGGTGGAGTAAAAGAGCGTGTAGATCAGGCGCCGGAGCGTAAGCCCCGTTGTAAACGTATAGACCAGCAGCACGCCCAGCACGCACAGGATCGGGATGCCCACGCAGCGGCGGCACAGCTCAAACATCGTGAGCAGGCCGACGACGCCGATGGCCACCTGCAGATCCGTCAGCTTGGTGGCGCTCGTCAGTACGCGCGCCAGCGATGCATAGCCGAAGCACCAATAGAAGAAGCACGCCGCGCCGACGATCATGATGATCCAGTCGTACCACGGCATATAGTTCGGCCGCACGTGGCGCTTGCTCGCCGGATAATACAGATACCCCATCACGATCACGCTGCCGAGAAACGCCGTGAGGCGGACCTCCAGCGGCGCTTTGTTGAACAGCGTGGACCAGATGCAGTACAGCGAGAAGAGCGCCATGACCGCCGTAACAAGCCGGTGCGGCACGCCGGTCCAGATGCGGGTGTTCGATTCGCGGTCATATTTCTTCATGACCTCGTTGACCTGCTCCTCCGTCACGACCTCCGGCTCAGCAGAATATCCATCGACATAGACCTCGGGCGCTTCCGCCGGCGCGGCCTTGTCCTTTTTGGAAAACAGGGACATTCGATGCCAGTCCTTTCTATAGTGTCATTTCTGATATTTACCAAAGCTGTCCGCCTTCGGGCAGTTTTGGTAAATACCCGTCTTTGGCCAACTACGGCGCCCGAAGGCGCCGTAGTCAAGCTGTCGACAGCGTCGACAGCTTGATCTCTCAGCCGCCGATCGGCGTCTGAGAATCATTGAAATCCGCGAGGGGAAGCCCATCCCCTCGCGCTCCCCATGCGTGCTTCGACCCGCCGCATCGGGCTCTCTGCCGGCCAACTACGGCGCCCGAAGGCGCCGTAGCTGGGTTCGGTTCAAGAATGCTTACTTCGTGGCGACGGTGATGTTCTGCTCCGCAAAGTACTGGGCAGCGCCCGGATGATACGGGATATCCGTCACGCTGGTGGCAAACTCCAGACTCAGCTCAGCGCCCTTGGCGTGGGCGGAGGTGACCTCGTCAAGATTGTCGAAAATGGAGGAGACGAAGTTGTAGACGTCGGCGTCCGCAACGTCGTCGCGCACGAGGACGAGCGCCGCGACCGCGACGGTGGTCACGTCCTCAGGCGTGCCGTAAACGTCGGCAGGGATGGTATACTCGGTGTAGTACGGGGAGGCCGCCACGAGGCTCGCGACGTGCTCGGAATCGAGAGAGACCAGATACACATTGCTGCCGGTGGCAAGGTCGGTGATGGCCGTGGTGGGCGCGCCCGCGACGATGAACGCCGCGTCGATCTTGCCGTCCTTCAGGTTGTCCGCGGAGTCGGCAAAGTTCAGATACTGCGCGTGGATATCGTCCTCCGTCAGGCCGTAAGCGCCGAGAATATCGAGGGCGTTGAAGTACACGCCGGAGCCGGCCGCGCCGATGGAGACGTTCTTGCCAGCAAGATCAGCGACGGTCTTGATGTCCGGGTTCATGGTGACGATCTGGACCTGCTCCATGTAAAGCGCCGCGGCGACGGAGAAGCTCTCCACCGCGCCGGAATCCGCAAACAGGTTTGTGCCGGAGTAGGCATAGCTCGCCACGTCAGACTGGCAGAAGCCAAGCTGCGCCGCGCCGGCGTCCAGATCCTCGACGTTGGCCTGCGAGCCGTTGCCGACGACCGCGGTGACGCTGGTGTCGGTCTTGTCGGACACGTGCTGCGCAAGCACGGTGCCGAAGGCATAGTAAGTACCGGCCTCGCCGCCCGTGACGAACGTCAGGTTGCCGCCCGCGGCGGCCGCGCCGTCATCCGCGGGCGTGGAGCCCTGCGCGTCGTTGTTGCCGCCGTTGCTGTTGTTGTTGCCGCATGCGCACAGTGCGAACACCATGCAGAGCGCAAGCAGCAGTGCAAGATACTTTTTCATTCTGGTTCTCTCCTTATCAGATTTGAATCTCTTTTTGAATCCGAAAACTCAAAAAAATTCATTGCTTTTGTATTATAGCGCAATTATCCTCCCTTTTCAAGCCGAAAATGAAGCCCGGTCGTCGAAAATTTGCAAAAACTTTCACGCGCTACCGCACGGCCTTCCGCATTTTGGGACCGTCTCGCGCCCCCGTCCTGCGTGTTGTGTCGAATCCGGCGCGGCAGGCTCCGGCCGGAAGGGGCTGTTTCAAAGCGCAGAGGTGGGCAGGGTGTGGGCGTTGGCGTAGGCAGGGTGCGGGGAGGGTCGGATGAGGGCGTTGGCGCGGTGCGGGATTGTGGCTGGTGCCCTCGTTAAGATACCGATATTGGTTGAACGTAGTGCAGGCATTCCACCGGCTTTCTTTTCAGCGCGAAAAGAAAGCCGGTGGAGCCGGAAAGAAACGCTGAGGGGTGCGGTGGTAGGCATCGCTTCTTCCGGAACCGCGCGCAGAGCGCACGGTTCCGGGGGCTTACCTTTCTACGCTCGGACGAGCCTGTACGAGCGGCGCAAGTGCGCCGCCGTACCCGGGGCGCGGGAGACGGGGATTGGCAAGAGTCTCAGCGCGGAGCTGCGCGCCGCTTGTAGCGCAAGCGTTGATGCGGCATGGAGCATCGCGCGCTGTCGTACTCCAGAGCCCGTGGGACGGGGCCAGGTATCATATTTACTGTCATTATGAGGAGCGAAGCGACGAGATAATTCCCCCGTTAGAGCGCAAGCACCGCAGGGAATTGCCGAGGCGCGCAAAACACACCGCACTCTTGAGCTGTAGTTTTAGTCGCTTGCATTGTATCCCACATTGCACCGATTCTCCGGCACCCAGCCTGTGCGTTATTTGACGCAGCAGCTGTCTTTGCCGAATGCCGCGCCTACGGGGGTTGTTAAGGGGCGGTTAGCCCCTTGACCAAAGCGCCCCTTTCTTTGCGGCTCCACCGCGTTTCTTTCCGGCAAGACGGAAAGAAATG
>CACWHX010000089.1 GCA_902760845.1 Oscillospiraceae bacterium
TGAATCAGCAGAATAGTGAAGCAGCCTCAGGCGCTGCATCGAACGAACCGAAAAAAAGCTGAAGCATTTCTATGCTGAGCTCTCAGTTTGCAGTATCTTGAGGCGAAGTATCCGGACGTCGATTTTCAGTATCAGTCAAACTCGGGAAACCGGCAGGTGTACTTCCTGGCCCCGGGGGACTCGGAGGACCTGAAGATCACGGTGGAGGTAGAGGACGCGGACGCGCCGGAGTTTTCCGACAACTATCCGGAAAAGCTCGCCGAGCCGGCCTATGAGGAGGAAATGCGGGTGTTCTTCCGCGATTACTTTGACGAGGACGATTTTCTGGTCCTTGCCGAGGTGGAACATCTGGAGGCGGGCGAGGAGCCGCTTCTGGTGCGCGCGCAGGCGGACACGCTGCTGCTGATTAAAAACGACAATTACGAGCTTCTCTCTATCATGGAGGCGATGGAGGCCTACATGGAGAAGCTGAGGGAAAGCCCCTGGCCGCAGTCCTTCAACGGCGGGTTCACGTATCTGGATGCGGAGCGATTCGACGCCGTCATGGCCGCCGCGCCGAACGAAGCCTTCGGGATCAGGCGGATCTATCGCGACTTTTGCTCCCGCCATTTTTCCGTTGTCACCGGGGCGGAAAACGAGGGGCTTTATCTGGACGGCGTCCAGGTCGTCATACAGGATGGAGAGATCGTCTCCACGCTTGCGCTGGCCGCGCAGGGAGCGTGAAGCGAATCTGTGGAGAAAGGGGACGTGTATGCCACAGCAGACAGTCGCGCGCCTTGTGCTTGCAATCATGGGCGGAAGCGGGATCATGCTGCTCCTGGCCGCCATCCTGCTGCGGGGGCGGGTCAGGAGCCGGACGGCGCGCTGCTCCGCCATGGCGGACGGCAGGGTCGTCCGCTACGCATTTCCGGGCAGAGACCGAATGGCGCCCGTCATCGCGTTTGAGGCGGAGGGGGAGACATACCTCTGTCAGAAGCAGTTCAACGGATACAAAGTCACGCGGACGCCGCTTCCGAAGAAGGCGGAGGCGTGGGAGGATGAGCGGGGGTATCTCCACATTGCGCGGGGGCCGGGCGCAAATTTGAAGGGGCTCGCGCAGCAGTTGTGGCCCCTGGAGTCGCGGCTGCGGGTGTACTATGACCCGCGCAACCCGCGGGTAAACTACGCGGGCCGGCCGGTCGCCAATTCCTTTCTGGTGACGATGTTTTTTGTTTTCGGAGCGAGCCTGATCGTCCTGTCCGGCCCTTTGTATCTGCTGATTGCGCAGGCGGCGTGAACCGCGAGAGGCCGGGTCGGGCAGGGGCGGGACCACCTCGCGCGCCGGATAAAAACAGATTGCAAGTGCGCGGATGAAATGATAAGATAGGGGAAAACGCGGCCCTTGCCGCCCGGCGCGGGCGCGTCCGGCCCGCCGCGGGGCGCGCCGGACGAAGGGCTGATCAGGAGGAAGCGCATGATAGGCTTTGATTTCAGCGGGAAAAACTACATCATCACCGGCGCCGCCGGCAGCATCGGCAGAGCGATTGCGGAGACGGTCGTCGCCTGCGGCGGGCGGGTCTGCGCCATCGACATCGACGAAAAGACGCTGCGGGAGATGGCGGCGTCGCTGCCGGACGCGCTGTTTTGCTATCGGGTCATGGACCTCTCCTCGCCGGACGCGATCCGCGCGGGCTTTGCGGAGATCATCCGGGAATTCGGCCAGCTCCACGGGCTGGTCAACTGCGCCGGCGTGCTGAGCACGACGGTGTTTGAGGAGATCACGCAGGCGGAGTGGGACCGGACGCTCGCAATCAATCTCACGGGCGTGTTCGCCGCCATTCAGGCGGTCTACCCCCACATGAAGGCGAACCGCTACGGGCGGATCGTCAACGTCTCGTCCGTAGCCGGAAAGGTCGGCGGCGGACTCATGGGCCGGGGCGCCTACGCCACGAGCAAGGCGGGGCTGAACGGCCTGACCAAGGTGGTGGCCAAGGAGGGCGGGCCATACAACGTCTGCTGCAACGGCGTCTGTCCTGGCTGGACCGACAGCCGGATGATTAACCATCTGGTGGACGAGGAGAACTACGACCGCCTGCGGGGCATGGTCGCGCTGCGCCGCCCGGCGACCGCGCTGGAGGCGGCGTACCCGGCGGTGTTTTATCTGAGCGATCTCGCCGGGTTTGTCAACGGCGAGATCAGCGACGTGGACGGCGGCCTGACGTTTGACTGAACATCCGCCCTTCTGATGATACAGGCGAGGTGTAAATATGAAAAAACTGGGTTTGATCGGCGGCACGGGACCGGAGTCCACCGTCGTGTATTATCATGATATCGTCTACGGCGTGCAAAAGCGGGCGGGAGAGACGGTGTTTCCGAATCTCACGATCGAGAGCCTAAACGTGTTCGATGTGCTCGGATTCTGCGCCCGGGGCGAGTATGACGCGCTGACGCGGGATCTCGCCGCGGGCGTGGAGCGGCTTGCCGCCGCCGGCGCGGAGTTTGCAGCGCTCACGGGCATCACGCCGCACATCGTGTTTGACGCGCTCCAGGCGCGCTCGCCGATCCCGCTTGTGAGCATGGTGGAGACGAGCTGCGCCTTCGCGCGGCGGCAGGGCTGTGCCAGGCTGGGCATGCTTGGCACGTATCCCACGATGACCGGCGACTTTTTCCAAAAACCCTTTGCAGCGAGCGGGATTTCCGTCGTCACGCCGAACGAGGCGGAGCGGACATACATCGGCGAGAAGATTGAGCAGGAGCTGGAATACGGCCGCATCGTGCCGGAGACACAGACAGAGATTCTGCGGATCGTGCGCCGCATGGCGGAGGAGGACGGGATTGAGGCCGTTGTGCTGGGTTGCACGGAGCTGCCGCTGCTGTTCGCGGGGCTGGAGCCGCCCGTGCCGTGCATGGACGTGATGCAGATCCACATTGCGGCGCTGATCGACCGCATCGTTCACGAAGAATAAGGAGAGTGAAACCCTCATGAAGCAATTGAAGGAAACCTGCCGGATCGCGCTGGTACAGGCGGAGCCGGCGCTGTTTGACAAGGCCGCGTGCGTGGAAAAGGCGCTGGAGTATATCGCGCGCGCGGCGGAGCGCGACGCGGAGCTGATCGTGTTTCCGGAGCTGTTCATCCCCGGCTATCCCTATGGCATGAACTTCGGCTTCTCCGTCGGACAGAGAAACGAGCCGGGGCGCACCGACTGGCAGCGGTATTACGAGGCGTCCATCCTCGTGCCGGGGGAGGAGACGGCGGCGCTCGCCGCGGCGGCCGCGCGGGCGCGGGCCTATCTGAGCATCGGCGTGTCCGAGCGGGAGGCGCAGACCGGCACGCTCTACAACAGCAACCTCATCTTCTCGCCCGAGGGCGAGCTGCTCACGGTGCACCGCAAGCTGAAGCCCACCGGCAGCGAGCGCGTGGTCTGGGGCGACGCGAACCGGGGCTATTTCCCCGTGGCGGAGACGCCGTGGGGGCCGATGGCCAGCCTCATCTGCTGGGAGAGCTATATGCCGCTGGCGCGCGCGGCGCTCTATGAAAAGGGTGTGACGCTGTACGTCTCGCCGAACACGAACGACAATCCGGAGTGGCAGCACACCATCTGCCACATCGCGCTGGAGGGCAAGTGCTTTTTCATCAACAGCGACATGCTCATCACGAAGGCGTCCTATCCGAAGGACCTGCAGACCTACGAGCGCGACGTAGCCATCCTGCCGGAGCAAATCTGCCGCGGCGGCAGCTGCGTCATCGACCCCTTCGGCCACTACGTGACCGAGCCGGTCTGGGACGAGGAGGCGCTCATCGTGGCCGATCTCGACCTGCGGCAGACCTATACGAGCCGCATGGAGCACGACCCCTGCGGCCACTACGCCCGCCCGGACGTGCTGGAGCTCATTGTTCATGAATAAAAAAGCCAAGCGAACCGGCCCCGGTCGAATGACCGGGGCCGGTTCGCTGTCGGCAAACGAAGTTTGCCGACAGGCGGGGCTTGCGCTGCATTCCTTGCCCTCGTTCGCCACGTCGCGGCAAGCTCTATATCGTGCGCTTCCCCGGCAAGCGGGAAAGCTCGCTCACGCCGCTGCCGCTCCTCACCAAAACAAATCGGAGGATTTGCTTTGGGTAAGGAAGAACGGGGAAGCGGATATGGAGCCGGCGCGCGCAAGCGCGGCTACGGAATGGAGCGCGCCCGTTCTGACGCCGCACCCCGCACTACGGCGGCGCACTTGCGCCGCTCGTACAGGCTCGTCCGACCGTAGAAAGGTAAGCCCCCGGAACCGCGCGCAGAGCGCGCGGTTCCGGAAGAAGCGATGCCTACCACCGCACCCTCAGCGTTTCTTTCCGGCTCCACCCGCTTTCTTTTCAGCGATGCGTTATCATATCAAGTGCAACACGAAAAAAGAAGACAACTCATGAGAAATCCTGTACAATGGTGTGTGACCAAACAAACCAGAACAGGAGTGTTC
>CACWHX010000090.1 GCA_902760845.1 Oscillospiraceae bacterium
CCTATGAGGTCTTTTCTCATAACCTGTTGCACTTCACTTGACAATTCGCCCGCGAAAAGAAAGCCGGTGGAATGCCGGCAGTACGTTCAACAACTGCGGTGTATTAACGAGGCCACCAGCCCCAATCCCGCACTCCGTTATCTCTGGCTCGGCGCTTTTTACAGACGCTTTTTATTATAGTGTCTTTCGCAGCTTTCCGATCAGGAAGATCACCGGGACGCAGCCGGCGGTGAGGATGAGCGTGGCGGCCGGGATGATGCGGCATGACCATTCCCGCAGCGTAAAGGCGTTCGGCGTGAGCAGCTGCGCGAGCACGAACACGGCTGCCGCGCATATCCAGATCACAATGCGCCCGTTTTCCAGCCGAAACAGCCGCCCGCCGCCGTCGTTTTTCGGCGGGCAGCCGAGCACCGTGCGCGCGGCGCCCGAGGCGAGCAGCAGCATCAGCGCGAGCAGCGCGAAATCCGGCAGCACCCACATGCCGACGATCAGCGCCTCGAACCGCTCCACGGCGTGAAAGATGCTGACGTTGCGCAGCATTGTGAAAAACGGATAGCTCAAATGCGCCGTGAGCGACGCGCCCAGCATACTGACCGCGACGGCGTTCAAAACCGCCGCCAGGAGGCAGAGCCGCGCAAGCCACCCCGCCACGGCGCCGCCGCGCCCCTCGAGAGCGGACACGCGCCCTTCAAAAAACGTGGGGTAAAACAGCATGCCGCACCCGATGTTCAAAAGCGGCACCGCGCCGCGCAGCACCGGCGCCGCGTCCGCCGCGGAGACGGCGAACAGTCGCCGCACGTGCAGCTGCGGCAGGGCAAACAGCAGCGCGAACAGCAGCAGCGCCATCAGCGCCGGATAGAAGATCTCCGCCGCGCGAAACAACGGCTTTGGCCCGCCGAGCGCGCCGAACAGCGCGAGGATCAGCAGGACTGCCGCATAGGGCCACGCGCTGCGAAAAATGGACACCGACGTCAGGAACCGATCCGCGCCGCTGCGCAGCAAAAACGCCGCGTACAGCAAAAAACACAGCGCGTACACCGCAAGCAGCCCCCGGCCGAACACGGGGCCGAGCGCGCGCAGAATCAGCTCGCCCATCCCCTCGCCGGGGCGGCGTGCGCGCAGCATGGCGTTCAGCAGCAGGCCGAACAGCAGCAGCGGCCCATATGCCGCCGCGGCGCAAAGCCACGAGACGTTCCCGGCATAGGCGGCGGTCTCCTGCGGGACGAGGCGCAGCAGCGGCGAGAGCACCGCGAGCGAGCAGAGCAGGAAATACTGCCGCCGCGTGAGTCCGGCGCCGGTCATGGCGCACCTCCCGTGACGGGGACGGGATCCTGCAGGTCAAAGGTGCGCTCAATCTCCGCCTCCACGGAGACCTGAAAGTCCATCGTGGGCAGAAGCGCGGGCCACTGCGCGCGGACGCGCTGCCATTTGGCGGGATACCGCTCGCCGAGGATCCCGCCGATGCCGAGAAAATCGGCCGCAAGCGTCTGCGACTGCTCCAGCAGCGCCGACACCCAGCCGCGCACCGTCTCGGCGAGCGCCGCCTCCAGCTGCGCGCGCACCGCCTCGTCCGAAAGCCGCGTCGTCCCCGCAAGCTCCTGCACCGCCGCGCGGACCTGCAGCGTCACGTCGATGCGCCGCAGCGTGCCGTCCGCGCCCCACACGGGCCGAAAGCCGCCCTTGCTGCTGTCCACCGCCACGGTCACGGCGTCGCCGTTCGCGTCGCGCAGGAGAATGTCGCCGTGGCCGCCGAGCCCCAGCAGCAGATTCACGCCCATGTCCATCGGATCACAGATGAAGCCCGCGAGCGCGCCGTCCTTCAGGATCGCGTAGCCGCAGGGCAGCAGCGTGTCGCCCGCCTCCGGGCGGTCGGGCTGCGGCACGCGCCGGGCGGCGCAGACAAGCGCGCTGCCGGACGTGGCGAGCGACTGTATGATCTCGCTGCAGGTGAAGGCGTGGCTCGTGCCCTGCTGGGCAATGTCCTGCTGCATGGCGGAGAGATTTTCCGTGATGTCCGTCTTGTCATCGCCCGTCTCGAGCACGGCGTCCCGCGCCGTGCCGCCGCGCAGAAGGAACATCGGCGTGCTCAGGCGCATGTCCGAATCGCGGGAGACAAAGTCGAGATACGGCGCGACGCCGGCCGCCGCCGCGTCCTCGCCCACCACCAAAAAGCGCGTATGCGCGTAAAAGAGCGAGGCGTTCGCCGCGTAGCTCTGCAGCCGGTCCATCGCGAGTTCCAGCGAGGGCGCGGCCTGCGTCATGCGCAGCGGCGCCTCGTCGCCCATCGGCTTGCCGGTGGAGACGCTCAGGCGCACGTCGTCGCCGTCCGCATCGACGCCAACCGTCTGGATCAACTGAATCTGCTCGAGCTGCCGGGGATTGGCCCAGACCGCGCTGCCGCTGCATCCGGAGCAGAGCAGCAGCGGCGCCAGCAGCAACGGCAGCAGACGAGATCGACGCATGGGGACGCACCTCCTTATATAAAATCGTGAGCCGGTCGATTGCGAAACAGCGTTTCGCGGAGCCTGTCGAAGAACCGGGGCTTCGACCGGCTTATTTTTGCCGCCGCCGGTTTTGCCGCACCAGCGCGTCGTCGCGAAACTTGTAATCCTGCTGCGGCCGGCGCAGCAGCGTGCGGAAGAGGGGGCTCTTTTCGCTGTCTACAAAGGGGTGGAGATAGGCCACGCCCGCGTTTTCCAGCGTGCAGAGATACCAGATCAGCATGGCCAGCGCCGCCGTGAGCCCGAACATGCCCGCGAGCACCGCCGCCAGCACCAGCGCCATACGCAGAAACCGCAGCGTCGCGCTCAGCTCCTGATTCGGCACGTTGTAGCCCGCGATGCCGGCCAGCGCCACGACGATGATGGCGATGGGGCTTGCGACCTTGGCCGTCACGGCCGCCTCGCCCACGAGCAGCGCGCCGATGATCGACACCGTCTGCCCGACGGATGAGGGCAGACGCAGTCCGGCCTCCTGCAACAGCTCAAAGGCGACGAGCAGGCACAAAATGATGACCGGCGCGGAAAACGGCACCTCCTGCTCGGACTTGATTACGGAAAGCAGGAGCTTCGAGGGGATCATCTCCTGGTGGTACATCGCAATCGCGACATAGAGCGCCGGGAGCGTCAGCGACAGCAGCAGCGCGAGATAGCGCAGCAGCGTCAGCCCCGACGCCAGCAGATACTGGTCGGCGTGGTCCTCCGGCGCGTGCATCAGAAGCGGCAGCGTCCCCGGCAGCACGAGACCGACGGCCAGCCCGTCCGCGATCAGGCCGATATGGCCGTTCAGCAGCGCGGCGGCGAATTTGTCCGGGCGCTCCGTGTGGCCAAGCTGCGGAAACGGCGAGTGGGGGTGCTCGATCAGGTACGGCTCCAGATCGCCGACGCCGACCAGCGCCTCAATGTCCATGTCGTCGAGCTTATCCAGCACCGCCTGCACGCGCTCCGGCGCGGCGATGCCGTCGAGATACAGCACCGCTACCTGCGTGTGCGACTGGCGGCCCACCGGCGTCTGCCGGATCTTCAGCCCTGGCGTGCGCAGGCGGCGGCGCACCAGCGCGGTGTTGGTGCGCAGCGTCTCCACAAAGGCGTCGCGCGCGCCCTTGACCGATTTTTCGATCTTCGCTTCCGCGACGGGGCGCGTGTCGGTGCTCTTGACCTCAAACGTTACGGCGAGGCGCAACGCCTCGAAGATCACCGCCGCGTGGCCCGCGGCGAGATCGGCGACGAGGTCGTCCGTCTCCGTGCGGGTTTTCGTGCTGCAGCGGTAGACCGCGCCCTGCTCGACAAGCCGCGCGGCCTCGCGCGAGGAGCGTACTGCCGCGAGCCGGTCGCTGTCCGTCAGCGGGCGGAGCACGTCCTCCGACACGTCGCCGCTGGAGACGACGCCGTCCAGCCAGCAGACGGATACGGCGATTCCCGCGCGCAGGCCGACGCGAACCGGGCGGAGTTCAAAATCATCGCAGTCCGAAAAAATTTCCTGCAGCGCCTCCGCCTGAATCGGCGCGGCATAGGTCGGCTGCGGGCGCGGATGTGGCGCATCCGCGTTGGATGGGGGAGATTGGTAATCTAACATGTTGGGTAGTATGCCCGGTCAAAACCACAATATTTAGCGGCACAAAAACTGGAAAAAATTTTTTGCAAAAAAAGCAAAAAAACTTGTTGACACGGGTCGATTCGGGTGCTATAGTAATCGGGCATCCGATCCCGGCGGCGCTTTTCCGCAATCGGCCCCGAAAAATGAAAAAGGGGATTGACAATTCCTGTGCTGCGGTGCTATATTTAATAGCACCGCATCGAACATGGGAATGGAAAAAATTTTATAAAAATTTTTTGCTTGACAACATG
>CACWHX010000091.1 GCA_902760845.1 Oscillospiraceae bacterium
TTGTACAGGATTTCTCATGAGTTGTCTTCTTTTTTCGTGTTGCACTTGATATGATAACGCATCCGCTGAAAAGAAAGCGGGTGGAATGCCTGCAGTACGACCAACCAACTGCGGTACAGTAACGAAGAGACCAGGCAGAATCTCGCACCCCGCCAATCCCACAATCCCGCACCCACCGCACGCCGCACCCCGCCAACCCCGCACCGCGTCAACCCCCACACCCGCAACAAACAAACCGAGCCGAAGCCACTTGCGTTGGGCTTCGGCCCGGAAGGGAAGAACGGGGTTACACTGCCCGCATATTTTCATCGCCGGCAGAGCTGCCAGAAGGCGACGGCGCTGGCCGCGGCCACGTTCAGCGAATCCACCCCATGCGACATGGGAATTCGCGCGGTATAGTCGCAGTCGGCAATCGTCCCGGCGGCCAGGCCCTCGCCCTCAGTGCCCAGCACGAGGGCGAGCTTTTCTTCCACCAGGAGCCGCGCGTCGTCGATGGGGACGGCGCGGTCGCTCAGCGCGAGCGCGACGGTTTGAAACCCCATGGACCGCAGCTGCGCCATGCCCGCCCGCGGCCAGTCCGCCGGCGCGCCGCCGATGCGCGTCCACGGCACCTGAAAGACCGTGCCCATGCTGACGCGCACCGCGCGGCGGTACAGCGGGTCGCTGCACGCGGCGGTGAGGAGCACGGCGTCGATGCCGAGCGCCGCGGCGGAGCGAAAAATCGCGCCGACGTTGGTGGGGTTCATGATATCCTCCAGCACGGCGAGGCGCCGCGCGCCGGCGCACACGTCCCCGACGGCGGGAAGCGGCCGGCGCCGCATGGCGCACAGCACGCCGCGCGTCAGCGGAAAGCCGGTCAGCCGCGTCAGCACCTCGAGGTCGGACGTGTAGACCGGGATCTCCCCGCAGCGCGCGATAATCTCCCGCGCCTGCCCCTGCACGTGGCTGCGCTCCATCAGCAGCGACACCGGCTCGTACCCGGCGTCGAGCGCGCGGTCGATGACCTTGGGGCTCTCCGCGATGAAAAGCCCCTCGTCCGGCGCGCGCCGGTTTTGCAGCTGCCGCTCGGTCAGCCGGGCGTACACGTCCAGCTCCGGCGCGGAAAAGTCGGTGATTTCCTGGATGTTTGCCATCGGCGTTCATTCTCCCTGATCGTCTGTGATTTCAAACAGATCGTCAAACGCGATCTCCGTGTCGTCGATGCGCAGCACGCGGCGCACGCCGTCCACCCGGCGCACCGCCCCGGCGGCGGCGTGGTATTCGCCGTTGCGGTAATACACGGCGGTGATGCGCACGCCGGGCGTGAGCCCGCGCAGGCGGCGGTCCAGCGCCTCGGCGCTCTCCTCGGAGAGCGTGCGCCGGCCGGACCGCTCCAGCGCGCGGCGCTTTTCCTCCAGCGCCGCGTCAAGACCCCGCAGCGCCGAGAACGGGGCGAACTGCTTCGCGCGGTCGGCGACCGGCATGCGCGCCCGAATCTGCTTCGCCACTTTTATGACCCCCGATCTGCCCATTGCGTTCTCTGGCCGTCGCCGCCGGCTCCAGGTCCATCCCCTTGAGCACGGCGTTCTTGCCGTATTTCTGCCGAATCTCCAGCACGGCCTGCTGGATGGCCCGGTTTTTCTCCAGCGCCGCGTGGTCGGCCGTGTCGAACAGCGACAGCTGCTCCTGCGCGCACTCCGCGACGAGATCGTTGCAGCTGAGCGTGACGCGGCGAATGCCCTTGCTCCGGTCCACGATGCGCTCATAGAGCTGCAGCACGGCGGGGATGATGGCCCGGTCGGCGCAGGTCTCCGCGTCGAGATGGGCCGTGCCCTTGGCCGGCTCCGCGCGGAAGCGGCCGGAATAGCCCACCGCCAGGGAGACGGACTTTGTGACCACGTGCTGCGCCGCCATGTCCAGGCAGAGCGCGTCGAGCATCTCCCGGACGATGAGCTTTCCCTCGGCAAAGGTATAGTCCCGCATGAGGACCTGCCCGCTCGTGAGGGAGGCGCTCTTCGCCCGGTAGGCGTGGATGTCGGCGATGGTGGTCGGCTCGCGGCCCCAGGCGTGGTCGATGAGCAGCTCCGCGTCCACGCCGAACTCCCGGTAGAGCGCGTCCTCGTCCGCGCGCGCGACGCCGCGCATGGTGTCGATCCCCAGGCGCGCGAGGCGGCGCGCGGTGCCCGCTCCGACGCGCCAGAAATCCGTGATCGGCCGGTGGTCCCACAGCGTCTCGCGGTAGGCCGCCTCGTCCAGGATGCCGATGAAATCCGCGGCGCGCTTTGCCGTGATGTCCAGCGCGATCTTCGCCAGATACAGGTTCGTGCCCACGCCGCAGGCGGCGCGGATGCCGAGCCGCGTGTGAATCTGCTCCATCAGGAACAGGGCCATCTCCCGCGGCGTGAAGCCATATCGCGGCAGATAGCGCGTCACATCGAGAAACGCCTCGTCGATGGAGTACACATGAATGTCCTCCGGCGCGATGTGGCGCAGGTAAATGCCGTAGATCTCCGCCGCGTAGTCGATGTATTTCCGCATGCGCGGCGGCGCCATGATATAGTCGATGTGCTTCGGGATCTGAAACACCCGGCAGCGGTTGCGCACGCCGAGCTGCCGCAGCGCCGGGGACACGGCGAGGCAGATGGTCCCCTCCGAACGCTCCGGGTCGGCGACCACCAGCCGCGTCGTCATGGGATCGAGCCCGCGCTCCACGCACTCGACGGAGGCGAAGAACGATTTCAGGTCGATGCAGAGATAAGTCCGGTCGTCCATGGCGCGCCTCCGGTCAAAACCGGTGCATCACGCCAACGGCGACGCCCTGAATCTGCAGCTCGCGCACGGGGATGTCCGGGTACGCCTCCGCGTCGTCGCTGCAGGAGCGGAGCACGGCGCGGCCGGACGCGCGCACGAGCTTTTTCAGGCTGCTCAGCCCGTCGTCATAGAGCGCGACGACCAGGTCGCCGTCCTTCGCGGTCCGCTGCCGGCGGACGACTACATAGTCGCCGGGGCAGATGCCCGCGCCGGTCATCGACTCGCCCTTGGCCACCAGGACGAAAAACTCCCCCTCGCCGTAAAACGACGCCGGCAGGCGGATGTATTCGAGCACGGCCTCCTCCTCCCACTCGCCGGGGCCGCAGCGCACGGAGCCGAGTACGGGCGCGCTCATCATGCGCGCCTCCTTCTGCATCCGCGGCGTGCCGATGCCCCGGCGGCCGGCATAGTCCAGCTCGCCGGACTCCCGCATCGCGACGAGATAGCGGTGCGCCGTGGAGAGCGCGACGCCGGCGCCGTCCGCAACGTCCCGCACGGACGGCGGCGCGGCGTTCTGGCTGTAGTACGTGTCGATATATCGCAGAATCCTGCGCTTGGTCGATTCGTCCTTCCTGCGCATGAGAAAAACCCTCCGTATCAGAAACGTTTTGTTTCGTTTACGACATCAGTATACCACAACACCCGCAAGCTGTCAATCCGCTTCGCGCGGCGCGCCTTGCGGTGCGCCGGGGCGGTGTGCTATACTCGTGCGGAAAGGATTTTCGCGCGAAGGAGGTGCGCCGCATTGAAACGAAGCTCGCGCGCCGTGCTGCCCGCGCTCGCCGCCGTGCTGCTGCTCGCGGCGCTGGCGGCCGCCCTGAGCCACGCGGCGCGGACAAAGCCGGCCGCGCAGGCCGACGCC
Organism: Oscillospiraceae bacterium; assembly: GCA_902760845.1. Taxonomy (GTDB): domain Bacteria; phylum Bacillota; class Clostridia; order Oscillospirales; family Oscillospiraceae; genus CAG-103. The sequence goes on from CACWHX010000091.1 coordinate 3,653, forward strand.
GCCGACACCGCAGAGGCGGAGGCGCTGCGCATGACGGAGGTCTGCCGCGACGCGGCGCAGACCGCGAGCGATGCCTGGCGGTACGGCATTGCTCTGCCGCAGGACGCGCTGACGGAGCTCGCGGCGTCCATCGCGGCGGCGTATCCGTCCGCGGCGGTCTGCGGGGTGGACGGCGCCGCGCCCATGCGAAACGTCGGGGCGATCGACATGTTCCTCGCCGGCGGGGACACGCTCACGATCTGCGAGGTCTGTCTCGACGCCGGGCTGCTGTGCCACCGCTTCACGCGCGACGGAGACGCCGTCACCGTCACGCGCACGCGCACGGTCTGGACCGGCGGCGCGCCCGCCGTCGGCTACAGCGAGACCTGCGCCGTCACGGACCTGACGCGCGGCGCGGATACGCTCCACTACGCCTACGACATGCCAGACAATCCGCCCGGCACCGACCACGACGGGCACATCGACACGGAAAAGACGTTCGCGCTGGCCGGCGCGTGAGGCTTGCGAAAAACCGACCGATGTGCTATGTCCCGAGTTTGCCACATGAAAATGCAGAAACGGAGCCGTAGATGGTTCCGTTTCTCTTATAAATACGTGATTTGTTACGTATTTACATGCCTTTTGAATT
>CACWHX010000092.1 GCA_902760845.1 Oscillospiraceae bacterium
CGCGCGGTTCCGGAAGAAGCGATGCCTACCTCCGCACCCCCCAGCGTTTCTTTCCGGCTCCACCGGCTTTCTTTTCGCGCTGAAAAGAAAGCGGGTGGAATGCCTGCACCACGTCAACAACTGCGGAATATTAACGAGGCCACCAGCCCCAATCCAGCACCAAGCATCTCCGAGCCGAACCCGCATCTCCGGGCCTCTTTTACCATACAAAAAAGATCCTCCATTTCAGAAAAGTGGGGGATCTTTTTGCGCCTTTTGTACCTGTAAACCATGAATTATATTCGTTCTGCGAAAAAAATCAAGGGGTTTTGCATAAAAAATTTAAAAAATGCTTACAAAAATAAAAAAAGTGTGCTAAAATACTACCAGATTCTATGATGAATGCGAAGGGAGGCGCGCGCGTTGTACCAGATCGGGGATCTGATTGTTTACGGTGGAGAAGGCGTTTGCCGCGTGGAGGAAATCGGCGTGCCGAAAATCGCCGGCGTCAATAAACAGCGGCAGTATTATACGCTCTCGCCCCTCTATCGGGAGGGGAAAATCTTCACGCCCGTGGACGCGAAGGTGTTCATGCGCCCGGTCATCACGCGCGAGGCGGCGCTGGCGCTCATTCGCGGCATCCCGGCGATGGAGACGGTCATCTACGAAAACAGCAACCTTCGCTTTCTGAACGAGTATTACCAGCAGCGGCTGCAGAATTACAGCTGCGAGGGGCTCCTGCAGCTCATCCGCAACACCTACGCCAAGCGGGTGGCGCTTTCGGAGCGCGGCAAGAAGATGGGTCTTGTGGACGAGCGGTATATGAAGCGCGCGGAGGAGATGCTCCACGGCGAGCTGGCCGTGGCGCTCGGCATCGAGCGCAGCGCCGTGCCGGAATATATCGCCGGCGTCCTCGGCAAGGACGCGCAGCTCGCATAGGCCCGGCCGGCGAGCCCGGCGGGAAACGATGAAAAAACCATTCGCCCCCTGACGCGGGAAACAAACCGCGTCAGGGGGTATTTCTTTGCCGGAGGCTGTCACGCTTTTTTTCTCGCGATCCGGGCGTGACGGAGCGTGACGGTCACGCGCCTACCATACCATACCGTACCGTACCGCACCGTACCCTGTACGATCGTACGGAGAAACAGCAAACTTTTTACTCTCGAAAGAAAGAAATGTTAAAGAAAGAAAAAGTTTTCCACAACCTGTTGAAACTGTGGAAAACTCACCGTCCGGCGCGGCTCGCGTTATCGGACCGGCTGTCTCATTTCGTGCATTTTGGCTATGGACAAGGCGGGAAATCCTTGCTAGAATGAAAATTGGAGGGATGGTTCAATCTCTCCTGCTCTGTTCATGGGGAGAATTGCGCGGCCCGCGTCGGGCTGCTGGTTTTTTGCTTTTTCTTTTTTCGCGGCGTCGGGGGACGCCGGTGTGCGCCGGCTGCGACGGGGCCGCCGGGCGATGACGCCGCGCCCTCTGCTCGGAGGATTTCTGACATGAAGCTCTATCTCATCGGCCACGATTACCGCTACGCGGCGGAGCAGATGCTGCTCACGCTGTTTCCCGACGAGCGCCCGGAATATCCCGACGCGCCCGCGCCCGGGGACGGCGTGACGATCGCGCTGCACCGGGGCGCGCGGGTCGCCACCGTGACGTGCCGGCTGCGCCGGGACGGGGCGGTCTGCCGCGGCCGCGCGACTGTGCCGATTGCCGCGCTCACGGACGCGGTGACCGAGGACCGCCTGCTCTCCCGCGCGGTCAAGCGCGCGTTTTACCGCGCCGCGCTGCGCGCCGGGGTCGCGCCGCCGGTCTGGGGCGCGCTCACGGGCGTCCGCCCCGGGAAGCTCATGGAGGCGCTGCTCGCGCAGGGCCTGTCCGACCGCGCGGCCGCGCGCCGCTTTCGCGCGGAATTTGACGTCTCGCCGGAGCGGACGGCGCTCTGTCTGCGCACCGCGCACGCCGCGCTGGACGCGGCGCGCTCGCTCTCGCCGCGGGATATCTGCCTGTATGTCGGCATTCCGTTTTGCCCCACGCGCTGCGCCTACTGCAGCTTCGTGAGCCAGAGCATCGCGCAGAGCATGGCGCTCATCCAGCCGTTTTTTGACGCGCTGCTGCGCGAGCTTCACGCCACGGCCGAGGCCGTGCGCGCGGCGGGGCTGCGCGTCGTGTCGCTCTATGTCGGCGGCGGGACGCCGACCACGCTCAGCGCCGCGCAGCTCGACGCGCTCTTTTGCGCGCTGGAGGACGGCTTTGATCTCTCGGCGCTGCGGGAGGCCACGGTGGAGGCCGGGCGGCCCGACACGATCTGCCCCGACAAGCTGGAGACGCTCGCGCGGCACGGCGTGCGCCGCATCAGCGTGAACCCCCAGACGATGGACGACCGCGTGCTGGAGACCATCGGGCGAAGACACACCGCGCAGGATGTCCACGACGCGCTCGCGCGCACGCGCGCCGTGGGGGGCTTCGCCGTGAACATGGACCTCATCGCCGGACTGCCGGGCGACACGGCGGCGGGCTTTCGCCGCACGGTGGACGCGGTGCTCGCCCTCGCGCCGGAGAACATCACCGTGCACACGCTCGCGCGCAAGCGCGGCAGCGGCCTTGCGGAAAGCGCCGCGCCGCTGCCGGCGGCCGAAGATGTCGGCGCGATGCTCGACTACGCCGCGCGCCAGCTCATGAACGCGGGCTACGCGCCATATTATCTTTACCGGCAGAAGTTTATGTCCGGCGGCTTTGAAAACGTCGGCTGGACGAAGCCGGGGTTTGAAAATCTCTACAATCTCTGCATCATGGAGGAGCTTTGCAGCATCGTCGCGATGGGCGGCGGCGCCTCGACGAAGCTGGTCGCCCCCGGCGGGCGCATCCGGCGCGGCTTTGCCCCCAAGTACCCGAAGGAGTACATCGACGGCATCGCGCGCGTCTGCGCGGCGAAGCGGGACATCGTTGACTGGTACGCGGCGCCGTGACGGACCGGCGGCCATGCGGCAGGATTTATCACAACAGGAGGAACCAGTATGAGCTATCGACTCAGCGAGATCAACAGCGCGCTGCGCGCGGACCCGAAGGCCTTTCTCGACGCATGCGACGCGCAGTACGCCGCCAAGATCGAGCGCGCGGCGGACGCCATCGAAAAGCGCGCCGCGGCGTGCCCGGTGGTGCTGCTCTCGGGGCCCAGCGGCAGCGGCAAGACCACCACGGCCATGAAGATCGCCGAGGTGCTGGAGCAAAGGGGCATCCGCAGCCAGAGCCTGTCCATGGACAGCTACTATCGCTCCTACAACCCCAGGACCAGCCCGCGCACGCCGGACGGCAAGGACGACCTGGAGTCGCCGGCCTGCCTGGATCTGGACCTGCTGGGCGCGCACCTGCGCGCGCTCGCGAACGGGGAGGAGATCCGGCTGCCGATCTACAACTTCGTCACGCGCATCCAGGCCGGGCCGATCGGCCGGGCCATGCGCCTGCACGAGAACGAGATCGTGGTGTGCGAGGGCATCCACGCGCTGAACGACGAAATCGCCGCCTACACGCCGGAGGCCTTCCGGCTGTATATCTCCGCCCGCTCCACGATTGTGGACGACGACGGCAGTCTCGTGTTCAAGGGCACGTGGATGCGTCTGTTGCGCCGCCTCGTGCGGGACAATAATTTCCGCGGAACTGACGCCGCCGGCACGCTGGACATGTGGGCCAACGTCCGCCGCGGCGAGAAGAAATACATCTCTCCGTTCAAGGACCGCGCCGATCTGCAGTTCGACACGGCGTTTCCCAGCGAGGTATCGGTGATGAAGCACTATGCCGAGCCGCTGCTGGAGGCTGTGCCGGCGGGCGCGGAGCGATATGACGAGATTCGCAGCATTGTTCCCGCGCTGAAGCGGTTTGAGGACGTGGACCCCGCGCTGCTTGCGCCGGAGAGCATGCTGCGGGAATTTATCGGCGGCGGCGTGTATCACTACTGAGCGCGCCTGGCGGTAGATTTTGTTTGCCGTCGGGGTGCGACGTCAGAACGGGCTTGCTCCGCTGCGCAGTCGAGGCAAGCTCGACGGCTCCGCATCCGCGCCCCCGTTCTTCCTTACCGAGCCGAAGTCGCTTCGCTGGGCTTCGGCTCGGGGATGCGGGGGTGGTTGATTGGGGCTGGTTCGTTTGTTACTGTACCTCAGTTGTTGACATAGTGCGATCGTTGGCCGTGGTGGTTGATTTTGGCCGGTTGCCTCGTTAAGATACCGCAGATGTTGACGTGGTGCTGGCATTCCACCCGCTTTCTTTTCAGCGCGAAAAGAAAGCCGGTGGAGCCGGAAA
>CACWHX010000093.1 GCA_902760845.1 Oscillospiraceae bacterium
CAAGTTTGTTAGGATAACCTGACCCATCCCAATTTTCATGATGTTTTTCAATAATAGGAATAATATCTTTAACTTCAGGAATATTACTTAATAATTCATTCGCAGCTATGCTTGGATGATTTTGAATATATGCACGTTCTTCATCAGTAAGCGGATCTTTCTTTTGTAATAATTCATGCGGCAGCATCAAATTACCAACATCATATAACAACATTGCAACACGCAATTTATCCGCATCATCTTTTTCTAATTCAAAACGTCTTGCCAAAGTTGTTGCCATAACAACTTTAGACTTTGAAGAACCCAAAGTATGCTGAGGATTATAAGTTGAAGCCAATGTATCTGCAACTGTATACAAAGTATCTTTAGGATTTGTATTTTGTTCTATTGCAAGTGATAATTTCTTTGTTAAATCACGTTTAACTTCGTTAGATACATTAACTCTCTCAGTTTCAAGAATATCATTGAATGCATTAAGAGCAACTTCCTGCCATGAAACTTCTGAAATAGGAGTAGCCAAAGTAACTTGATTTCTTCCGTTTCTTTTTGAATGATACATTGCCTGATCGGCAAGTTCCGGAGCCTGCACGCGCGCCATGATCCGCGCCGTAAGCGCGGCCGGCGGCTCCACCGCCGTCTCGCCCAGCGCGGCGGAGAGGTCGCGGTAAAGCCGCCAGGTCTCCTGACAGTTCGGGCAGGTGCGCAGGTGCTGCTGAAGCGTGCGGCGCGCCTCGCCGTGCAGCTCGCCGTCCAACAGCGCGCTGATTTGTTCCTCATAGCGGTCGCAGGGCTTCACGCCTTCGCACCCCCTTTCACATCGTTTGACGGAAAGCGGTCGGGAAGGTTCCCATCCTGCTGTAAAAATTCGCAGAGTTTACGGCGCGCGCGAAAGAGGCGGGATTTCACCGTGCCCTCCTCCAGCCGGAGCACCTGCCCGATCTCGGCATAGGACAGGCCGTTCAGCTCCCGCAGCACGAGAATGCGGCGATAGTCCTCCGGCAGCGCGGCCAGACCCCGCTGCACCGCGCGGCGCAGCTCGCTGCGCTCCAGCGCCTGCACGGGATCAAACCGCTCGTCGGCCACGTCCAGCTCCTGCGCGTCCTCGTCCTCGCCGTCGCCGACCGTGAGCGACACGGCGCCGCGCCGGCCCCGACTGCGCAAAAAGTCGATGCAGATATTCGTCGTCAGCCGGTAGAGCCAGACGGAGAACTTGCTGTCGCCCCGGAAGCTGCCCAGCGAGCGATACGCGCGCAGGAACGCCTCCTGCGTCATGTCGGCGGCGTCCTCGGCGTTGCCCACGGTGCGCAGCGCAAGATTGTATACCTGTTTTTGATAGGCCGTCACCAGCGCCTCAAATGCGTTGGCGTCTCCGCTCTGCACCCGGCAGATGACGGCGTATTCCTCTTCTCTTGTCATGCCGGTTCCTTTCTGTTATGCGTCCCGCAGCTCGCGCTGGATGCGCCGCGCGATGCGCCGCAGCTCCTCCAGCGTATTCACGCGCACGATCTCCTGCTTGTATCCGCCGGAGTGGGGCACGCCGTGCAGATACCAGCAAAACTGGCTGCGCGCCTCCAGGCAGGCCAGGCGCTCGCCCTTCTGCGCGGCGGCGGTCTCGATCTGGCGCACGGCCGTTTCGATCCGCTCCGCGAGCGGCGGAAGCGGCGGCTCCGGCAGGCCGGCGACGGCGGCGTTCGCGCGCGCGAACAGCCACGGGTCCCCGAACGCGCCGCGCCCGATCATGGCGAAATCGGCCCCAGTGTAGCGCAGGATGCGCGCCGCGTCCGCGCCGGAGAAAATGTCCCCATTGGCAAAGACGGGGATGCCCACGGCGCGCTTCACGTCGCGGATGATGTCCCAGTCCGCGCGCCCGGCGTACAGCTGCGCGCGCGTCCGCCCGTGCACGGCAATCGCCGCCGCGCCCGCCTGCTCGCAGACGCGCGCGAACTCCACGGCGTTGACGCTGCCGCCGTCCCACCCCTTGCGGAACTTCACCGTGACCGGCACGTCCACCGCGCGGACAACGGCCTCGACGATGCGCCCGGCAAGCTCCGGGTCGCGCATCAGGGCGCTGCCGTCCCCGCTGCGCACGATCTTCCCCACGGGGCAGCCCATGTTGAGATCGAGCAGGTCCGCGCCGGCATACTCCAGCGCCATGGGCGCGGCCTCGGCCAGAATGTCCGGCTCGTGGCCGAACAGCTGCGCCGCGACGGGGTGCTCCTCCGGCGGGCAGAACAGCAGCCGCTTTGTTTTTTCATCCCGATACACCAGCGCCCGCGCGCTGACCATCTCCGTGCACGTGAGCGCCGCGCCCTGCGCGCGGCAGACGCCGCGAAACGCCGCGTCCGTCACGCCCGCCATCGGCGCGAGCGTCACGCGGCCCGCCAGCGCCACCGTCCCGATGCTCACCATTGCAGGTCCAGCCCCACCGGGCAGTGGTCGCTGCCCGTGATCTCGGCGCAGATATAGGCCTTGTCGATCCGCCCGCGCAGCCGGTCGGAGACGAGGAAATAGTCCAGACGCCAGCCGGCGTTGTTGTCGCGCGCGTGGAAGCGGTAGCTCCACCAGGAGTACGCGCCCTCCAGCTCCGGGTAGCGATAGCGGAACGTGTCCGTGAAGCCCGCGTCGAGCAGCTCTGTGAATTTGCCGCGCTCCTCATAGGAAAAGCCGGCGTTTCCGATGTTCGTCTTCGGGTTTTTCAGGTCGATCTCCTCATGCGCGACGTTCATGTCGCCGCAGACGATCACGGGCCTGTCCGCGTCCAGCGCGACGAGATAGTCGCGGAACGCATCGTCCCACGCCATGCGGTAGTCGAGGCGGCGCAGGCCGTCCTGCGCGTTCGGCGTGTACACGCAGACGAGGTAAAATTCCGGGTACTCCAGCGTAATCACGCGCCCCTCGCCGTCAAACTCCGGCAGGCCGAGATTGTACCGCGCCGCGCGCGGCGGCTCCTTGGCGAAAATCGCCGTGCCGGCGTAGCCCTTCCGCTCCGCCGAGCACCAGAACTGCTCGTACCCGGGCAGGTCCAGCTCGATCTGGCCGGGCTGCAGCTTGGTCTCCTGCAGGCAGAAAAAGTCGGCGTCCAGGGTCCAGAAGGTGTCCTCAAAGCCCTTCTTCACGCAGGCGCGAAGCCCGTTGACGTTCCAAGAGAGAAATCGCATGGCTGGTCTCCATTCCGCCGCTGCGGATCTGTGCGGATGGGAAAGAAAAATCTCGCGTCAGCGGCAGCCGGAGATTTTTTTCATGCGGCGTCAGCGGCCGGTATGCTCCAGCGCGCTGGCCTCCGTTTTCACCGCCACGCAGCGGTTGATGGTCACGCCCTGCTCGCGGAATCTGGCCTCGTAATCGGTCATCACGCCGACCGGGCCGTTCGCGTGCAGGTCGCGCGTCAGCTCGCGCAGCGCCCAGCCCGCGTTTTGAAACTGCTCGACCGACCACGCGAAAAGCGGGTCGTTGTCGGATTTGAACCAGATCTCGCCGCCCACGGGCAGCAGCCGCGCGTAGCGCGCGAGAAACGCCGGATGGGTCAGGCGGCGCTTGTGCTGCCGGGACTTTTTCCACGGGTCGGGAAAGTTGATGTAGATGCGCGAAACCTCGCCGGGGGCGAAGAGATCGAGCAGATTCGCCGCGTCCCGGTCGAGAAAGCGCACGTTTTGCAGGCCGCGCGCCGTCACGCGCTCCATGCCGACGACCATCGCGTCCGGCACTTTTTCAATGGCGGCGAGGAAGATATCCGGGTTTTGCTCCGCGGTGTCGGCGGTGAAGCGGCCCTTGCCGCAGCCGATCTCGAGATGCAGCGCGCGGTAGCCGGGAAAGGTCTCCAGCCACCTGCCGCGCAGCGCCTCCGGCTCGTCGAGGAGCACGTCCGCGCAGCGCTCCATGCGGGGGATCAGATTGGGTTTTTTGCGCATTCTCATGCTAAGCGTCTCCTGTTTGCCTCGAAATTGGATCGCTCTTCATCTTACCATACGCCGCGCGAAACATCAATCCGCAAAAGGCATTGAACTTTCTTAAACTTTGTGTTAGAATCTGAATCGCCGCTCCAAACGGCAGGCAATATCCGGGTGTAGCCCAGTTGGTAGGGCGCCACATTTGGGATGTGGAAGCCGCGCGTTCGAGTCGCGCCACTCGGACCAACGTCAGAAGAAGCTAACTGCATTCCGCTTCCGCCGGGGGCGGCGAAAGCTCCATATCCGTAAGCTCCTTCTTCCTTCTCAAAATCGGACCCGCTTCGC
>CACWHX010000094.1 GCA_902760845.1 Oscillospiraceae bacterium
CAACGCTTCTTCCGGAACCGCGCGCAAGCGCGCGGTTCCGGGGGCTTACCTTTCTACGGTCGGAGTAACCCGTACGAGCGGCGCAAGTGCGCCGCCGTACTCCGGGGCGCATATGACGCAGTTTGGCGGGAATCTTGGCTTGGAGAGTCGGATACGCACCGAATGCGTAAAACACACCGCACCACTGAGCTGTAGTTTTAGTCGCTTGCATTGCATCCCACATCGCACCGATTCTCCGGCACCCAGCCTGTGCGACTTGCAACGCGGCATAATCCTTTGCCGAATATTGCATCTACGGGGGTTGTTAAGGGGCGGTAGCCCCTTGACCAAAGCGCCCCTTTCTTTGCGGCTCCACCGCGTTTCTTTCCGGCAAGACGGAAAGAAATAGACGGAAAGAAATGGGGTGGATTCTGCACTGAGACAATGATTGCAGTACGTTATAAAAGGAACCGGCCACAATCCCGCACCACATCCCAGAACCGAAGTCACCTCGTTTTTTACCATGCTGAAGCCGGAGCGGATATGATATCCGCTCCGGCTATAAGAGAGGGAGGAAAAGAAACGATCTTATACGATTGCGGCGCCCAGCGCCTTGCAGCTCTCCAGCGCGGCGTCGTCCGGCGCCTCATTGCAGATCACACTGTCGCACACGAGCGTGATACCCGCGCCGCGGCAGAGCCGCTCCCAGTTCTGCATCCATTCGCCGCCGCCCCAGCCGTAGGAGCCGAACAGCGCGATTTTCTTGCCCTTCAGGCTGCTCTTGCACGCCTGAAACATCGGCTCAAATTCGTCCTCCTCCAGCGTCTCGGCGCCCATGGCGGGGCAGCCGAACGCGATGCCGCTGTAGTCCCCGGCGGCGGCGCCGCTGAAATCTGACGCCATGAACAGCGCAACGTCCGCGCCCTGCGCCTTCGCGCCGTCCGCGACGGCGTTCGCCATGGCCTCGGTGTTGCCCGTGCCGCTCCAATACACAACTGCTACTTTGCTCATGCTGTAATAACCAACCTTTCTTTAATGGAATCGCTCGGGCACGGTCAGGCGCTCGATGCTCCTGCCGCGCGCCCACTGCGAGCAGTAGACGTCTGTACATTTTTTATATGCCGCGAATCGCTGTCTGGCGGCGTCCTCGTCGCCGTAGACCTTCCAGCAGCCGACGTATTTGCAGTCCTGCGCGCGGTTTTCGATGAAGCCGCGCACGTCCTCCGCCGGATAGCCGAGAAAGAGGCCGATCTCATGCGGAAACGCACCGCTCTCCTGCAGCCGTTCGCTCAGCTCCTCCACGCAGCGCTCCGCGTCGTCCACGGTGTAGCCATACTCCCGCAGGATCGCGGCGACCTCGGCCTCCGCCAGGTCGCGCCGGAGACTGCCCGGCCGGTAGAGATAGAGCAGCGCCCGCCGGCGCAGCCGCAGGATGCGCAGGCACACGCCCTTCGGCGCGAGCCGCCGGTTGAGGCGCGCAATGTCCTCCTGCAGCTCCCGCTCCGAGCGGTACGGGCAGGAAAACAGACTGCCCGTCTTCAGACCCGCCAGCGTCGGGGAGCCCTGCTGTATAATCAATTCCTCCGGCATCTTGCTGACAACTCCTTTAGCTGGCGTGCTCTTCCAGAATGCTGCGCAGCGCCGCCATGGAACTCGTGTGCGAGCGGACGACGCGCACGTTCTGCCCCTTCGTCTCGCTCAGCGCGCAGCGCACCATCTTGTGCGAGATCGTGCTCGTGAAGAGCACCAGCAGATCGGGGCTGCCGATGTGCTTCATCGCGCCGCTCATCTTCGGATAGACCTTCGCCTTGCATTGGTATTCCCTGCAAAGCTCTTTATATTCACGGATCATACATTCATTTCCGCCTACGATGACAACGCTCAAAGGGGTCATCTCCTTTCTTGCTGTGGGTTAGCTTTCGCTAACCCCTGAGATTCAAAAAAGCGCCATTCGGCGTTTGCATATGCTAACTGTCTACTATTTTACACAGAATCGGAGCCTTTTCCGCTCCAAATGGACAGGAAAAGGCTCCAAACGGACACATCAGTGTTCCGCGGGAAGCGCGCCCTCCAGCGCCAGCAGCCGCGTTTTTTTCTCGATCCCGCCGGCGTAGCCTGTAAGACTTCCGTCGGCGCCGATCACACGGTGGCAGGGGATGATGATGCTGATCGGGTTGTGCCCGACCGCGCCGCCGACCGCCCGCGCACTGCCGCCGACCGTCTCGGCCAGAGCGCCGTAGGTGGTCGTCTCGCCGTAGGGGATGCGCGCAAGCGCCTGCCAGACGCGCCGGCGAAACTCGCTGCCCTCCGGGGCGAGCGGCAGCCGCGCCGGGTCCGGCCGCCCGCCGGCAAAGTAATCGTCCAGCCACGCGCGCGCCTTTTTCAGCGGCAGCGGCGCCTCCTCCGCCGCGCACAGCCGCGCCGCGCGCGGGAGGTGCTCCGCCTCATACTTCTGCCCGTCCAGCACCAGCGCCGTGACGGCGTCCTCGTTCGCGGCGACGGTGAGCATCCCCACGGGGGAATCGTATTTCATCGTGTAGTACATGGTCGTTCTCTCCTTTTCCATCTCGTTCACAGCGTCCACAGATTCAGCACGGCGTAGGACCGCCACGGCCGCCACGCCTCCGCCAGCGCCTCCATTTCCTTTGCCGTGCGCGGCGCCAGCGCCTTTTTGACGCCCAGGTCCCCCGCGAGGAAGGCGTCGGGGTTTCCCAGCGCGCGCATGGAGATGTACGACGCCGTCCAGGGACCGACGCCCCGGATGGCGAGCAGCGTCTCCGGATGGAGCGCCCGCTCCGGGCGATCCGACGCGAACAGCTTTGCCAGCTCCGATATCGTGCGCGACCGCGCCGCGATGACGCCCAGCGCGCCGAACCGCTCCTCGACCGTTCCGCCCATTTCCAGGACCTCCTCCGCCGTCGGGAACGTATGCGTCAGGCCCTCGATCCCGGTTTCGACACGGCGGCCATACGCCTCGGAGATGCGGCCGGCCAGCGTCGTCGCGGCGCTGACGGTGATCTGCTGGCCCAGCACCGCCCGCGCGCTCGTCTCGAACGGGTCAAAGCACCCGGGGATGCGAAGCCCGCAGACGGGCAGGCGCGCGTCGAGCCGCCTCATGTCCGCCAGCGCCTCGGCAATCTGCTGCGGGTCGCTCGCGGTGTCGAACATGTGCCGGACCCGGGACAGCGTCTGCGGCAGCACGCGCAGCAGCGATTCTGACAGCGTCACGGCCAGCGCGCTGTGCTCCGGGCGGTTTTCCACGCGCAGCCAGCCGGACGCATCCCGAATGCGCACCGTGCGCAGATACGCCCCATCCCGGACCGTCTCCACCCCGCGGATCGCGCGCGCCGCCAGAAACTCCAGCATCCGCTCCCACTCGTACGGCGGGCGGTAGCCGATCTCGACGGTGATGCGCCCCACGGGCCGCCCGGCCGCCCGATACTGTCTGCGCAGGCCGGTCGGCGTCAGGTGGTACGCCTGCTCAAACACAGCGTTGAAGCGCCGCAGGCTCCCGAAGCCGGAGGCCATCGCCACATCGAGCACCGACAGGTCCGTGTCCGTGAGCAGATTTTTCGCCAGCAGCAGCCGGCACGTCTGCCGGTATTGCAGCGGCGTCACGTGAAACTCCGCCTCGAACACGCGGCGCAGGTGCCGGTCCGTACAGCCCAGCCTGTGCGCGAGCTCCGCAAGGCGCTCGTCATTCCCGCAGGATGCCTCGATCATCGCGGCGGCCGAGGCCGCGAGGTCGCCGCTCGCCTCCAGCAGCGAGTTTCCCGGCGCCAGCTCCGGCCGGCACTTCAGGCATGGCCGGTAGCCCGCGCGCTCCGCCTCCGCCGCCGTGGGGAAAAAGGTGCAGTTTTCCTCCTTCGGAAGCCGCACCCGGCACACCGGCCTGCAGTAGATGCCGGTGCTGCGGACACCGACGAAAAATTTCCCGTCAAATCGGCTGTCGTGCGAGCGCAGCGCCTCGTACAATACGGCCCTGTCCATGCCCATCCGTTTCGCCCCCTTTGGGTCCTATTATACCGGATTCCCGCAAAAAATCCAGCCGTTTTCGGACATGGATATAAAGATGTTCTTGTGCCCTGCAAATCATAAAAAGGTGGAACCGGGTTCCACCTTTCATGCGAATCTATCCACAATTGACAAAACGCGGCATTTTCGGTAAAATGGCCTTGCCTCATAAGAGGCAGGGCGCTGCACAATCGGCAGGCGGTTTGGCCAATCCACCCCGAAAGGGGGTGTGGCTGATGCGCATTACGCTACATATCGGCACTTACACAGTGACGATCACCGTAAAACGCAGAAACCGCCACCCAGCCCGGTGACGGCTTCTGTGAGCTCTGCTCAATAGAAAACGTTTACTTAGGCTAAACCGCTTGTCGCAGCGCCCTTTCTGATACTCATTATACGCAGCGGGATGTGTTTTGTCAAGCACTGGGGTGGAACTGGGTTCCACCTTTCACGCGAATCTATCCACAATTGACAAAACGCGGCATTTTCGGTAAAATGACCTTGCCTCATAAGAGGCAGGGCGCTGCACAATCGGCAGGCGGTTTGGCCAATC
>CACWHX010000095.1 GCA_902760845.1 Oscillospiraceae bacterium
GAAAAGAAAGCCGGTGGAGCCGGAAAGAAACGCTGGGGGTTGCGGAGGTAGGCATCGCTTCTTCCGGAACCGCGCGCAAAGCGCGCGGTTCCGGGGGCTTACCTTTCTACGGTCGGACGCACCGGTACGAGCGGCGCAAGTGCGCCGCCGTACCCCGGGGTGCGGGAGACGCGGCTTGGTGGGAATCTTGGTGCGGAGCAAGGGGTGCTTGATTGTGGCTGGTGTCCTCGTTAATATACCGCAGATGTTGACGTAGTGCGGGCATTCCACCCGCTTTCTTTTCAGCGCGAAAAGAAAGCCGGTGGAGCCGGAAAGAAACGCTGAGGGTGCGGAGGTGGGCATCGCTTCTTCCGGAACCGCGCGCAGAGCGCGCGGTTCCGGGGGCTTACTCTTCTACGGTCGGACGCGCCCGTACGAGCGGCGCAAGTGCGCCGCCGTACTGCGGGGTGCGGGATACGCGGCTTGGCGGGTATCTTGACCTAGAGGCCCAGATACGCACCGAGTGCGTAAAACCCCACCGCATCACTGAGCTGTAGTTTTAGTCGCTTGCATTGTATCTCACACCGCACCGATTCTCCGGCACCCAGCCTGTGCGTTCCGCAACGCGGCAGCTACCTTTGCCGAATGCTGCGCCCACGGGGGTTGTTAAGGGGCGGTTAGCCCCTTGACCAAAGCGCCCCTTTCTTTGCGGCTCCACCGCGTTTCTTTCCGGCATGGCGGAAAGAAATGCAGGCAAAACCCCGCACCCCTCGCGTTCCGCGGCATAGTTCGCCCCTATTGCTCCGTATATCCGAAATTCCTCAGCAGCGCGCCGGAGTCTCTCCAGTTTTCCTTCACCTTTACCCACGTCTGCAAAAACACCTTCGTGCCCATGAAGGCCTCAATATCCTCCCGCGCCAGGGCGCCGATCCTTTTGAGCATCGCGCCCTTCTTCCCGATGATGATGCCCTTGTGGCTGTCCTTTTCGCAGTAGATGGTCACGTCCATGTCGATGATACCGTTCTCCCGCTCGGAAAACTTCGTGACCTCCACGGCCGTGCCGTGCGGGATCTCCTTGTCGAGACACAGCAGCAGCTTTTCGCGCACGAGCTCGGCGCAGATCTGCTTTTCCGGCATGTCGGAGATCATGTCGTCCGGAAACAGCTGCGGCCCCGGCTCGGCGAAGGTCTGCAGCTCGTCCATCAGCTCCGTCAGCCCCTCGCCGTTCTTCGCCGAGATGGGCACGAGCGCGGCAAACGGGTACGCCGCGCCGTACGCCGCCATGACGGCGAGCAGCTCCGCCTTTTCCACGGTGTCGATCTTGTTGATGACGAGCACCGCCGGCGCGCCGGTCTGCCGGATGCGCTCGATGAGCGCGCGCTCCTGCGGCCCGACGCTCGCGATCGGCTCCACGACGAGCATCACCGCGTCCACGTCCGCGACGCTCTCGCGCACGACCTTCGCCATATAGTCGTCCAGGCGCGTGCGCGGCTTGTGAAAGCCCGGCGTGTCCAGCAGCACAAACTGCGTGTCGCCCCGGTTCACCACGGCGCTGATGCGGTTGCGCGTCGTCTGGGGCTTGCTCGAAACGATGGCGATTTTCTCCCCCACGAGCGCGTTCGTCAGCGTCGATTTGCCGACGTTCGGCCGCCCGCAGATCGTAATCATTGCGGTCTTTGTAATCATATATGCTTCCTCAAAGATTGAAATTTTTCAGGATTGCTTTTTCCCGCGCGCGCATCTGGCGCTTCTGCGGTCCCTCGTCCTCGTGGTCGTAGCCCAGCAGATGGAGCGTCGAGTGTACGGCGAGATAGCGCACCTCGCGCGCGAAGCTGTGGCCGAGCTCCGCCGCCTGCGCGGCGCACCGCTCCATGCTGACGACCATGTCCCCCAGCAGGAGGCAGCCGCGCGTATAGTCCCGCTCGCACAGCGCCGCGTCAAATTCCCCCGGCGTGAGCGTGTTCATGGGAAAGCTCAGTACGTCCGTCGCCCGGTCCACGCCGCGGTATTCGCGGTTGAGCGCGCGGATTGTCTCGTTGTCCGTGAGCAGCACGTCCACGGCGCAGGGCTCGTCGATGCCCTCGGCCGCGAGCGCGGCGGTGATCGCGGCTTTCACGTGCCGCGCCGTCTGCGGATAGCCGAGGTGCGCGCGGCTTCTCGATAGCTCCAGATACAGCGCGCTCATGGCTTTTTCCTCCCGGCGGTCCTTCGCGCCGCCGGTTTTTTCGCGGCGGGCCTGTCCGCCGGCTTCTCGGCCGCGCGGTCCTGCTTTTCATACGCCTCGATGATCTTCTGCACCAGCGCGTGGCGCACCACGTCCGCCGCGCTGAGATGGCAGATGGCAATGTCGTCGATGCCGTCGAGCACGCGCATGGCCTCCTTCAGACCGGAGGTCTTGTCCGGCGGGAGGTCGATCTGCGTCACGTCGCCGGTGATGACGACGTGCGAGCCGAAGCCGATGCGCGTGAGAAACATCTTCATCTGCTCGCGGGAGGTGTTCTGCGCCTCGTCGAGGATGATGAAGCTGTCGTCCAGCGTGCGGCCGCGCATATACGCCAGCGGCGCGACCTCGATGTTCCCGCGCTCCAGATACTTGGCGTAGGTGTCCGCGCCGAGCATCTCAAACAGCGCGTCGTACAGCGGGCGGAGATACGGGTCCACCTTGCTCTGCAGGTCGCCCGGCAGAAAGCCCAGCCGCTCCCCGGCCTCGACCGCCGGGCGCGTGAGAATGATGCGGTTGACCCGCTCGGCGCGAAACGCCGCCACCGCCTCCGCCACGGCGAGATACGTCTTGCCCGTGCCGGCGGGGCCGATGCCGAGCGTGATGGTGTTGCGCTCGATGGCGTCGAGATACGCGCGCTGGCCGATGGTCTTGGCCTTGATGGGCTTGCCCCTGGCCGTGATGCACACCACGTCGCCGGCGAGCTCCTCGATCTTCTGCTCGCGCCCCTCGTGGACGAGCTTGAAGATGTAGCGCACGTTCTGCTCGGTGATCTCCTCACCCTTGGCCGCGAGCTGCAAAAGCCCCGTCAGCGCCTTTTGCGCCTGCGCGACGCTCTCCGGCTCGCCGGTGATGTGGACCTGCGCGTCGCGGTCCGTGACGTGCACGCCGTACTCCGTCTCGATCAGGCGCAGGTTCTGGTCAAACGACCCGAACACGCTGATGACATCTTCGATTCTGTCTACTTCAATCGTCTGTTCGATCATTCGCTGTTTCTTCCTCCGTTGGGGGTATCACGCCGCACGGCCGCTCCGCCGCGATTTCCTGCTCGCATTCGGCGCGCAGCGTCACGACGAGCGTTTCGCCCAGCGCGGTCTGCGTGAACGCGGAGGAGACGATCTCTCCGTCCGCGCCGATGCGCCGCAAAAGCGTCTCCATGAGCGCCTGCTCCAGCTCGGCGTTCGCGTCCTCCTGCGTCACCGCCGCCGCGCGCGTGGCGTACGGAAGGCGCCGCTCGCGCACGAGCGATACCGGCAGCGTGAACACGCCCGGAAGGGAGCATGCGTACTCAGTAGTAATTTTATCACATTCCGCCTCCGGAATTCCACTGCTTTGATAAAAATTTATGCGCTTTTTGCCCACAATCAGCGCCCAGCGGGTGTGAACGGCGCCGTCGGGGACCTTTTCCGCCCGGGTCAGCGGCAGCTCGGCCGTCAGCTCATAGAGCGTCCGGGCCCGGACGCTGCCCAGCGCGTGCACGCCGCGCACGCCGCCCTGCAGGTCGGTCGGCGCGCCGGACACCAGCACCTCCCCCGCCGTGACAAAGTCGCCCCGCTGCACGCGCGTCTCGCCCTGCAGCACCGCCATGCGCACGATCACGCCGTCCGCCGTGGCGTACAGCTCCACGGGCGCGTCGTTGTCCACCACCTCCGGCGGATCGACCCGCTCGCGCACGTCCACATCCGCGCAGCTGCCGTGGATGTTCACCGTGAGCCACTGCAGCTCCGGGACGCGCAGGAGCATCGCGCTTCGCACCAGGTCGATGTTCATGCGCGGCCAGAAGCATCCATACCCGACGCCGCACGTCTCCAGCTCGCGCAGGATCGTGCCGGTGGAGACGGTCTCGTTGCCCGTGACGCGCACCTCCCACACGAAGAAGGACGACGCCGTTGCGGCCGCGGCGGCGGCGACGAGCAGCACCAGCAGAAACAGCCGGCGCCGCGCAAGGCGCACCACCCGCGGCAGGCCGCGCCGGGGCTGCGCCTCCGCCGCGCACTGGCACCGCTCCGCGATTTGCCGCACGCGCGCAAACCGCCGCGCGGGGATCGTCATGCTGAGCGCGCAGTCGGTCACGGGCGTGGCGTCGTAAAAGGCGATGTTTTCCGCCGCGCAGGCGTTGAGCACGCGCTCCGGCTGCGCGCCGCGCACCGTTACGCGCACCGTCCCGCGCAGCGTTCGCATCCATTTTTCCATAGGCTCTCCTTTCGTCGCGTCAGAACGGGCGCGCTCCATTCCGCAGCCGCGCGGAGCGCGGCGGCTCCATATCCGCTTCCCCGTTCTTCCTTACCGAGCCGAACCCGCTTCGCTGGGCTTCGGCTCGGGGATGCGGGCGGGCTTGCTCCGCTCCGCAGTCGAGGCAAGCTCGACGGCCTCGCATCCGCGCCCCCGTTCTTCCTTTCCAAAACAAAGCGTCCGCTTTGTTTTGGTTGGGGATGCGGGGGCGGTTGATTGGGGCTGGTGGCCTCGTTAAGATACCGCAGTTGGTTGATCGGGGGGCGGCGCTGCTGGCGGGGTGCTGGATTGTGGCCGGTGTCCTCGTTAATATTCCGCAGATGTTGACGTAGTGCAGGCATTCCACCCGCTTTCTTTTCAGCGCGAAAAGAAAGCCGGTGGAGCCGGAAAGAAACGCTGA
>CACWHX010000096.1 GCA_902760845.1 Oscillospiraceae bacterium
CTTTTTCGTTTAAAAGTACAGAAAAGTCCGTTTTTGCGCGACATGGTTCTTGCAATTTGTCTGAAATGCCGTTATAATTATTTCATTCATTTTTATCAATTCACGGAGGAAAGTAGGTGGCGACATGGCAGACGCTCCGGAGTATGTGATCGAAATGCTTCACATCACCAAGGAGTTTCCCGGCATCAAGGCGAATGACGACATCACCCTGCAGCTGAAAAAGTCTGAGATCCACGCGCTTTTGGGGGAAAACGGCGCGGGCAAATCCACGCTGATGAGCGTGCTGTTCGGCCTGTATCAGCCCGAGGAGGGCGAGATCCGCAAAAACGGCCAGCCTGTGAAGATCAGCAACCCCAACGACGCGACGGCGCTGGGCATCGGCATGGTGCATCAGCACTTCAAGCTCATCGACGTTTTCACGGTGCTGGACAATATCATCCTCGGCGCGGAAACGACAAAGCTGGGCTTCCTGCAAAAGAAGGAAGCGCGCAAAAAGGTGCAGGAGCTGTCCGAGCGCTACGGGCTGAAGGTGGATCTGGACGCGAAGGTGGAGGACATCACCGTCGGCATGCAACAGCGCGTCGAGATTCTCAAGATGCTCTATCGCGACAATGAGATCCTCATCTTCGACGAGCCGACCGCCGTGCTCACTCCGCAGGAGATCGACGAGCTGATGCAGATCATGAAGAATCTCACCAAGGAGGGGAAGAGCATCCTCTTCATCTCGCACAAGCTCAACGAGATCATGGCCGTGGCCGACCGCGTGACCGTCCTGCGCAAGGGCAAATACGTTGGCACGGTGAACACCGCCGAGACGGACAAGCAGGCGCTTTCGAACATGATGGTCGGCCGCCCCGTCCAGCTCGTGGTGGATAAGGACGACGCGAAGCCCGCGGACGTGGTGCTCCGCGTGGAGGACCTGTGCGTCCCCTCGCACCTGCACAAAAAGGACGCCGTGCACAACGTCTCGTTCGACGTGCGCGCGGGGGAGATCGTCTGCATCGCGGGCATCGACGGCAACGGCCAGACCGAGCTGGTCTACGGGCTCTCCGGTCTGGACAAGCCCACCGGCGGCAGCATCTCGCTCTGCGGGCAGGACATCACCCACGGCTCCATCCACAAGCGCCTGGAGCACATGAGCCACATCCCGGAGGACCGGCATAAGTATGGCCTGATCCTCGATTTTACGCTGGAGCAGAATCTGGTCCTCCAGCGCTATCAGGAGCCGCGCTTCCAAAAAAGCGGCTTCATCCGCACCGACGAGGTGCGCCAATATGCCGAGTGCCTGATCGACCAGTACGACGTGCGCTCCGGCCAGGGTCCGGTCACGGTCGCGCGCAGCATGTCCGGCGGCAACCAGCAAAAGGCGATCATCGCCCGCGAGGTGGACCGCGACAAGCCGCTCATCGTCGCCGTGCAGCCCACGCGCGGGCTGGACGTCGGCGCGATTGAATACATCCACAAGCAGCTCGTCGCCCAGCGCGACGCGGGCAAGGCCGTGCTGCTCATCTCGCTGGAGCTGGACGAGGTCATGAGCCTGTCCGACCGCATCCTCGTCATGTACGAGGGCGAGCTCGTGGGTGAGCTCGATCCAAAGCAGACGACGGTTTCCGAGCTTGGCCTCTATATGGCGGGCGCCAAGCGCGACGGGAAAGGGGGCGGCGCGGCATGAAGCAGAAGGAATCCTTTTTCGGCAGGGAATCCACCCGAAAAGTCCTCGCGTCGCTGATCTCCATCCTGATCGGCCTGGTGGTCGGCGGCATCGTCGTCCTGATCGTCGGCCTCAGCAGCGACAAGATCTCCCTCAAGGGCGCCTGGGAAGGCATCCGCATCATTTTCTTCGGCATTTTCAGCACCGGCCGCGCCGCCTCCGGCGCGCTCACCTGGGGCTTCAATTCCGCCAATCTGGGCAACATGCTCTTCCGCGCCACGCCGCTCATCATGACGGGTCTCTCCGTGGCGGTCGCGTTTAAGACGGGCCTGTTCAACATCGGCGCGCCGGGCCAGTATCTGATGGGCACCATGGTCACGCTCATGCTCGCGCTGGGCATTCCGTCCGCATCCGTGCCCGCGGGACTGATCTGGATCATCGCGTTTCTCGGCGGGATGCTTGCCGGCGCCGCCTGGGGCGCGATTCCCGGTCTGTTCAAGGCGCTGCTCAACATCAACGAGGTCCTGGCGTGCATCATGACCAACTGGATTGCGGCGAATCTGGTCACATGGGCCTTTGACGTGAGCAACTTCAAAAACGTCGTGGAAAACACGAAATCCAGCTATATCTATAAGACGACTTTCAACGGCGTCGCAACGCCGAAGCTGGGGCTGGACAAGCTCTTCCCCGGCTCGCAGGTCAACTCCGGCATCCTCATCGCGATTCTGTTCGCCATCCTCATGTACATCCTCATGAACAAGACGACGCTGGGCTATGAGCTGAAGGCCTGCGGCGCCAACCGCCACGCCGCGCGGTACGCCGGCATCCGCGACAAGCGGAACATCGTGCTCTCCATGGCCATTGCCGGCGCAATGGCGGGATCGGGTGCGGCGCTGTACTATCTCAGCGGCAATACGGAGTTTTTCTGGTCCACCTATCAGTCCCTCCCCTCCACGGGCTTCAACGGCATTCCGGTGGCCCTGCTCGCGCTGAACAATCCCATCGGCGTGATCTTCTCCGCGCTCTTCATGGCCATGCTGGATATCGTCGGCCTGCAGCTGACGAATCTGACGGCCTACAACGAATACATCACCGATGTCATCATCGCCACCATCGTGTATCTGAGCGCGTTCTCCCTGGTGATCCGGACGCTGCTGGGCCGCAGGAGGAAGAAGGCGGCCGAGCACGCCGCGGCCGAGACGCTGCCCGCGGCGGAGGAGGCCGTCGCCGCGCCCGCGGAGGAATCTGAGAAAGGAGGCGAGAAGGCATGAGTTTTCTCATTCAGCAGATCCTGCTGTATGCCGTCCCGCTGATGCTTGTGGCGCTGGCCGGCGTGTTCGCCGAGCGCAGCGGCATCATCAACCTCGCGCTGGAGGGCATCATGATCTTCGGCGCGTTCATCGGCGTGCTGTTTGTCCACATGATGCAGAGTCCCGGCAGCGCATACGTCGCGGCCGTGGCCGCCGGAAGCTGGGGCAAGCTCCAGGGGCTGGAGCTGCTGGCCATGCTGGTGTCCGCCGTGATGGGGGCCATCTTCTCGCTGCTGCTCAGCTTCGCGTCCATCAATCTCAAGGCCGATCAGACCATCGGCGGCACGGCGCTGAACCTGCTGGCGCCCGCGCTGGTGCTGTTTCTCATCCGCATCATCGCGAACCAGAACACCCTGCAGATGGCGACCGGTGACGCGGGCAGCTGGTTCATGATTAAAAAGACCACGCTCGGCTTTGACAAAAACGCCGATCTGGGCTTTCTCGGCAACACGTTTCTGAACAAGGTCTATCTCGCGACCTACGTGTGCATCCTGCTGTTCATCATCCTGTCCATCATTCTGTACAAGACGAAGTTCGGTCTGCGTCTGCGCTCCTGCGGCGAAAATCCGCAGGCGGCGGACTCGCTCGGCATCAACGTCTACCGGATGCGCTACATCGGCACGACCATTTCCGGCGCGCTCGCCGGCATGGGCGGCTTCGTCTACGCGCTGACCACCTCGAACTGCGCCGCCAACGGCGACGTGGCGGGCTTCGGCTTCCTCGCGCTCGCCGTCATGATCTTCGGCAACTGGCGGCCGCTGAACATCGCCGGCGCGTCGCTGCTGTTCGGCCTGTTCAAGTGCATCGCCGCGGCCTATTCCAGTCTCGATATCAACGGCGACGGCGTGTACGCCCTCGCGAATCTCGGCATCAGCGCCCACCTTTACCGGATGCTGCCGTATATCATCACGCTGCTCGTGCTCGCGTTTACCTCCAAGCAGTCGCGCGCGCCGAAGGCGGAGGGCATTCCCTACGACAAGGGAAGCCGGTAGCCCCACGCATCAAAAAAGAGCCGCTGCAAAGCGGCTCTTTTTTGCGCGGGCGAATTGTCAAGTGAAGTGCAACAGGTTATGAGAAAAGACCTCATAGGGGGTGGCCCAATTCAAACATTTTCGTGGTCTTAGATTGATAAGGG
>CACWHX010000097.1 GCA_902760845.1 Oscillospiraceae bacterium
GAGGGGCGCCGGGTGATGCGGTTACGCGGCGGTTTTGCCCTCGGCCTCCAGCTTTCTGATCTTGGGGATGCCCCAGATGAACGCCGGGAGGACGACGACAACGAGCGCGTAGTAGCCGTCATAGCCGTAGAGGATGGTGGTGATCTTGGTCAGCCCCAGCAGGGAGATGGCAAAGCACACGGCGATGGCGATGGCCGCCACGATGATGCTGCGGATCTTCTCGTTCTTGATGCCGCTGACGGCGTTGCCGTCCGCGTCAAACTTCGCCAGCTTGCCCTGGAAGCGCTCCACCATCGTAAAGATCAGCGTAACGCAGGTGGACACGAACGCGCAGAACAGCAGCACGGAGAAGAAGGCCAGCAGCCACTTGAGGCCGATGATCGTCAGCACCGTCTGGTTCGGGATGGAGGTGGCGGTGAGGAAGCCCTCGATCTCCGCGGTCTGGAGACCCATGAGCAGCGGATACCACTTGGAGAGCATGTAGCCGGACAGGCCCAGCGCCAGCCCGTTCATGAGCCAGCCGAGGATGCAGGCACGCCTGGTGCCGGTGGTGCCCATCTCCTGCGAGGCGGCGATCATCGGCGGGATGGAGACGCACTGGAACGCAGCGTACACGAAAATGCCGCGCCACAGCGCCTCGCCCGGCTTGTTGACATACTCGGCGCCCGCGGCGCCATACTCCTGGAGCAGGCGAAGCGCGTCGCCGTCCTTGGCGGCGACGAGGCCCGCGATGACGACCGCACCCGTGCTGATCATGATGAGAACGGACAGTACCGTGGAGGCCGCAGCGACGACCTTGACGCCAAAGATGCTCAGCAGGATCAGGATGGCGACGATGACCAGATTGCAGATGATCTTCGCCGCGCCGACATACTCGATGCCGAGGAAGTTCGCCATGACGTTGCCCGCGCCGGCGACGGCGGCGGCAACCGCTGCCAGGATGATGATGATGTAGAAAATCTCGAACAGAATCTCCATCTTGGGGTTGGGATAGAGCGCCGCGAACGTATCCTTGTAATTCGTAAAGCCGTTCAGCCGCGCAAACTTCAGCATGATGTGCATGACAATGGCCAGCAGTCCCATCGTAATGATGGGATAAAGCAACGCAGTCACGCTTCCGTACTTGGAAAAGTACCCAATGACCTGATTACCGGAGGCGAACCCGCCGCCCACGTGGGTGCCGAACCACACGGATGCGACCGTAAACGCCAGGGCCCATGAGTTTTTCAGAGCTTTGTTGGTTTCCACGTTCAGTTTCCTCTCTTCATAGATTTCGCGCGCCGCCGGCCGGCCATCTGACTCTCTCCGCTGCAGACGGAGCCGGTAAAATGCGCGAGGGCTGTGTTAAAATATGAACAATATATTAACACGAGATACCACTTTTATAAAGCCTTGCGCGAGAAAAGTCAACTGTCCCGCCGCGAAAAAACCAGAAAACTTGCAAAATTGTCGCTTTATACAAAAAGCTTTTGCAATTTAGTGTAATTTTTTATTCATTCCGCGCCCCGCATTTTCGAATCCGCACATGAAAGCCCATATTTCGGGCAATCAAAGAAAGGTATTGCCTATGCGCGGGTTTCGTGCTATTATAAAAACCATAGATAAAAGCGCAGGTTTTTACAATTTTTCTACATAATTTCTACATAATATGAATTTATATTAAGTTTTTTCTGCATATTCTGTATGCTTTTTGCGCGCCTGCGCGCTCTTTCACGGCGCGCCAACGCTCCGCCGCGCGCGGGGCGAGCGGCGGGAATGCGAACAATCTCATATACCGCACCGGGATTTCGCGGCCCGCGCCGCGCGGTGGAGCGTGTGGAGATCCCGATGAATTTCATTCAGAAAGCGAGTGCCTGTTTCATGAAGCTGGTCACCTATCAGTTCCAGGGCGAGACCGCCGTCGGCATTTTGACCCCGGCGGGGGACGCTGTGCATCCCGTTCCCGGCGTTTCGGATATGACCGCGCTGATCGCGCGCTGGCCGGAGCTTGACGCCGCCGCCGTTTGCCGCGGCGACGCTGTCCCGCTCCGCGAGGTGCGGCTTCTCGCGCCCATCCCCCACCCCGCGCAGGACGTGATCTGCCTCGGCATCAATTTCTACGATCACGCGGCGGAGTCGGGCAGCGTCACCGGCAAGCAGGACAACGTGCCGAAGGCGGCCATCTATTTCTCCAAGCGCGTGGACGAGGCCGTCGCCCCCGGCGGCGCGATTGACAGCCACAGCGACATGGTGCGTGATCTCGACTATGAGGCCGAGCTGGCCGTCGTGATCGGCAAGCCCGCCTATCACGTCCGCGAGGCGGACGCGCTGGACCACGTGTTCGGCTACACCGTGCTCAACGACGTCTCCGCCCGCACCATTCAGGCCGCGCACCAGCAGTGGTACCGCGGCAAAAGTCTCGACGGCTTCACGCCCATCGGCCCGTGGATTGTGACGCCGGACGAATTTGATGTCACGCGCCCCGCCAGGATCCAGAGCTTTGTCAATGGCGAGCCGCGGCAGGACAGCACCATTGATCTGCTGATTTTCGACGTGCCCCATGTCATCGCCGAGCTGAGCCGCGGCATGACGCTCCGCCCGGGCACGATCATCTCCATGGGCACGCCCGCGGGCGTCGGCATGGGCTTTGATCCGCCGCGCTGGCTGCGTCCGGGCGATACGGTCACCTGCCGCGTCGAGGGCATCGGCGACCTGACGAACACCGTTCGGTAACCCGCCGCCGGGCAGCCCATGCCCGGGACTGGCTACAGATAGATGAGAAAAAATTTTTTCAAAGGAGAGACACCCATGAAATTTGCAATGTATGGCTCCGGCGCTGCCGGCAGCGTGTTCGCGTCCTACATGCGCAACGGCGGCGCGGACATCATCCTCATCGACCGTTATGAGGCGCACATGAAGAAGGTCGCCGAAGACGGCATGCGCTTCACCATCCACCAGGAAGAAAACGGCGTGTATCGCGACATTGAGAAGGTCCTGACCGGCTTCCGTACCTACACCAGCGCGCAGGCGGCGGCGGACGCCGAGGGCAAGGTGGACGCCATCATCTACATGACCAAGGCCACCCAGCTCGAACAGGCGATTCAGGACTCTCTGCCCGTCGTGGGCGACAATACCGTCGCCGTCTCGCTCATCAACGGCCTCGGCAATGACGACAATCTCTTCAAGGTCTTCCCGAAGGATCGCTGCGTCATCGGCTCCGGCGTTCTGGGCACCGCGCTGCCCGAGCCGGCGCACTGCGTCTCCACCCCCGCGGGCGGCGTGCAGATGAACTTCGGCGGCGCCGTGCGCTCCGAGCGCACCGACGCGGTTTGCGCCGAGATGCTCAAGTGCTATCGCGACGGCGGCTGCGACGCCTACTGGCGCGACGGCGAGCCGGGCACCGACAACAACATCTACAAGTTCATCTGGAAGAAGGTCTGCGTCAACGCGACCGTCAACACCGTCTGCGCCGTGCTGCGTCTGAAGGTCGGCGAGGTCGAGGCCGATCCGTTCGGTCAGTGGCTGTTCCACGGCGTCATCCGCGAGACCTGCGCCGTCGCGACCGCGAAGGGCATCCCGATGGACGCGGACGAGTTCATCGCGCATGACCATCAGGACATCATCACGAGCATTGCGGACTACTATCCGTCCATGTGCCAGGATATGCTCTTCAACAAGCGCCAGACCGAGATCGACGTGCTCAACGGCAAAATCGCCGAGTATGGCGAGGAGCTGGGCATCCCCACGCCGTGCTGCACCGTTCTCAGCCAGATCGTGCGCTGCATCCAGGGCAACTACGACAAGCAGTATCTCAAGGACGGTCTGAAGCAGGCGTAAGCCCCTTCGGCCCCGATCAAACGCAAAGCTGCCGGCCGGTCTCCCGGCCGGCAGCTTCGGGCCTGTCGAAAAACTCATTTTTCGACAGGCGGGAACTTGCGCTGCATTCCTTGCCCTCGTTTGCGAATGCGATTCGCAATATGAGGGCAATCCATTCCGCGAGAAGTATTTTTGCCCCACGGCGAAGCCGCGCGGGAGGCCTTTTTTGACAGACTGAAAGCTGCCGGCCGGTCTCCCGGCCGGCAGCTTCAATAATAAGGAGAGAACCCGTATGAAAATTGCAATGATCGGCTCCGGCGCCGCCGGCAGCGTGTTCGCGGCCTACCTGCGCAGGGGCGGCGCGGAGCTGTGGCTGGTCGATAAATACAAGGCGCATA
Source organism: Oscillospiraceae bacterium (assembly GCA_902760845.1). Classification (GTDB taxonomy): domain Bacteria; phylum Bacillota; class Clostridia; order Oscillospirales; family Oscillospiraceae; genus CAG-103. Next base: position 4,194 of record CACWHX010000097.1, read on the forward strand.
TGGACAAGACCGCGGCGGACGGTCTGGTGTTCCGCACGCCGGAGGGCGAGGAAGTGCTCACCGGCTTTCACACCGCCGCCGACGCGCGCGCGATTGGCGTCATGGACATGGTCATCCTCATGGTGAAGGCGACGCAGACCGGGGACGTTATGGCGGACACCATGCCCTGCATCGGGCCGGAAACCGTCGTCGTGTCGCTCCAGAACGGCCTCGGCAACGACGAGGTGCTCGCGCAGTTCGTGCCGGAGGACCGCATCATGTACGGCAGCGGCCTCATCGGCACGGAGCTCGCCGGCCCCGGCGTGTGCGTGTCCAAGCCGGAGAAGGGCATCCAGATGCACTTCGGCGCGGTCGTGAACAATCCCAGGACGGATGCCGCCGGCAAGGCGCTGGAGGCGTGCTTCCAGGCGGGCGGCTGCAACGCCAGCTTTGACGCGGACGTGCGGCCGTACATCTGGAAAAAGGTCATCGCGAACTCCGGCTACAACGGCGTGAGCAGCGTCCTGCGCCTGAAGGTGAAGGAGACCTTCGCCGATCCCTACGGGCGCGACATTGTCCTGCACGTCTGGAAGGAGGGCTGCGAGGTCGCAAAGGCGCTCGGCATCGGCGATTTGTGGCCGCTTATGGAGGCCGAGGAGCCGAACATCGTCGCGAATCTCGGCAACTACTATCCCTCCATGGCGCAGGACGCTGTGCTGCACCACCGGCAGACGGAGATCAGCGTCCTCAACGGCGCCATCGCCCGCTACGGCGCGCGCCTCGGCGTGGACACGCCGTACAACACCATCATCACGCAGATCATCTCCTGCATCCAGAACAACTACGACAGGCAGTACCTGGGGTAACCGGGACGCTCCCTGTGCGCATGCACGGCAGGCGCCGGGCGGTCCCGCGCGAGGCGGGGCCTCCCGGCGCCGATCCCTGCGAAAAATGTTACAGGCCGCTCGCTTTGGGCAATGAACTTTGGTGTCATGTGGGTTAAAATGAATCACAAGGAACCTTTTTGTCCAAAAAAATAAGTGTGAATTGTGCCAGAACGTCGAACGGAGGATGCGGCATGAAACAGAACCGGACCAGAGCAGCCATCGCAGACGCCTATACCCACCTGCTGCATGAGCACACGATAGAAAAGATCACCGTGAAAATGATTACAGACGAGGTCGGGTGCAGCCGTAAAACGTTTTATTATTACTTTACGGATGTCTATGATCTGACGCGCTACGTCTGCGACCAGCGGGTGCAGGCCTTCATGAACATCAGCGGCGGGGTAGACAGCGTGCGCAATGCGTTCCTCGCGCTGGTCGCGTTTCTCAACGAAGACCGTCCCGTGATCCTGAATATGTTCCACGGCTACGGCAAGGAGGAGCTGGAGCGCTTCACCTGGCAGGCGACGGAGCACTATACCCGCAAATTCATCACCCATCACGCGGAGGGCAGCGGCATCTCCGAGGAAAACCTGGAGGCCGTGATCCACATGTACGCCTATATGCTCTTCGGAATGCTGGTGGATTGGGTCAGCCACAACATGGACAGCAGCTATGAGCACACGCTGGACGTGGCGCTCAACAGCATGCCGTATATCTTCGAAAAGCTCCGGGAGCGCTGAGCCGGTCGCCGCGGCCGGGAGGGCTGCGGCCGCCCGCGCCTGATTGCCTCCGCCCGCTGAAAAAAACCGTCCGGTTTGTCGGAGCCGTGCCCGCCGGGGGCGCGAAAAAACGCCATGTTTTTTCGCGCCCCCGGCGCGTTTTCTCCCGCGCGGAACGCGGCGTCACACGGCGCGTCCGTCCCGCGCGCGGCGGTCCCGCCTGTGGAAAACCCTGTGGAAACTGTTCAAAAGGTTTCCATAATCCATGATTATTTGACGCGAGCTCCCGCGGAAACGGTCCCCCACACGGCCCTCGCCCCCTCTGCGCGGGGCGCGCGGCACGGATCGGACCCGACCGCCGGGCATATTGCGCCGCGCGCCCGCATAGGCTGTGGCAAACGGAAAAAGGAGGGAGCCTATGGCATACGAGGACAAAAAGAATCCGCCGGCGCGCCGCCCGCATTCGGTCATTCTGGAGGAGCGCGGCAAGCTCACCGTGACGGGTGTGGACGAGGTGCTGCGCTTTGACGAATCGGAGGTCGAGATGCGCACGGCACGCGGGGACCTGCTGGTTCGCGGGAGCGAGCTGCACGTCGGCCGGCTCGCGATCGAGACGGGGGAGCTCGGCATCGACGGCGCCGTGAGCGAGCTGGTCTATGAGGACGAGCCGGCGCGCGGCGAGGGCTTCTGGGCGCGGCTCTTCGGATGAGCCAGCCTGTGGCGCAGCAGGGGCTGCAGCTTCTCGCCTCGCTGGCGCTGGGCGGCGCGCTCGGTCTGGTGTTCGACCTGCTCCGCGCGCCGCGGCGGCGTCTGCGCCGCGCGTGGAGCCGGGCGCTGATGGACGTGCTCTATGCGGCGCTCGTGCTCTTCGCGCTGTTCCTGCTGGGGATGCGCTCGAGCGAGGGGCACGTGCGGCTGTTCATGCTGGTCGGCACGGCGGCGGGCTGCGCGTGCTATGCCGCGTGGCTCAGCCCGATTTGCCTGCCGGCGTTCCTCTGGGTGACGGCGCAACTCGTACGCGGTGTGCGGTTCTTGACACGTCCGCTGCGCTTCTGTCGGGAAAAAATAAAAAAATTCTGTCTTTTTGCAAAAAAACACTTCCCAAAACCGAAGAAGTGTTTTAGAATAGACTGTATTCGTACAAGCAGAGGCGAGCAATCGCCGCAACCCGGGAGGCAGTTCGACGATGAAATTCAAGAGGGCAGGCATCATTACGAAGCTCGTAATCGCGGCGCTGGTGATCTACGCCATCGCGAGTCTGGCGGTCGTGCGCTCGAAAACGGCGGCGCTGAACGCGCAGGGCGAGCAGCTGCAGCAGCAGGTTTCGGAGCTGACGCAGCAAAACGCCGCGCTCGAATATCAGATCGAGCACAGCGACGACGCCGACACCGCTGAGGAGATCGTGCGCGACAAGCTGGGGCTTGTCAAGCCCGGCGAGAAGATTTTTTACGACACCAGCAACTGATTCACAAGAGGAGCGGCGCACATATGCAGATTGAAGTTGGAGCCATTCTGGATGGGACCGTGACCAGCATTGCGAAGTTCGGCGCGTTTGTGAGTCTGCCGGACCACAAGAGCGGTCTGGTTCACATCTCGGAAATCGCGTCGGAATACGTTGCGGATGTGAACGATTACCTGAAGGTGGGCCAGCCCGTGAAGGTGCGGGTGCTGGCCATCACGCCGGAGGGGAAGATCAATCTGTCCATCAAGCGCGCCGCCCCACCGGCGGAGAGCGCGCAGCCGGAGCGCCGCGCACCGCACGCGCCGCAGCAGCGCCGTGCGCCGCGCGCAGAGAGCGCGCCGCAGGGCGTTGTCCATGGCCCGACGGGGGACGCCTCCTTTGAAGACCGGCTCAAGCACTTCATGCAGGAGTCGGACAGCCGCATTGCCGGCAATCGGCTCTACAGTGACCGCAATCGCGGCCGCAGAAGAGGCAAGGGCTGAAAAAATTGCACAGCAAAAAAACACCCGCGCAGCGTTCCATGACGCCGCGCGGGTGTTTGTCCCCGTCGTGCAAGCGGCACAGCACTGCGGGGGGTATGGGATTTTGGCCGGTGTCCTCGTTAATACACCGCAGTTGTTGAACGTACTGCCGGCATTCCACCCGCTTTCTTTTCAGCGGGCGAATTGTCAAGTGAAGTGCAACAGGTTATGAGAAAAGACCTCATAGGGGGTGGCCCAATTCAAACATTT
>CACWHX010000098.1 GCA_902760845.1 Oscillospiraceae bacterium
ACGAACCCTCATTCAAAATCCGCGCAGAAATTTGAATGAAGGTTCGGTTTTTATGCAATTGAATGGGAATTAAATGTAAATATTGTTTACAAAAGGGAGTGATATCCCGTTAGAATCGGGTTGGTTTTTATCATTTTTTTCTTGACAGGGCAAAAACACCATGATAGAATGCAAAAAAAGGCATGCAAATCCTGCTTCATAATGTAATTTTACTACATAATAATTATGTAGTAATTATTGTCCCCGCTGCCGCCCCTCGTGCGGCGGCGTTTTCTTTGCCGCGCCCGCGGCGTCGATGCGCGCGAGCAGCCGCAGCCAGTTTTGGAAAAATAGCTTCTCCAGCAACGCGCGGTCATAGCCGTGCCGGGCGCATGCGTCGTAGAGCCGCGGCACGCTCTCCAGCCCGCGCATGCCGCCGCAGAGCGCGTCGCACCCGTCCAGGTCGCCGCCGAAGCACAGCACATCTTCGCCGCCAAGCTCCAGAAAATGGTCGATGTGTCGCAGCAGCTGCGAGAAGTCGCCCCCGTCCGGGCCGACGAACGCCCGGTAAAAGTTCAGCCCGACCACGCCGCCCGTCTCCCCGATGGCGCGGAACATGGCGTCCGTCAGGTTGCGCGGGTGGCCGCACAGCGCCCGGCTGTCGGAGTGCGTGGCCGCCACCGGGCCCAGCCCCAGGCCGATCACGTCCCAGAATCCGGCATCGGACAGGTGCGACACGTCCGGCAGGATGCCGCGGCCGTACAGCTCCCGCACGAACGCGCGCCCGCGGTCCGTGAGTCCCCGGTCCGCGCCGTCGCAGTTGGAGCCGGAGAGGGCGTTCGCGTGGTTCCACGTCAGCGTCACGTATCGCGCGCCCCAGTCCGCCGCCACGTCAATGCGCGCGGGGTCGCAGTCCAAAAGCTCCGCGCCCTCGATGCCGAGCAGCGCGGCGATTCGCCCGCGCCGCACCGCGCGCCGCACGTCCTCCGCCGTGCGGCAAAAGATCGCGCGCTCCCCGTTCGCCGCGAGCTCCCGCATCAGAAATTCCCGCTGCCGCGCCGCAATCGCGAGGCCCGCCTCCGCCGTCCCGGCAGAGTCGTAGAACAGCGCGAAAAATTGCGCGTAGGCGGAGAATGCGCCGCCGCGCCGCAGGTCGATGTGCCCGCCGGCGCGGTCGAGCCCCTCCCCGGTCCGCAGGCAGCGGCTCACCGTGTCGCAGTGGCCGTCAAAATAGGCGATTGGCATCCTGGGTCCCTCCATGGCGTCAGAACGGGCTTGCTCCGCTCCGCAGCCGCGCTTACGCGCGCCGGCTTCGCATCCGCGCCCCCGTTCTTCCTTTTCCGAGCCGAAGTCGCTTCGCTGGGCTTCGTCTCGGGGATGCGGGGGGTGCGGGCGCGCTTCATTCCGCCGTGCCGCAAGCGGCACGGCTTCGCATCCGCGCCCCCGTTCTTCCTTTACCGAGCCGAACCCGCTTTGCTGGGCTTCGTCTCGGGGACGCGGAATGGATTGCCCTCCTATTGTGAATCGCATTCACAAACGAGGGCAATCCATGCAGCGCAAGCCCTTCCTGTCGGCAAACTTCGTTTGCCGACAGATTAAAATGCCTGTGCTCCTTTTATTCGCTGGGCGGCGCGCTTTGCTCCGCGCCGGGGTTTTTCGGCCTGCTCCGGCGATGCGAGCCGCCGGACGGCTTGCGCTGCTCGCGGTGCTCGGGCGCCGGCTTCGTCTCGGACGTCTGTTTTGCCTCGGCGCCCGGCTTGCCCTGCGCCGCGGCGTTTGGTTTGCGGTGCCGCCGTCCGCCGCGGCGGGCGCGCTTGGCGCCCTGCGCCTGTGCTTTTTGCTTCTCGCCCGTCTGCCGCTCCGGGCTGGCCGCCGCGTCCGCCGGCTTTTTCGCGCGGGTGCGGCGCGCGCGCTTTTTCTTCGGCTCCTCCGGGGCGCGCTCCTCCGAGTCCGTATCCTCGGCAAACAGCTGCGGCGCCGCCCACGGATCCTCCTCCGGGCGCTCCGGCTCCCGCTTCGGCCTGGGCCGGTCCTTCAGCAGCGACGGGAACGACTCCCCCGGCTTGGGGCGGCCGCCGGGAATCACGGCGATTTCATCCGCCTCGTAGGAGCGGAATACGTCCTCCCCCTCCCCGTCGAGCTTGACCTTCAGCGAGGAGCGCAGGATGTTCACCGAGGCCACCGTGCCATAGCCCGCCGGCGTCTCCACGAACGCGCCCACCTTCGGCACGGCCTTGACCAACTCCTCATACGCCGCCTGCTCATAGCGCAGGCAGCACATCAGTCTGCCGCACGCGCCGGAAATCTTCGCCGGATTCAGCGACATCGACTGCACCTTGGCCATCTTGGTAGAGACCGGGTGAAAATCGCTCAGGAACTGATTGCAGCAAAACGGCCGGCCGCAGATGCCAATGCCGCCGAGCATTTTCGCCTCATCGCGCACGCCGATCTGGCGCAGCTCGATGCGGCTGCGGAACACGGACGCCAGGTCCTTCACCAGCTCGCGAAAATCCACGCGCCCGTCCGACGTGAAGAAGAACAGAATCTTGTTCCCCTCAAAGCTGCACTCCACATCGACCAGCTTCATGTCCAGCCCGTGCTCTTCGATCTTCTGTTTGCAGATTTCAAACGCCTCCGCCTCGCGCTTCTTGTTGATCTCCGCCACGCGAAGATCGTCCTTGGTCGCAAGACGGGCCAGCTCCCGCAGCGGCTGCACGACCGCCTCATCCGGCACCTCATGGTTGCCCTGGACGCACGTGCCCAGCTCCAGCCCGCGGGAGGTCTCGACGATGACGGAATCGCCCGCGCGCACCGTCACGCCGTTCGGCGAAAAATAATAGTGCTTTCCGCCGTTATTGAATTTTACTCCGATTACTTCCGTCAATGGTGATTCCTCAATTCTTTCCGTCTCTCTCCGGCGCTGTGGGCACGGAGAGCAATCCGTAGATGTGTCTGATTCCAACGTTGGCGCGCAGATAGCGCTCGCACAGCTCCAGGCGCTCCAGCTGCCGCGCCGCCTCCGCATCGGAAAGCTGCGGCAGGTCTGGCCTGCCGGAGAGCTTTTGCGAAAGCAGCTGCCGCGCCGCCTGCAAAAAAGCCTGCACCGTCTGGGTGTCGTCCCGCTCGTGCGCCGCGCACCAGCGCAGCAGCGCCGAGCGCTGCGGGGCGCACACGGCCTGAAAATACTCTGCGGCATACGCAAGCGCCTCATCCGGCGGCGCCTCGCCGGCGGCGGAATCCCGCAGCAGCTCGCAGCGCGAGCGCACCGTTGGCAGCAGCGCGCCCGGATTTTCCGCCGCGAGGATAAACGCCGCGCTGCGCGGCGGCTCCTCCAGCAGCTTCAGCAGCGCGTTCTGCGCGCTGAGATTCATTTTGTCCGCCTGGCGCAAAACGTACACCTTGCAGGCGCCCTCACTCGGCATGATGTGCGCCGTGGCGACGATCTGCCGGATCTGATCGACCTTGATGGCGGCCGTTTTCGCGCCGCCCTCCGGGTCCGTAATCAGGATATCCGGGTGCACGCCGTGAAATACCTTGCGGCAACTGCGGCACTGGCCGCATGGGCGCGCGCCGCCGCCCTCGCAGAGCATGGCGGCCGCAAGCTCCGTGGAAAGCCGCTCCCGGTTTTCCGCCGACGGGGAAGAAGCGATATAGGCGTGCAGGATCGGGTCCTGCCTTTGAAACTGCAGCATCGCGCGCCTCCTTTCCCCGCTGACAGTTTATTTTACCTTTGATACGGGAATTAGTCAATCAAAATTTCCATGAAAAGGCCAGCAAAAAAGCGGACAGCGCAAAACGCTGTCCGCTCAGCTCGTCAAAAAAACCTCGAAGAGTTCGCACCGGCGTCAGAACGGGCGCGCTCCATTCCGCAGCCGCGCATACGCGCGCCGGCTCCATATCCGCTTCCCCGTTCTTCCTTTACCGAGCCGAACCCGCTTCGCTGGGCTTCGTCTCGGGGATACGGATGCGGGCGCGCTCCATTCCGCAGCCGCGCTTGCGCGCGGCGGCTCCATATCCGCTTCCCCGTTCTTC
>CACWHX010000099.1 GCA_902760845.1 Oscillospiraceae bacterium
CTAAGACCACGAAAATGTTTGAATTGGGCCACCCCCTATGAGGTCTTTTCTCATAACCTGTTGCACTTCACTTGACAATTCGCGCGCTGAAAAGAAAGCGGGTGGAATGCCAGCACCACGTTCAACCATCTGCGGTATATTAACGAGGACACCAGCCACAATCTCGCACCGCACCAATGCCAGCAGTACGTTCAACCAACTGCGGTACAGTAACGAAGCGCCCAGCCACAATCCCGCGCCCCCGCGGCCCCGAGACGAAGCCCGGCGAATTACAGCGCTTTTTCCAGACACACGAGCCGCACGCCCGGAATGTCATTGAACACACAGGGAACAATGTCGGCCTCCGTGTAGCCGAGCCCGGCATAGAGCCGACGGGCGGCGGCGTTGCGCGCGTTTGTGTCGAGCCGCAGGACGCGGCATCCGCGCGCCCGCGCATAGTCCTCATAAAACCGTACGAACGCCTTGCCATAGCCCTGCCCGCGCGCGTCAGGTCGGACAACCAGCGTGTGCAGCACCAGGACCTCCTCCGGCGCGGCGGGAATGGTCCACCTTGCGTCGGCATAAATGTCCACCAGCTCCTGATCGAGCTTTGCCGCGGCGGCGACGGCGCCGGTCTCGTCCTCCAGGACGAAAAGACTTCCGGCGGCGAGCGCGGCCTCCGCCGTCTCGCGCGTGGGGTATACGCCGCGCGCCCAGCCGATCACGGCGCGGCCGGCCTCCTCCTCGGTGTGCAGCGCGTCATAGATGGCCTCCACGGCGTCGATGTCCCGCGGGACCGCTTTGCGAATGTTCATGTGAAACTCCTTTTTCACCAGCGATTCAGGACCTTCTCGGCAAAGCCGGGGAGGTCCCTGACCTCCAGCACGGTGCCATCGTCCAGCACGGCTCTGCCGGTGAAGAAGCCGAACACCTGATGCTGGTCGGACTTGAGCGCTTTCAGATCCGTGCAGCTCGCGCGGTCGAGCACCGGGCGATAGTCCATCTCGAACCGGCCGTCGTCGCTCGTGAACGTCCAGGGATAGAGATAGGACGGCGGCCTGTAGCCGTTGTCGCCCGGGATGCAGAACGTCACCTGACTGAGCTTGTGCGCCTTGCCGTTGTAGAAGAGCATGTTCTCGCTCGCGGCGCTGGTGTCGCCGAAGCCATAGCCGATGTTGAAGCCGAACGGCACGCCGTCCACAAGGCCGGAGGCGCTGCCCCAGTACCACGTGTTTTCATACGTCCAAACGCCACGCCCCCAGTCGAGCACGGCGAAGCTCTCCGCCGGGTCAAAGACGTAGGTGCGCCCGCCGTATCCGTAGGTCACGGAGCCGCTCGCACGCATGCAATTGATCTTCTGGTTATAGTAAAAGTGCCGGTCCTTCTCAAACGGCGTCGCGATGATCATGGACTCCTCCGGGATGTCCGTGAGCTCGATCCGCGCGTACAGCGCGCCCTCGGGACCAAAGTTTTTCATCTGCGCGGCGAGCACGCGGCGCCCGGGCTCGGCGGTGAACACGAGATCGTGCTGCCTGCCGTGGCTTTCGGTCGTGCCGCGCTCGCTCGTCTCCGGGAGATTCGTTTTCCCCAGCGGCAGCAGGCGCATCGGGCTTTTGGTGATCTCCCACCCCTCCTCGAGATTCAGCAGGGAGACGGAGTCCAGCCCCATGTACCCGTTGTCCGCAATGGTGAGCGCCAGCGCGAAGCGGCCGTTGTTGACGCAGTAATAGTCCCACTCCTTGCGCCGCAGGGGGCTTGCCTTTACGTCCGCGCGGCGATAGATGGGCAGCAGGCGCCTGGCGTAGCCCGGCTCGGCGAGGTTGCCGCTCGCGTCGAGCAGCGGCCGGCGTTCGGTAATCTCATGCTGCGTCATGAAATTCGCTCCTTTCGCACCTGCCGGATATCCCGCCCGACGAATGGGAGCGCCTGATATTCGCCCTCGATGCGCGAGAGGATCTGCGGCGTGTAATTCTGCTGCAGCTCGGTATCCGTGCAGTTGGTGTTGATGATGGTGGTCTTTTCCCGCGTGAGGCGGGTGTTGATGAGCGTGTAGAGCGCGCTCACGGAATAGGCGGAGATCATCTCCGTGCCGAGATCGTCCAGAATCATGAGGTCGCAGCTGAGATACTGCTCCACGCGCGCGGCGCTCTGCTCGCCCTCCGGCGAGTAGCGCTGAAACTTCGCGCTTTCAAACGCGCCGAGCGCCGCGGCGGCGGATTCATACGCCACCGAAAATCCGCGGTCGGAGACCGTGCGGGCGATGCACGCCGAGAGAAAGGTCTTGCCCAGCCCCGTGCCGCCCTGCAACAGCAAATTCGGCGAGCCCGGCTCAAACTCCTCCGCGAACGTGCGGCAAAATTCGAGCGTCTGCGCCATCTGCTTGCGCGGGGAGAGCCCCGGCCCGTCGTCATACAGCGCGAGATCGAACGCGGCAAAGCGCGCGTCGGAGCTCTGCAGCAGCGACGACAGGTCGCGCGTCGCCTCCGCGTTATAGAGCTTCATCAGGCACCTGCAGGGCGTGCCGTCGGCAAGATAGCCCGTGTCGCGGCAGTCCGGGCAGGACACCACCTCGTCCGTATAGTCGATGGGCAGGCCGTGCGCGGTCATCAGCTCCGCGCGCTCGGCCTGCAGGTCGAGATTGGCCCGCTCCAGCGCCTGGATTTCCGCGGCGGGATCCTGCTCGTGCCGCAGCGTCAGCCCCAGCAGCTCGATCATCTGCGCGCGCAGCCGCTCGTCGATTGCCTGCAGGCCCGGGACGCGCGCATAGGCCTCGCGTTCTCGCCGCGCCTGCGCGCGGGCGTTTTCCGCCCGGCGCTGCTCCAGCGTGCCGCGCGCCCGCGCGAGATATTTTCCGTCGAGCGCCATGCGCCGTCACTCCTTCCTGCGTTTGCGCTTCATGTCGCGCAAGAGCTGCTCCGCCCGCGCGAGATCGTTGCGGGGCGCCTCGTCCCCCGGGCGGGCGGCCGCGCCGCGCCGCGCCGTGCCGCGCGCATCTCCCTGCGTGATCTCGGAGAGCGTGTGCAGGCCCTTCTGGTGCCAGTTCAGCAGAATTTTGTTCAGGTACGGCCACTTGAGACCGCCCGTGCTCACGACGGTGCGGTCGTAGCCCTCGGCCACGGCGGCCTCGTCAAAGCCCATGTCGAGCCATGCGTCGAGATACTTCCGCTCCGTCGGCGTGGGGGCGCGGCCGTGAATCTGCAGCGCCGCGAGCATCTGCACCGCGCGCTCGGCGCGCTGCTGGCGGCGGCGGATGTAATCCTCCGCCTGCTCCGGCGTGAGCACCTCGTTCTGCGCCCAGACGTACGCCTCGCGCTCGATCATGCGGATCGTCGGCGTGCGGCCGGGACCGTTCTGCGCGCGGTAATCGTCGAACACATACGTAATCAGCTCCATCAGCACGTCGGCCGGGAAGCCGAGATAATCGTACATCCCCAGCAGGGTGCGCGTCTCCGGCGTGGTGAGCTTGCGGCCGTAGAGCTGCTCGGCGTGATGGAGCGCGCATTGAAAGCCGAGATCCTCCCGCGCGCGGCGCACGAGGTCCTCCGCCGTGTACTGCGGCAGCTCGTCCGAGGGTGGGAGGGGCGCGCGGCGCTTCGGCGCGATGACGCCCAGCCGCTCCAGCTTTGCGAGCGTGTCGCGCAGCGCGGCCTCCGTCATGCCGAGCGCGGCGGGCGAAAGCGGCGCGTCGCCGCCCCGCTGCAGCGCGAGATAGACCAGCGCGCAGGCGGCGTCCTTCTCCGCGATCAATTTATCAATCTCCTCCACCGGAAGGGAGAGACATACCGGCCGGGAGAGCGTATATTCGGCTTGTTTCATCCGGGTTCTTCCTCAATCGTTTCGTATTTGTTCAGAGTGTTTTTACATTATAACATCAATTTTGACTTGTAGCAATACCGGGTGTTGTGGTATACTGTACCATGTATCATTAGGAGTTTGCCGGGACAGGCAGACGGAGCTGAGGA
>CACWHX010000100.1 GCA_902760845.1 Oscillospiraceae bacterium
TCTACCAGGACGTCAGTTTCGGTGCGCCTTTTTTGCACCAACTACCAATTCACAATCTTTCTGCTTTTTGGGCTTGACTTTTAATAGTTAGTCTTTCTTTCCGCTCAGTGTTGAAGCGATTGCGAACGCCGCAAGCAGGCTGTATTCTCTTCCCCGAAGGGAATCGAAATCGTTTTTGAGGCAGCTTTGCCGCCTCAAAAACACCCTGAGACGAGCTTCGCGCGTCTCCAGTTGCGAAACCTGCTTCGCAAGTGCCTTCACTCCGTGTTCTTTGCGGTCAGTTCCTGATTATCAGCTGCCCGCGAGCAGCTCCTCCACGGAAAAATCCGGTCCGGTGAACACCGGGATCGACGCGCGGTACATGCGCCCGGAATACGCCTCGTGCGGAAACGGGATGAACCGCTCCGGCGCGCCTTGCCTGCACACGACCTTGTAGAGCGGATCGGCGATCACCGCCGCCGCGCCGCGCACGGCCTCGATCAGCTCCGCCTCCGGCAGGCCCTCGTCCTCGTCCGGCCAGAGCGGGCAGGCGGTTTTCCCCAGCCGCCGCGCCGCCGGAAGGCGGTTGACGGCCGCCGCGAGCGATTTGGCGAAAATCTCTTCTCCAATGACCACGATGCCGCCCGCCGGCACGGTGAAGCGTCCGGTGTTTTCAAAGTCGTCCCACGCGCTTCGGTCCTGCCCGTCGGCGAGCGTCCGCTCCACGGCGCGCAGGACCGCCCCGGTCTGCGCCGCGCCGATGGGGAGTCCCTCGACGATCGGGATGCCGCCGGCCTTCTTCATATGCCGCGCCGCGCGCCGCCCGGCGGAGGACACCACCACGCTGCACCGCGCGCGGTAGGCGTGCGCGAGCGTTTCAAACGAGTCGCCCATCGCCATGCAGCAGTTGACGGAAAAGCCCGCGCGCGCAAAGGTTTCGCGCAGGACGCGCACGTTGTCGTTCACAGAGAAGTCCAGCGGCGTCACGCCCACGAGATTGACCGCAGTTTCCGGCGCGTCCGCCGCCTCGGCGGGGTCGGCAAAGCGCTCCAGCCACGCCGTCAGCGCGAGTCCCACGCCGCTGACATAGGATTTCAGCCCGTCCGTCGGCACCGGCAGGACCGGGACGCCGCACGCCCGCTCGATCAGATGCGCCACGCCGCGATAGTCAAACGCGATGATGTGCGGGATCGACGCGCCGCAGAGCGTGATGAACCGGGGCTGCAGGTCGCGCGCCGCCTGCGCAACGTCGCGGATGAGCACCGTGTCGTCGCCCAGCACCGCCGTGACCTCGTCCAGCCCGGAGACATACATCAGGCTGTCGGTGTCAAACCAGCGCGGCTCGTCGTGAGTAGAGTAGGTCGAGTTGCAGCCGGACGGGTCGTGCAGCACCGACATGCCGCCCAGCTCATACAGCGCCGAGCACACGCCGGAGACGTCCGCCGTGTACGTCGATGTAAACACATGCGTCTGATAGTCCTGTTTCATGCGCAGCCGCACCCCCAGCCCTTGATCTGCACCAGCTCCCGCATGGGCTTTTCCTCCGCCGCCGCCTCGGCCAGCAGCGCCATCAGGCGGCGGATGCCCCGGTAGCCGTACATCCCGTCGTTCTCCACGATGTTGACAAAGTAATTGGTGTTCTTGAAATAGGCGCTCTTCTGTCCGATGGCCACGAGCTTTCCGGGATATCCGCGCTCCATGCGCCGGATATTCCAGCCGAGAGACTGATAGATCTTCAGCTCCGGCGCGCGCTTTTGCAGCCGATCGAAAATCTCCCGCGATTCCGTAAACACGTCCACGAACACGGACTCCACAGTGAAGCCATGGTCCAGCAGGAACAGCGCCAGCTCCAGCGGCCGATCCACCGCCGTATAGTCGAGCGACAGCGGCGTGCCGCCCACGGCGGCTCTCGCCTCCGCGATGGCGGCCTCGGTCAGCGCGCGCTCGCGGGCGATTTCCGCGGCCGACGGCGGGGCGATGCCGAAGAAATCCGCCGCGGCGCGCAGGTCCTCGTCGATCTCGTCATAGCTGTAGCCCGGGCGCATGGGGATCCACTCCTGCCCCAGCCGGAGCTTTAAGTCCTTCGCCGCGGCGGCCGCCGTGTTGTGGAACGTGAAGTTCACCTCCGACGCCGCCATGCGCAGAAATTCGTCATAGTCCCGGCAGGTGTTGACATCCAGGACCTCGATCCCCGCGCCGGTCAGCAGCGCGGTCAGGTCGCAGTGATCGCCGTACCGGAAGCAGTTGCCCACGAGATTGGCCTGCCCCTTTTTCTTTTCGCCGGGCTTCAGCAGCCGGTGCATCTGCCGCCACAGAGACGGAACCACCGGCGCCGTGCGGCGCATGATCGGGTCCATGTAGCAGTCCACAAAGTCGATATCCGGGTATTTCTCCCGCAGCGCCTTGTAGACGCGCTGATAGTTTACCGCCAGGAAGTGGTGGATGCAGCTGGTGAAGATCAGCATCGCGCGCGGCCGCTCCGGCAGCTCCGCGATGATGCGCTCTGTGCCCCGCTGCAGGGCCTCCTCCATGTCGCCCGCGAGGATGTTGTCCTCCCCGACGGTGATCGTCGAGAGGCGGTCCATCGCGCCCATCTCCGCCGTGGTGAGCACCACGCCGCGCAGGCAGCTCGTCGGACAGACGTAAATTTCATGTGCCTGCGGCACGAGCGTGCCGATGTGCACGATGTTCCACACGCCGCGCACCGGCGAGGCGTAGGCGAGGCCGACGTCCGCGTTATAGGTATATTCCATCTCGCCGAGACGCTGAAATTCCAGCATTGGTTACTCCCCCTGTTCGAGCATGGCTTCGGCAAGCTGCCGAATCTGCCGCGCAAACGCGCAGTCCGGGTACGCCTCCATCACGCCGCGATTTTCGTCCTGCGCATCGGAGATGTGATCGTCGCGCGGCAAGTCGGCCAGAATCTCCGTGTGCAGCTCCTGCGCGAGCGTCTCCACCTTTTCCCGCTCGTCGGGCACGTTCCGCCGGTTGAGAATCAGCCCGCCCAGCGCCGCGTAGCCGCGCTCCCGGAAATTGTCCACCGCGAGGGCGATGTTCGCCGCGGCGTAGATGGACATGTTCTCCCCCGACGTGACGATGAAGACGCGGTTGGCGTACCCCTCGCGGATCGGCATTGCAAAGCCGCCGCACACCACGTCCCCCAGCACGTCGTACAGCACGAGATCGGGCTTTAAGATCTCAAACGCATCGCGCTTGTCGAGCGCCTCAAACGCCGCGGCGATGCCCCGTCCCGCGCAGCCGAGCCCCGGCGTCGGCCCGCCCGCCTCGGCGCAGACGATGCCGCGATAGCCAATGTGCACGAGGTCCTCCAGCGTCGCCGCGTCCCGCTTCTCCCGCAGAACATCCAGCATGGTGGGAATCCGCTCGCCGTTATGGAGATACAGCGTGGAATCCGCCTTGGGGTCGCAGCCGACCTGCATGACACGCAGGCCCAGCTCCGCAAACGCGCACGACAGCGCCGAGCAGGTCGTGGATTTTCCGATTCCGCCCTTTCCGTATATCGCAAACCGATACATATGATTACTCCTCTGAAACAAATGACCCTGCCGGAAGATCACACTTCGACAGGGTCGTCCACGGCAGCGCGCAGCGCGCAGCCGAACCGGATTTCGTTGTGCATCTTCCTGCTCAGACAATCTTCACAGTCAGGCTGACTTTACTTTAGCAGAAGCCGGCAGCCGTGTCAACCAAAACATGAAAAAAGCGCGCGGGTTGGCCGGGTGCGGGATTCTGCCTGGTCCCTTCGTTACTATACCGCAGTTGGTGGATCGTAGTGCGGGCGTTGGCGTGTGCGGGATTTTGGCTGGTGCCCTCGTTAACATACCGAAGTTGTTGACGTACTGCAGGCATTCCACCCGCTTTCTTTTCAGCGGGCGAATTGTCAAGTGAAGTGCAACAGGTTATGAGAAAAGACCTCATAGGGGGTGGCCCAATTCAAAC
>CACWHX010000101.1 GCA_902760845.1 Oscillospiraceae bacterium
GCAAAGCGCGCGGTTCCGGGGGCTTACCCTTCTACGTGTGGAGTGACCGGTACGAGCGGCGCAAGTGCGCCGCCGTGCTGCGGGGCGCGGGAGACGGGGATTGGTGGGTATCTTGGTGCGGCGCGGTGTGTGGTTCTGCCTGGCTCGTTTTATTACGCACTGCAATCATCGTCTTAGTGCAGAATCCACCCCATTTCTTTCCGTCTTGCCGGAAAGAAATGGGGTGGAGCCGCAAAGAAAGGGGCGCTTTGGTCAAGGGGCTACCGCCCCTTAACAACCCCCGGAGGCGGGACATTCGGCAAAGGTAGGTTCTGCGGAAGGAAACGCACAGGCTGGGTGCCGGAGAATCGGTGCGAAGTGGGATACAATGCAAGCGACTAAAACTACAGCTCAGCGCTGCGGTGTGGGTTTACGAACTCGGTTCGTATCCGGCTCTCCAAGCCAAGATACCCACCAAGCCCCGCCTCCCGCGCCCCGCACTACGGCGGCGCACTTACGCCGCTCGTACAGCCTAGTCCGACCGTAGAAAGGTAAGCCCCCGGAATCGCGCGCAAGCGCGCGGTTCCGGAAGAAGCGATGCCTACCTCCGCACCCTCAGCGTTTCTTTCCGGCTCCACCGGCTTTCTTTTCGCGCTGAAAAGAAAGCCGGTGGAATGCCTGCACCACGTCAACGACTGCGGTACATTAACGGGGACACCAGCCAAAATCCAGCACCCACCACGCTCCGCACTACGTCAACGATTGCGGTATAGTAACGAAGAGATCAGTCCCAATCAACCACCCCGCGTCCCCGAGCCGAAGCGGCTTCGGCTCGGTAAGGAAGAACGGGGGCGCGGATGCGGAGCCGGCGCGCGCAAGCGCGGCTGCGCAGCGGAGCAAGCCCGTTCTGACGCCGGCGTCGTCCTCTCCGGCTTTCTATATTGCATTGCGCTTCCTTACGCCGTGCGGCACACCAGCACCCCATCCTGTTCATCCACAACCAGCGTCGCACCGGCGCGCACCTCGCCCTGCAGGATCGTGCGGGCGATGAGCGTCTCGGCCCTGCTCTGCAGATACCGCCGCATGGGCCGCGCGCCGTACACGGGATCAAACCCGTTTTCGATGACGTTCGCCTTGGCGGCGTCGGTCAGCTCCAGACCCAGCCCGCGGTCGGCCAGCCGCTCGCGCAGGTGCGCGACGAGGTTGTCGATGATGTGCGACAGGTCGTCCTTCGTCAGCGGGCGGAAGAAGATCGTCTCGTCCAGTCGGTTGAGAAACTCCGGCCGGAAGGCGCGGCGCAGCTCCGCCTCCACGCCCGCGCGGGCGGCTTCGGTGACGTTGCCGTCCGCGTCGATGCCGTCGAGCAGATACTGGCTGCCGAGGTTCGACGTGAGGATGATGATCGTGTTCTTGAAGTCCACCGTGCGGCCCTGGCTGTCGGTGATGCGGCCGTCGTCGAGGATCTGCAGCAGGATGTTGAACACGTCCGGGTGCGCCTTTTCCACCTCGTCGAAGAGCACGACGGAGTACGGCTTTCTCCGCACGGCCTCGGTGAGCTGGCCGCCCTCGTCGTAGCCGACGTAGCCCGGAGGCGCGCCGATCAGCCGCGAGACGGAGAACTTCTCCATGTATTCCGTCATGTCGATGCGCACCATGCTGCGCTCGTCGTCAAAGAGACTTTCCGCGAGCGCCTTGGCGAGCTCCGTCTTGCCCACGCCCGTGGGACCGAGGAAGAGGAAGCTCCCGATCGGCCGGTTCGGGTCGGCGATGCCGGCGCGGCTGCGCCAGATCGACTCGCACACGCGCGTGACCGCCTCGTCCTGCCCGATGAGCCGCCGGTGGAGAATCTCGTCGAGGTGCAGGAGCTTCTCGCGTTCGCCCTCCATGAGCTTCGCCACCGGGATGCCCGTCCACCTGGCGACGATGCCGGCGATGGACTCCTCCGTCACGGTGTCGTGCACGAGGCTGTCCTCGCCCTTCCCGCGCTCGGCCGCCTCCTCGGCGGCGGCGAGCTTTGCCGTGAGCGCGGGCAGGTCGGAATACTGCAGGCGCGCAGCCCTTTCGTACTCATAGCGCTGCTGCGCGTTCTCGATCTCCACGTGCAGGCGGTCGATCTCCTCCTTGAGACGCTTGACCTCCTCCACGCCGGTCTTCTCCGCGTCCCAGCGCGCCTTCATGGCGTTGAAGGCGTCCTTCTGCCCGGCCAGCTCCTGCGTGAGCTTCGCGAGCCGGTCGCGGGAGAGCGGGTCGTCCTCCTTTTTGAGCGCCATCTCCTCAATCTCCATCTGCATGATGCGCCGGCGAAGATCGTCCAGCTCCGAGGGCATGGAGTCGATCTCCGTGCGGATGAGCGCGCACGCCTCGTCCACGAGGTCGATGGCCTTGTCGGGCAGGAACCGGTCGGTGATATACCGGTGCGAGAGCGTCGCCGCGGCGACGAGCGCGCTGTCGTGGATGCGTACGCCGTGGAAGATTTCGTAGCGGTCCTTCAGGCCGCGCAGGATGCTGATGGTGTCCTCCACGGTCGGCTCGTCCACCTGCACGGGCTGGAAGCGGCGCTCCAGCGCGGCGTCCTTTTCGATATACTTGCGGTATTCGTCCAGCGTCGTCGCGCCGATGCAGTGCAGCTCGCCGCGCGCGAGCATGGGCTTGAGGAGGTTGCCGGCGTCCATGCTGCCCTCGGTCTTGCCCGCGCCCACGATGGTGTGCAGCTCGTCGATGAAGAGCAGGATGCGCCCCTCGCTGTTTTTGATCTCCTCCAGCACGGCCTTGAGCCGCTCCTCAAACTCGCCGCGGTACTTCGCGCCCGCCACGAGCGCGCCCATGTCGAGGGAGAACACGGTCTTGTCCTTGAGCCCCTCCGGCACGTCGCCGCGCACGATGCGCTGCGCGAGCCCCTCGGCGATGGCCGTCTTGCCGACGCCCGGCTCGCCGATGAGCACGGGGTTGTTCTTCGTCTTGCGCGAGAGGATGCGGATGACGTTGCGAATCTCCGTGTCGCGGCCGATGACGGGGTCCATCTCGCCGCTGCGCGCCCGCTCGACGAGATCGGCGCCGTATTTCTGCAGCGCGTCGTAGGTGCTCTCCGGGTTGTCGGAGGTGACGTGCCCGGTCTTGACCTTGCTGAGCTGCGTGGTGAAGCCGTCCTTCGTGATACCGTGGGCGGAGAAAATGCGCTTGATGTCGCGCGTCGGGTGCTGGAAGATGCCGAGCATCAGGTGCTCGACGGAAAGATAGTCGTCCTGCATGTTCTTCGCCGTGCGCTCGGCGAAGGCGAGCACCTTCCCCGTCTCGCCGGAGGCGTAGACCTCGCTCCCGCCGCCGGAGACGCGCGGCATGTTGGAGATGACCGTGTCCAGCTCCGCGAGCACAGTGTCGCAGTCTACGCCCATGCGTGTCAGCAGCGTGCCGATCAGGCCGCCGTCCTGGTCGATGAGGGCATAGAGCAGGTGCTCCGGCGTGAGATACTGGTTGCCGTTTTCCTGCGCCATACTCTGCGCGGTCTGGATGGTTTCCAGTGCCTTCTGGGTAAATTTTTCAGCGTTCATGGTTCAAAACTCCCTTCGGAAAAGGATGTAATATATAAGGTGAATTGTGTGCGTGGTGGCGTCAGAACGGGCTTGCTCCGCTCCGCAGCGCCGCAAGCGGCACGGCTCCGCATCCGCGCCCCCGTTCTTCCTTACCGAGCCGAAGTCGCTTCG
>CACWHX010000102.1 GCA_902760845.1 Oscillospiraceae bacterium
CGCTGCATGGCTTGCCCTCGTTTGCCACGTCGCGGCAAGCTCTGTATCGTTCGCTTCCCCGGCAAGCGGGAAAGCTCGCTCACGCCGCTGCCGCTCCTCACCAAGACAAATCGGAGGATTTGTTTTGGGTAAGGAAGAACGGGGAAGCGGATATGGAGCCGTGCCGCTTGCGGCGCTGCGGAATGGAGCGCGCCCGTTCTGGCGCCGCCTCCGGGCGCGAACTCTGCGAGGCCTTTTTTGACAAACAGCCCCCGCGCCGTCTGATTCGGCGCGGGGGCTTTGCTCCTGTGGATTTGACAAAAAACCATCAAAATCCGGTTGAAAGTGCGCAGGCGATCCGGTATAATCGTGATTGGACGCCCAGACACATATTGAACATAAGGAAGGGGAATGTACATGGCGCACAGACCAAACATCCTGAAGCTGGCGACCAAGATCAGCCTGGAGGGCATGACCTATACCGGCATCACTTACAACGACCCGGAGTATCGCATTTTGGAGCCGATCATCGACGACGATATGTGCGAGATCATGATGCATCTGCGCCTGGAGGCCAACCGCACGGCGGAGGACGTGGCGCGGCGCGCGAAAAAGAGCGTGGCGTTCACGCAGGAGCAGCTGGACAAGCTCTGCGTCACCGGCGCGGTCCGCACGCGCATCCGCGACGGCGTGACCTACTATTTCTACCCCATCTGGGTGCCCGGCATCATGGAGGGCATCATGGCCAACCGCGAGCAGTGCGACCGGTATCCGGTGCTGGGCGAATGCTTTGAGGAATACACGCGCAGGAGAGTGTCCATGCTCGCGCCGTTCATGGACGTGGGCATGAATATGATGCGCGTCATCCCGGTGCAGAGCGCCATTGAGAACAACACCAGAAAGGCCGACTATGACGAGGTCAGCGAGCTGGTCGAGAACGCATGGGCGATTTCTGTCGGGCCGTGCTCCTGCCGCCGCTCCCGCCGCCTGATGGGCGAGGGCTGCGGCCATCTGGAGGAGGACATGTGCCTGTATCTCAACGACAATGCCATCAACTATTCCAAGCTCGGGTCCCATCGGCTCATCACCAAGGAAGAGGCGTACACGATTCTCAAACGCGCGGAGGAAAACGGGCTCGTCCACGAGCTGAACGTCTCGCCCGGGTTTGAGGACGCGACGGCGATCTGCAACTGCTGCGGCTGCGGCTGCTTCGCGCTGCGCATTGCGAGCTATTTTCAGGCGCCGGACGCCATCCGCTCCAACTACATCGCGCGGGTGGACAAGGACAAGTGCGTCGCCTGCGGCCAGTGTGTGGAAAACTGCCAGGTGAACGCCGTGAAGCTGGGGCAGCGGCTGTGCGACAAGCCCGCGTTTCTGCCCCGGCCGGAGGAGACGACGCGCAATACCCTCCTCTGGACGAGCAAGCGCCACACGCCGAACTTCCGCACCGCGCGCACCGACGTGACCGACGACGGCACCGCGCCGTGCAAGGTCGCATGTCCGGCGCACGTCCCGGTACAGGGATATCTGAAGCTTGCGGCCGAGGGGCGGTATCTGGAGGCGCTGCAGCTCATTCGGACGGAAAACCCGTTTCCCGCGATCTGCGGGCGCATCTGCAACAAGCCGTGTGAGATGGCCTGCGTGCGCCGCAGCGTGGACGAGGCCGTCGCCATCGACGACGTGAAGAAATTCATCGCGGAGCAGGAGCTGCGCGGCAGCGCGCGGGATATCCCGGCGCTGAAAAATCCGACCGGCATGCCCTACCCGCAGAAAATCGCCGTCATCGGCGCGGGGCCCGCGGGTCTGAGCTGCGCGTATTATCTGAAGGAAAAGGGCTATCCCGTCACCGTGTTTGAAAAGGAAGAAAAGCCCGGCGGGATGCTCACGCTGGGCATCCCCGCGTTCCGGCTGGAAAAGAACGTCGTGGACGCGGAGATCGACGTGCTGCGGCAGATGGGCGTGGAATTTCGCACCGGCGTGGAGGTCGGCAGGGACGTGACGCTCGATCAGCTGCGCGCGGAGGGATATCGGGCGTTCTTCCTCGGGATCGGCGCGTCGGCGCCGGCGCCGGCCGGCTGCGGGGGCGCGGAGCTCGCAGGCGTATGCACCGGGCTGGATTTTCTGCGCGCGGTCAATCTCGGCAAAAAGCCGGAGGTCGGCGGGCGTGTCGTCGTGCTCGGCAGCACGGCGGCGCTGTACCAGGCGCTGGACGCGGCGCGCGCGGCCGCGCGGCTTGGGGCGCAGCGCGTCACCGTCTGTCTCCCGCAGAAGGCCATGGCCGAAAATGAAGAGGTCGCGGCGGCGAAGGCCGAGGGTGTGGTGTTTGTGCTGAGCGCCAAGGTCGCGGAGATCGTGGGCGACGGCAGGGCCGAGGCGGTGCGCCTGGAAACCGGCGAGATCATTCCCGCCGACACTGTCATCTCCGCGATGGGGCAGAGCGTGACGCTCGGCGGCATCGCGCTGGAGACGACAGCGCGCGGCACCGTCGCGGCGGACGCGCAGACGTGCCAGACCTCCGTGCCGGACGTGTTCGCGGGCGGCGACGCGGTGACGGGGCCGAAATTTGCCATCAACGCCATCGCCGCCGGCAAGCAGGCCGCGATTTCCATCCACCGCTATGTCCACGAGGGGCAGACGCTCACGCTCGGCCGCGACAATCGCGACTATCGCGCGCTGGATAAAAAGACGGTGACGATCGACCCGGCGGCGGTCTCCCGCGCGCCGCGGCAGGTCGCAGAGAGCCGGACGCTGCGCGGAAAGAACGCCTTCCGGGACACGCGCGGCACGTTTACCGCCGAGCAGGCGCAGCGGGAGGCGGGGCGCTGCCTCGGCTGCGGCATGGCGGTCGTGGACGAGTTCATGTGCGTGGGCTGCGGCGTATGCACCCGGCAGTGCAGGTTTGACGCCATCCATCTGGAGAAGATTCACGACGCGGGGAACACCGAGTACTTCCGCACACTGGCCAGGATCGTGGCGAGCGTTCCCGGCAAGGCCGGCGCCGTCGCCGCCAAGCACATCGGCCGGCTGGGGAAATAAGCATGCACGAGATCGGAATCGTCAGGCAGATCGCGCGCACGGTCACGGAGTACGCTGAGCGAAATGGCGTAGAACAGATTGAGGAGATTGTCGTGGACTGCGGCGAGCTGTCGCTCGTGATCCCTCGCTATCTGGAGGAGCTGTACCCGGTCGTGACGCAGGACACCGCGCTCCGGGACACGAAACTGATCGTGGAGGTCGTGCCCGGCATGGCCGAGTGCGACGACTGCGATGAGATCTTCAACGTCGTGGAGCACGAGGGCTATTGTCCGAACTGCGGCAGCTTTGAAAAGACGATCCTGAGCGGGCGGGACTGCACGATTCGGGAAATCCACGTCAAAGCGACATAAAGCGACAAATCGCGGGGCCGAACGGCCCCGCGATGCTGCGTCTGTCGAGAAGCAGGGTTTGTGTAGCGGCGGAGGGCGCGAATCCAGCAAAAGCCGCCGCGCCGGGTCTCGGCTTGGGGATGATAGGGTGGTTGATTGTGGCCGGTCCCTTTTATAACGTACTGCAATCATTGTCTCAGTGCAGAGTCCACCCCATTTCTTTCCGCCATGCCGGAAAGAAACGCGGTGGAGCCGCAAAGAAAGGGGCGCTTTGGTCAAG
>CACWHX010000103.1 GCA_902760845.1 Oscillospiraceae bacterium
GTTTGAATTGGGCCACCCCCTATGAGGTCTTTTCTCATAACCTGTTGCACTTCACTTGACAATTCGCCCGCGAAAAGAAAGCCGGTGGAATGCCAGCACTACGTCAACAACTACGGTATATTAACGAGGACACCAGCCACAATCAACCACCCCTCCATCTTCTGCACTACGTCCACCCCCGCGCTGCATGGCGGAAATCCCACCAATCAGCAAGCCGCTTTGAAGCACAGTTCAAAGCGGCTTGCTTTTTGAAATACGAAATTATGTTAATCCGCACCCAGCTTCACATTCAGCAGCACGGGATTGTGATCGGCGTATGTAAAGCCCGCGTCCAGCGTCTGCACGGCTTCGAGCGACATATTCGGCGAGAGAATGAAGCCGTCAATCACATAATACTGCGTGTTGGGACTCTCCGGATCGTACGGCTCGTTTAAGAGGCGGCAGGTGGGGGTCTCGGTGTCATACGCAAAGTGCCACCCGTCGGGAAGCATCGCGTCGTCCAGCGTGCCGGGCGTCCAGAGCTCCTCGTTTTTGATGGGATAGCTCCGCAGCGCGCCGGGAAACGTCTGGTTGAAGTCCCCGCCCGCGACGACATAATTGCCCTTTTCATATTCGCCCTGCAAAAACTCCGTGAGCACCTGCGTCTGCGCGGCCTTGCCCTCGCCGTCGTCATACGCCTCCAGGTGGAGATTCACCAGCACGAGCTCGCGGTCCGTCCCCGTGAGCGGGATGCGCGTCACGAGCAGGCAGCGCTTCAGATTCGCCACCGAGACCGGCCACTTGAACGGACTGGGCAGCGCCACACGCTCATACGAATCAACCGCCGCGGTCGAGAGCGTGTAAAGCCCGCTCGACACCTTGCCGATGGGCGGGATGGGATATGGCACGAAGCTGCACTTATAGTTGCGCGCGTAGGCGCTCGTGAGCCCCAGCGCCTCGCCAATGGCGTCCGTTTCCATGACGCCGTAGCTGCGCGTGGAGCCGGAATCCACCTCCTGCAGGAACGTGAAATCGGCCCCGGTCTGCGACACGCGGGCGATGATGCCGTCGAGATTTTTCTGCACGATGTTCCGACTCTCCGGCCGCGTCTGCTCGCCGCCGTCCATGAAGAAGTCAGACTCCTCGCCGAGCGCGGCGTAGCCGGTGTTCCATGTGAGGATGGAGATCGTGTCACCAGGGGCGAAGGCGGCCGTGCCGGCCTCCCGCTCCGTGAGCGTCGCGCCCTCGGTTTCGGGATTCAGCGCTGTGGCCGTGAGCCACGCAAACAGCGCCGCGACGAGCAGCACGAGCGCCAGCAGCACAAACAGGATAACGCGGATTGCTTTTTTCATAAGGCAGTGCACCTCGCATGTTTGAATCAGGGTCCGGGACGAAAGTATAGCACATCCGCGGCGCGCTGGCAAGGCGTTATCGGTTCAGCAGGTAGACCGCCAGATTGAGATATCCCGCGAAGACGAGCCACGCGAGGTAGGGAAGCTGCAGACGCGCGGCGGCTTTGCTGTAGCGGTCGAACGACGCCGTCATGGACAGGACGAGCGCGAACAGCAGCACCAGCCAGAAAAACGCGAACAGCCGCGCCTGGAGCGAAAAGAACAGGATCGTCCAGAAAAAATTCACGGCCAGCTGCGCCGCCCAGAGCGTGACGGCCCCGCGGCGCCCCGCGCCCCGGCTGCCGCGCCAGACGGCCGCCATGCCGACGCCCATAAGCAGGTAGAGCGCCGTCCACACCACGGGAAACAGCCAGGCCGGCGGCGAGAGCGGCGGCTGGACGAGTCGCGAAAACGCGGCCATCTCCCGCCGCGTCAGCACGGCGGAGAGCGCGCCGACGCCAAGCGCAATCGCGGAAAAGCCCACGTAGGGGCGGATTTTTCTCCACATTGTTTCGTCACCTCGTTGGAGTAGATTTGCCAAGATACCGAAGTTTATGCGCACCGGGGAGAAAAAATCGCACAATTCTCCAAAAATCCCGCGGCGCCTTGCAATTTCACACACAATCGGGTAAACTGAGCGTAGGGTAATCACAACATCCAGTGTCGAGGAGGAGCCTCTCTTGAACTACGAAAATCTGAAGAAAACCGACCCTGAAGTATTCGCTTCCGTGCAGCGCGAGCTGGAGCGCCAGCGCAGTCATATCGAGTTGATTGCTTCGGAGAATTTCACCAGCCCGGCCGTGATGGAGGCCGTGGGCAGCCCCCTGACGAACAAGTACGCCGAGGGATACCCCGGCGCGCGGTACTATGGCGGCTGCGAGTATGTGGACGAGGTGGAGCGCATCGCCATCGCGCGCGCGAAGGCGGTCTTCGGCGCGGAGCACGCGAACGTGCAGCCGCACTCCGGCGCGCAGGCGAACATCGCGGTGTATGAGGCGCTGCTGCATCCGGGCGACCGGATTCTCGGCATGGACCTGGCGCATGGCGGGCATCTGACCCACGGCAGCAAGGCCTCGCTTTCCGGCAAGTTTTTTGAAGCGTATCACTACGGCGTCAGCCGCGAGACGGAAATGATCGACTATGACGAGGTGGAGCGCGTCGCGAAAGAGGTGCGGCCGAAGCTCATCGTCGCCGGCGCGAGCGCGTATCCCCGCGTGATCGACTTTGCCAGGTTCCGCGCCGTGGCGGACGAGGTCGGCGCGTATCTGATGGTGGACATCGCGCACATCGGCGGTCTCGTGGCCGCGGGCGTGCACCCCAGCCCGGTGCCGTATGCCGACGTGGTCACCTGCACGACGCACAAGACGATGCGCGGCCCGCGCGGCGCGGTCATTCTCTGCCGCGAGGCGCTGGGGAAGAAGATCGACAGCGGCGTGTTCCCCGGCACGCAGGGCGGCCCGCTCATGCACGTCATCGCGGGCAAGGCCGTCTGCTTCCAGGAGGCGCTGCAGCCGGAATTCAAGACATACCAGCAGCAGATCGTGCGAAACGCACAGGCGCTGGCGGAGGCGCTGCGCGCCTGCGGCGTCCGGCTCGTCTCCGGCGGAACGGACAACCATCTCATGCTGGCGGATGTGTTCAGCCGCGGCCGGACCGGCAGCGAGATGCAGGAGCTGCTGGACCACGCGAACATCACCGCGAATAAAAACGCCATCCCGTTTGACACGCAGCCCGTGCGCACCACGAGCGGCGTGCGCTTCGGCACGCCCGCCGTCACGACGCGCGGCATGGGCGAGGTGGAGATGCGCCGGATCGGCGCGCTCATCTGCCGCCTGATCGACGAGGGCGAGGCGGCGGTCGGACCGGTACGCGAGGAAGTCCTTGCGCTGTGCGATCGTTTTCCGCTGTATCCGTCGGCCGGGTAACGGACAAAGAAGAAGCGGGGCCGTCTCAAATGAGACGGCCCCGCTTCGTCGTGGGAAAAACAAGTTCATTGAAAGAAGCAGCGCATCCTCACGGCTCGGAGATGCGGGGGTGGGGGGCTCTGCTTGGTCCCTTCGTTACTATACCGCAGTTGGTTGAACGTAGTGCAGGCAATCCACCCGCTTTCTTTTCAGCGGATGCGTTATCATATCAAGTGCAACACGAAAAAAGAAGACAACTCATGAGAAATCCTGTACAATGGTGTGT
>CACWHX010000104.1 GCA_902760845.1 Oscillospiraceae bacterium
ATGCAAGCGACTAAAACTACAGCTCAGTGTTGCGGTGTGTTTTATGTGCCTTGGCAATTGTCTGCGGTGCTTGCCGCTCTAACGGGGGGATTATCTCGTCGCTTCGCTCCTCATAATGGCAGCAAATATAATACCTGGCCCCGTCCCACGCACTGCTTCGCACTGAGATTTCCACCAAGCCGCGTATCCCGCACCCCGGGGTACGGCGGCGCACTTGCGCCGCTCGTACAGGTCACTCCACACGTAGAAAGGTAAGCCCCCGGAACCGCGTGCTTGCGCGCGGTTCCGGAAGAAGCGTTGCCCACCTCCGCACCTTCAGCGTTTCTTTCCGGCTCCACCGGCTTTCTTTTCGCGCTGAAAAGAAAGCGGGTGGAATGCCTGCACTACGTCAACATCTGCGGAATATACGTCAACATCTGCGGAATATTAACGAGGCCACCAGGTCAAATCAACCACCCTCGCGTCCCCGAGCCGAAGCGACTTCGGCTCGGTAAAGGAAGAACGGGGGCGCGGATGCGGAGCCGGCGCGCGACAGCGCGGCTGCGCAGCGGAGCAAGCCCGTTCTGACGCCACCCCGCTTTTATCCCTTACGCCGTCGGCGTTGCCTCTTCCCGCCGCGCGATGCCAAGCAGCCTCCACGCCCCGACGCCCTGCAGCCGAAGCCGAAAATGATCGCACCGGCGGGGCACCAGCGGCAGCGTCACGGTGCACTTTGCCCGCGCGCGAAACGCGCCCGCGTCGCGCCAGACGCCGTCAGAATCATACTGCACGCTGAGCGTGAGCAACGTCCCCGGCGCGGCCTCGATGCGCAGCAGCACCGCCAGCAGCCGCTTTTGATTCGGGCTCGCGCTGTAGTAGTCCCCGGTCTCCAGGAGACTGCGCAGCGCGGTCACGTCGCCCGTGCCGAGCTGCCACACGCCGCCCGCGCCGAGGGCATAGAGCACGCCGTCATAGAGCGCGAAGCCCGCCGCGGCAAAGTTGTCCTCCCGGCTCCAGAGCCCGGTGCGCGCGTCGTAGACGAACAGATGCGCGCCGTCGTCCGACCGCGCGGAGAGATAGTACCGCACGCCGTCCGATCCCGCGACGCCGCCGCGCAGCGCGCGCCCCAGCTTTTCGCCCACGCGCACGGGCGTGCCGCCGGCCGTGGCCATCACGCCCGTGGGCGCGAGATAAAACAGCGTCTCCCCCGCCATGGCGAGCGACGCGCCGCTGCCCGCCGCCGCGCCGGTGCGCGCCGAGGCGATGAGCTCGAAGTTCTCCGGCTTCGTGCCGTAGAGCTTGTACAGCCCGTCCGGCTTTGTGAACACCACGCTGCCGCGCAGCGCGGCGCAGCCCGTGAAGTCGCCGGGCGAGCCGGTGTCCACGCTCCAGGCCGCGGTGGCGACGGGGCCGTCGGCGTCCGACTCGTACCAGTACCACCCCAGCGGATCGCCGAGCTTCGTGCAGTACACCGTGTCGCCCGCGCAGCCCCAGAGCCGGTTGCCGAAGGCGCAGACCGCGTCGAGCTGCGGGATGCAGCGCTGCACGGTCGCCGCCTCCGCCGTGACGGCCCCCTCCGGCAGGGTGAAGGTGTCCTCATAAAACAGCAGGCTCCGGCCGTCGGCGGAAAAGCCGCGGATGATGAACGTGCCGTTGTTCCCCTCGCCCGGCAGGCCGGAGAGCGTCACGGCGTCGCCCTTACGGAACGTCCCGCGCAGATCGTCCCCCGCCGTGAGCGTGTTCGCCGCCGCGGGCAGGCCGTTCGCGTCCATCCCGTCCGTGAGCGTGACCGGTCCGGTATAGGCGGGCGCGGCGTCGAAGACCGCGCGCGTCGCGGGGACGTAGCCGATCAGATCCGGCCAGAGGAGCACGGTCCCGTTCAGCTCGGCAAAGCGCTTCTCCCCCGCCGAGACGGTCGCGACCGCCGCGCCGTCGTGATACAGCCGCGTGCCGTCCGTCCAGAGCAGTCCGCCGCTCGAGGCGAAGATGCCGCCCGGGTCCGACGCGGGCCAGCGTCTCGTGCGGCCCGGCCGGGTGGCGAGCAGCGGCGCGTCCGCGCACGACAGGTTTTCCATTTCATAGATGCCGCCCTCGCTGCACGACGGGCGGTGGTCATAGCCCGCGAAGGCCGCCTGCGCGCGCGTCTTGCACGCGGGGCCGTCGGGCAGATTCGGCAGTTTTCGCATGGATCCTCCGCCTCCTTTACCCGCCCAGCGCGGCAACGCGCGCCTCCAGCGCGGAAAGCCGCTTCTCCAGGCTCACGTCGTTCACAAGCACCTCGCCGTTCAGGTGCAGCTTTGCCGCCGAGAGCATCAGCGACGGCACGTTGTCGTACCATCCGGTGATGCGCGCGCCCTGGCTGTGGAATACGATCGTCTTGCGCGTGCCGAAGTCGGAGGCGCGGCCGACGGAGAGCGTGTCGGCGACGGTGGTGATGCCGTCGAGATGGATCTTGTCCGCCGAGAGCGTCACGCTGCTGCCGGCGTTGTTGATGGCGGCGACGATGGAGGCCGCGTTCACGCCGTTGCCGTCCGCCACGAGGGCGATCCGCGCCTCGTCGTTCGAGACGCGCGCGCTGAGCGAGGCGAGCGAGCCCTCCGCGCCGGCGACGCGCGCGTCAAGCGACTTTGCCGTCTGGCTGAGCTCGGAGGCGCTGCCCTCCGCGTTTGTGACGCGCGCGCTGAGCCGGTTCGCCGTCAGAGTGAGCGCGGCGGCGTCCTGCTCCGCGTTCGTCAGGCGCGTGTCGAGCGCGTCCGCCGTCACGGCGAGCGCCGCCACGTCGCCCGCCGCGTCGGCAATGCGCAGGTTGATCGGCTCGATCAACCGCGCGAGGGCGTTGGCGTTGAAGTTTTCCGGGCTGAGATTCTGCAGCGCGTAGCGCAGCGTGTCCAGCAGCTCCTGCAGCGCACTCTCCAGCGCGGTCAGGCGCTCCTCGGTGGTCTCCCGGCCCGTGAAGGTGGGGATGGCCTGTTCCAGTGCGGTCAGCGCGGTCATGTGTCGTCGTCCTCCTCCCGGTCGAGCTGTCGGCGCAGCGCCTGCACCGCGCGCAGCAGGAATTTCGGCACCGGCGCGCCGAGCTTGCCGGCGTTTTCCGCGACGCTGCCGAGCTCCGTGAGCAGGTACCACGCCGTCGCGAGCGGGAACAGCTGCAGGCTCGTGCCGCCCTCCGGCGCGAGCAGCAGCCCCGCCGCGAGGTCGCACAGCGCCGCCGTGAGCACCGCCGCGACGCTGCCGGTCTTGTGCCAGAGGCCCTCGCGCGCGACGCGGCTGCTCCACTCGCCGGCCTTGCAGGCGGCCGCCGTGCCGGTGAGATAGTCGAGCAGCATTGCGGCGATCCAGAGCGCGGCGAGCCAGCCCGCGCGGCCCCACACGGCCGTCAGCGCGCCGAGCGCCGCCGCGGCCGCGGCCTTGATGGTTGTGAGTTTTTCCATGGTGTTGTGTTTCTCCTTGTCTGGTGATGGGCGCCCGCCCGCATCCCCGAACCGAAGCCCAGCGAAGCGGGTTCGGCTCGGTTCCTTCGTTACGCGGTGCGGGCGTTGGCGGGGTGGTTGATTGGGGCTGGGCGCTTCGCTACGTGGTGCGGTTGGTTGATCGTAGTGCAGGCGTTGGCGTAGTGCTTGATTTTGGCTGGTGTCCTCGTTAATGTACCGCAGTTGTTGACGTGGTGCTGGCATTCCACCCGCTTTCTTTTTAGCGCGAAAAGAAAGCCGGTGGAGCCGGAAAGAAACGCTGAGGGGTGCGGTGATAGGCAACGCTTCTTCCGGAACCGCGCGCAAGCGCGCGGTTCCGGGGGCTTACCTTTCTACGGTCGGAGTAACCCGTACGAGCGGCGCAAGTGCGCCGCCGTA
>CACWHX010000105.1 GCA_902760845.1 Oscillospiraceae bacterium
CCGGCGCGGGTAAGCGCGGCTGCGAAATGGAACGCGCCCGTTCTGACGCCGCCTCCGGGCGCGAACTCTGCGAGGCCTTTTTTGACAAACTAATTTATGCCCCGCGGCTTTACCGCGGGGCATAAATGCTTCTCGCTCCAGGGCTTACGCCATTTTCGCGAAGCCTGCTTCGCAGCCTGGCGTAAGCCCTACAGCGCAATCCCTCTGGCGGCAAACAAAGTTTGCCGCCAGTCTTAGTTCCATCCCAAAAAGCACGCCTGGCTCTCTACCTCGGCAAAGAGAATCGCGCCGCGGCCCGACAGATCGTAGACGTGCACGACGCCCTCCAGCGGCGTGCCCGCCGCCTCCGGCACGAGCCGCGCAAAGCAGTTCGGCAGCGCCTGAAGCGCCTCGGCGTGGTATTCGCACTCCTCCTCTTCCTGATTCAGCGCGGTGTAGAACGTCCCCGCCTCGACGAGGTCCTGGAAGAAATGGCTGCCGTAGCTCAGCTCCGGCACCAGCCCCCGCTCGTTGTAGGACACCTCCGAGACCGCGAAGAAGTGGCAGATCTCCATAAAATTCACCGGGACGCCCAGACTGATCGTGCTGGTGCCCCACCGGCCCGGCCCCATCAGCACGGCGTCCTTCCCGCGCAGGAGGGTGTTGAGCGTGCCGATGGTGCGCGCGGTCTGATACTTCAGCTGCGGCGTCAGGTCGAGATAGGGCCGCGCCTCCACGTGCACGATGTAGCGCACGGGCTGGCACATGTTCCCGCCCATGAAATTCCCGCGGATGTCGAACAGCTTCGTTTTCACCGCCGGCGCGCGCGACGCGCTGCCGACGCCCTTTGTCTGCAGCGGGCGGCACTGCAGCAGGTTGATGCGATAGTCCGCGCCCGGGCCGGGCCGGAAATTGCACGCATATTCAATGTCCACCGGATAGTTGTATTTCTCCGCGAGCAGCGTGAGCATGTGCGTCATGGCCTGCGTGAAATCCGTCTGCCACAGGAGCTTCTTGAAGCTGAAGATTTCCGGCGGCGTCTCCCGGATGCCCAGCTCCCGGAAGCGGGCGATCGTGGCGAGGTCCGCCTCCGTGAAGAGGGCCATGTCCGCCTTCACGTCCCGGCGCTGGATCGTCGTCGCCGGGATGGTGACGAAGGCGTTCTCCTCCAGGTCGATCACGTCCACGCTGTGCTGGGAGTAGCGATACTCGTCGCCGTAGCTGCACAGCAGCGGCGCGCGCGGATTGTCGAGACTGATGAGGCGCGCGTAGTCGTCCGCCTCGCGGTCCACGGCGCGGGTGCCCATGCCGAACACCAGCCGGAGCATCCCCTTGTTTTCCCGGCCGATGTTGCTGTGATTGATATAGAGATTCTTCGAGTGGCCGACGCCGCCCATGTGCGGGTAATAATACCGGCCGTGGCAGTCGCCGGAGACGCGCATGACGAGCAGGGCCATCTGTTCGTCGTGCTCCAGAAGCCCGCGCTCGGCGCGGTACTGAATCGCGTCCTGATTCATCGTGCTGGCGTAGACGGTGCGCACCGCCTGCTCAAACACGGCGTAGCGATCCTCCAGCGAGCCCTGGTTTGCGCAGAACACGCTGTCATACTTCCCGGCAAAGGCGTTGCCGAAGCCGTCCTCCAGCAGGGAGCTGGAGCGCACGATGATGGGCGACTGGCCGAAGTATTCCAGCATGGAGAGGAACTGCTCGCGAATCTGCTTGTTGAATCTCCCGTTCAGCAGCCGCTCCTGAATCTGCGGCGCGACCTCCAGATAGTCCTGCGCCTCGTTCATCCGCTTGCGCAGCGCCCAGCCGCCGTTGTCCACAAAATAAGTATAAAACACATCTGCCCCGATAAAGTAGGAGTCGTGCGGCTCGATGTGGGACGCAAAGAACTCCGGGTCCGAATCCCGCAGGATGTTCCGCGCCAGCAGCATACCCGCGGCCTTGCCGCCGATGCAGCCGGTCCCGATCTCGCGGCTTTTGATGTCGATCAGGTCCTCGACGGAGAAATACCGGCGGCACAGCTCCAGCCGCTGCGGCTCGATGCCGAGCAGGCACTGGCGGATGTTGTCGATCTGCGCCTCGTCGTGCTCCCCGGCGGACACTGCGTCAAACATCTTGTCCCAGCAGTCGCGCTGCTCGCCCACCTGTACAAACTGCTCGAACAGGCCGATATTGTCCACGCTGGAGGTCAGCATGTCCCATTTCCCGTCCCGCAGGCGGACGGGGTAATAGGTCGCCGGCGTCAGGCGGCCGCGCACGTTCACGGCGTGGAGATAAAGCGCGCCGTCATGCGTGCGCATGTTCACCAGCACGGGCGCCGCGTGGCGGATGCGGGAGATGGTCTCATAGGTGTGGCTTTTGAACATGATGGGGAAATACCCGATGGACGACATCTCGCTCAGATATGCGTTCGTGAGCAGAAAGAAGTTTGACACCATGAGATCGGAAAACCAGAACTTTTGCAGCTCCGTCAGGCAGTCGAAGACATAGAACACGCCGCGCCCTTCCCGCTGGATGATGCGGTGCATCAGCACGGTGAAGCTCTCAAAGCCGATGTGCGCGTCCAGCTCATATTTCTTCGCGTTCGCGCCGCCGGCGGACAGGCCCTCCGCGTCCACGACCTCGTCATGCTCGCCGAAGCGGAAGTAAACGATGCGCTTGCCCTCGCGGGCGATGTTCATGACGAAGCGGTTGGCGGCGTACATGTAGTCCGCCAGATTGTTGATCTGCCAGACAACATTTTCCCCCTGCCGCAGCTCGTCGATGGCGGTGTCCAGCCCCTCCAGGCCGGTGCTGATACGAATCGGTTCAAGCATGGTAGATCGCCTCATTTCTGACTCTGAACAGAACAATTTCCTTTAGCATACACCTTTCCGCGCCGCGAAACAAGAAGCATTTTCGCCCGCATCCAAAGCGCGCGCCGCGCGCACGCCACAGCCAACCCTTTGAACAGACCGCGAGGGCGTGAAAAATGCTTTTTCACGCCCCCGTGAGCCTGTCAAAGAACTACCCAAACGCCTCTGCTTTTGGTAAAATGAGAGCGGGGGTGTAATCATGGACCAGCGGAACGGGAAAAGCTCGGGAAGCGGGCCATCGAAGATGATGACGAGGATGATTCGACACCCGATGGCGGGACAGTTTTTTGGCAGGCGTATTTGGATCTGGTTGAGCAGCTGCGGCGCACGGATCGAGGGAAAGAGATCTATGCGATGCGCTACACGCATCATCGAGGTCTGGCCC
>CACWHX010000106.1 GCA_902760845.1 Oscillospiraceae bacterium
TTGTTAAGGGGCGGTTAGCCCCTTGACCAAAGCGCCCCTTTCTTTGCGGCTCCACCGCGTTTCTTTCCGGCATGGCGGAAAGAAATGGGGTGGATTCTGTACTAAGACAATGATTGCAGTGCGTAATAAAAGGGGCCAGGAAAAATCCCGCACCCTGTGCACTCTGTCAAGTCTCGTGCTACAGAAGCTCCACCGCGCTGATGGTGCCGGAGATCAGCAGATCGTCCTGATCCATCGCCACAAGCTGCAGCGCGGCGCCCCGGATGCGCAGATGCATGTGTCCGCCGGCGATTTCGATGCAATCGTCGCTGTACGCAATCAACCCCTTGTGATTTTCCACCAGCGCCTGCCGCCTGCCCGTCACGGTCAGCCGCGGCACCGCCGCCATGCTCTCCGCCGGGAGATCCAGCCGCTGCGCCGCCAGCTCCGGGACATCCGTGATCCTGTGTTTCAATCGCCGCACCTCCCCGCTCGTTCTCAAGCATTTTATGCGGCGCCGGACGCATATAAAACTGCGAGGCGGCTCGTCCGCGAAAAAAGGAGGAATGTGTCCATGCGAAGGCTGCGCAAATACCTGCCGCTGCTCGGGACGCTCTGCGCGCTGGGCGCGCTCGTGCTCGCGCCGGGAGAGGCCACGGCGCGGGCGCGGTACGGCCTGACGCTCTGCGCGCAGATGATCGTGCCGTCGCTGTTCCCGTTTTTTGTGCTCTCGGCGCTGCTGCGGCAGCTCGGTCTGCCGGGCGTGCTGGGGCGGCTGACCGAGCCCGTGACGGCGCGGCTCTTCGGTCTTGGCGGCGCGGGCGCGTCGGCGTTTCTTCTCGGCATCACGGGCGGATATCCGCTCGGCGCGGCGACGGTCGCCCAGCTGCGGCGCGACGGCGCGCTCACGCGCGAGGAGGGCGAGCGCGCGCTCGCCTTCTGCAACAACTCCGGCCCGGCGTTTCTCATCGGCGCGGCGGGGTCGGGCGTGTTTCACAGCCGCGGCGCGGGGCTGCTGCTCTACGGCGTGCACGTGCTCGCGGCGGTGCTGGTGGGGATGCTGCTCGCGCCGCGCGCGCGCCCGGCGCGGCGCGCTGCGCGCGCGCAGATCGCCGTGGCGGATTTTTCAACCGCGCTGCCGGAGGCGGTGCGCGCGTCCGTGGAGGCCGTGCTCACGGTCTGCGGCTTCGTCGTCACGTTCAGCGTCGTCACGGGGCTGCTGGACGCCTTCGGCGTGCTGGGCGCGGCGGCGGGGGCGCTCTCCTCGCGCACCGGCGCGGAGCTGCACTTCTGCCGCGCGCTGCTCACGGGGCTGCTGGAGATCGGCGCTGGTCTCGGCGCGATGGAGGAGCTCGCGCCCACGGCGGCGAATCTCGCGCTGGGCGCGTTTCTCATCGGCTTCGGCGGGCTTTCCGTCCACTGCCAGACCGCCGCCGTGCTCGCGGACACGGATCTGAAAGGCGCCCGGCATTTCGCCGGACGCCTGCTGCACGGGCTCCTCTCCGCACTGCTTGTGCTGCTGTTCGCTTAGACCCCCGCGAACGAGAACGCGATGCCCGCGACGGCGGACGCCGCGATGTACACGAGCGGGTGCAATTTTTTCGTGGGCTTCACCACGTTCGTCAGCACCCACACGACTGCCGCGAGCGCGATGGCCTTCCACTGGAACAGGTCGCCCAGCGCGCCGGAGGCGGCGTAGGCGCCGAGATCGAGCAGCGCGATTTTCACGACCGACACGCCTGCCGCCGCGATGAGCGCGGCCGAGGCCGGGCGCAGGCCGTAAAAGGCGCTGTCCACGAGTCTGCTCTCGCGGAAGCGGCGCAGAAACTTCGCGATGATGAGAATGGCAGTGACGGCGGGCGTCACGATGCCGAGCGTCGCAATCAGCGCGCCGGGGACGCCGCCGGTTGTGAAGCCGACGTACGTCGCCATATTGATGCCGATCGGGCCGGGCGTGGACTCCGCCACGGCGATCATGTCCGCAATCTGCTGGTGCGTGAACCAGCCGGTCTTGTCGGACATGTCATAGATAAACGGCAGCGTCGCAAGCCCGCCGCCGACGGAAAAGAGGCCCGTCTTGAAAAACTCCCAGAACAGCCGGAGATAGATCATGCCGCTCTCGCCTCCCATCCACGGATGGCCGCGCCCGCGGCCGCCGCCGCGAGCACATACAGCACGGGCGACAGATTCCAAAACACCGAGCCGAAGAACACCGCCGCGAAGATGAGCAGCGTTTTCCAGTCCACGACGGATTTCTTCCACAGCTTCACGACCGCGTTCAGAATCAGCACGCACACGCACGCGCGGATGCCCCCGAACGCATTGCGCACGGCCGGAAGATCGGCAAAGCCCTGGATGAACGCGGCGATGATCGTGATGATGACAAGCGACGGGAACACGATGCCCAGCGTCGCGACGATGCCGCCGAGCGTGCCGCGCCGCTTTTGTCCGACGAAGGTGGCCGTATTCACGGCGATGACGCCCGGCGTGCACTGGCCGATGGCGTACCAGTCCATGACCTCCTCGTCGGTGGCCCAGCCACGCTTTTCCACCACCTCGCGCTGCAGCGCGGGCAGCATGGCGTAGCCGCCGCCGAACGTCGTGATGCCCACGACGGCGAAGGTGTAAAAGAGTTCCCAAAGTTCATGCATAGGGCTGGTCTCCTTTCGTCAGAACGGGCTTGCTCCGCTCCGCAGTCGAGGCAAGCTCGACGGCTTCGCATCCGTGCCCCCGTTCTTCCTCTCCAAAACAAAGCAGGGCTTTGTTTTGGTGGGGGTGCAGGGCGCGCTCCATTCCGCAGCGCCGCGAGCGGCGCGGCTCCATATCTGCTTCCCCGTTCTTCCTTACCGAGCCGAACCCGCTTCGCTGGGCTTCGTCTCGGGGATGCGGGGTGGTTGATTGGGGCCTGTTCGTTTTATTGCGTACTGCAATCATCGTATCAGTGCAGTTGTTGGCGTGGTGCGGGATTGTGGCCGGTGTCCTCGTTAATATATCGCAGTTTTTGGTCGTGCTGCAGGCATTCCACCCGCTTTCTTTTCAGCGCGAAAAGAAAGCCGGTGGAGCCGGAAAGAAACGCTGGGGGTGCGGTGGTAGGCATCGCTTCTTCCGGAGTTCCGGGGGCTTACCCTTCTACGGTCGGACTGAGCTATACGAGCGGCGCAAGTGCGCCGCCGTAGTGCAGGGTGCGGGAGACGGGGATTGGTGGGTATCTCAGTGCGGAAAAGTCCGTGGTTCTGCCTGGTTCCTTTGATTTCGCACTGCAATCATTGTCTTGGTACAGAATCCACCCCATTTCTTTCCGACTTGCCGGAAAGAAACGCGGTGGAGCCGCAAAGAAAGGGGCGCTTTGGTCAAGGGGCTAACCGCCCCTTAACAACCCCC
>CACWHX010000107.1 GCA_902760845.1 Oscillospiraceae bacterium
ATGGGGTGGATTCTGCACTAAGACAATGACTGCAGTACGAAATAAAACGAACCAGGCAAAATCTCACCGCCTCGCCCCCCGCGCCGAAGCGGATTCGGCAAAAACGCGCATGGAAGTCCACGCGGCGTTATATCCCTACACCACAATCTGCCCCGCGGCGAGCTGCGCATAATAGATCTCCTCCACGCCGCGCGCATCATACCGCCCGGCCAGGAACCCCTTCATCAAATGGTCGAACAATTTAATATAATCCGAAATCGCCTTGGCAATCTCCTCGCTCGCATAGTCGCGATCCCGCGGCAGCGCGAGCGAGCGCGTGAACTTCCCGTCGTAGAGCGCGTGGCGCGGCGGCATGTCGCGATACGGCGCGAGATGCGCATCCTCAATCTGCTTCCAGAGCCGGAAAAACTGCGCCATGCTCTGCAGCAGCGCCGCTGACTGCGTGCGGAAAATGACCGAGAGCTCGCCCAGCTCGCCCGCGTCGCCGTCCAGCAGCGCCACCTCGTACTTCACCGTCGGGCGATATTTGTACTCCAGGCTGCTCTTGAGCGACATGGTCATCGCGTTCGGCACGAAAAACGGCACCAGCTCGCGCGCCGGGGCCACCATCTCCTCAATGGCGTGGAAAATGCTCTCGATCCGGCGCTCCGGCGTCACGACCGACGTGTAGTCCGCGAGGATCTGATTGATGAGCGCCGAGCGGTTCGTGCCCATCTGATGCGCCAGCGCGTCGATCTCGCGCACGACCTCCTCGTTCAGCATCAGACTGTATAATGTCTTCTTCACAGACAGCACCACCTTTGTAGTCTGACGTGATTCTACACCTGATTTTAACTTTTGTCAACAGTTTTTATATAAATTTATTCGCAAATTATATTTTTCACTTGACATTCTCCGCCGACCACCCCGCGCGGACGAATCGCGCGCTTGAAAACAAAGACCGGCCGCGCGCATTTCGTGCGCACAGCCGGTCGCTTATTCGGATACGGTAAAGGACAAAACGGACTCCCCGGACGAAAGCGGGGTGACGCGCGGGCCGTAGGGCGCGGTCACGCGCTTCCAGAAGCGCGCGCCGGTCTCGTTGCGGGGGGTGTATTTGAGCTGCCAGTCGCCCGGCAGGGCGTGAAACAGCGTCTCGGCGGCCGCCGTACCGAGTCCCCGGCCGCGGCAGGCGGGAAAAACGGAAAACTCCGCCAGGCAGTGACCCGCCCGCCGCTCCAGAAACGGGTGGGCGTTGACCATGGAAAAGCCGATCAGCGTCGGGCCGTCATAGAAGAAAAACGCCTGCCGCCCGGGGTCAGAGGCAAAGTATGCGTCGAAGTGCCGGTACGGGTAGTTCCCATCCGGGCCGATCACGTCGCCATAGTAGCGCGACATGTCGTATAAATATTTCTGCAGCACGTTCCAAAGCGCGTCCCGCTCGCCGGGTCCCACCGGCATCAGCCGAATCATGGCGGCGCCTCCTTTGATTTTTTATTTTGCGTGGATGTCGATAAACTCCGCGCGGAGCTTGGAGTAGAGGATCTTCTGGCTGCTGTACAGGCCGAAGTAGCCGGAGAGCATGTAGGCGATGCCGCAGGCGAGCGCGAAATAGACCAGCTCCGTCGAGCCGAACAGCTCCACGCTGAGCATCACCGACGCGATTGGGCAGTTCACCGCGCCGCAGAACACGCACACCAGCCCCAGCGCGGCGGCGAAGCCCGCCGGGATGCCGAGCAGCGGCCCGACCACGCAGCCGAGCGTCGCGCCGATGAAAAACGTGGGCACGACCTCGCCGCCCTTGAAGCCGCAGCCGATGGTGACGGCGGTGAACACCAGCTTCCAGAAAAACGCCGCCGGGGCCGCGCGGCCCTGCTCGACGGCACGCGCGATGATCTCGACGCCCGCGCCGTTGTAGTCCCCCGTGCCAACGAGCAGCGTGAGCGCGACGATCGCCGCGCCGCCGAGCGCGATGCGCAGGAAGCTGTTGGGCACGCGCCGGGCGAGGAGGCGCTCGGTCTCGTGCATGGCGAGGCAGAACACGATGCTCATGAGCGAGCACACGATGGCGAGCCCGGCCACCCGGACCAGCAGCCCGACCTGGAGCGGCTCGGCAAGCACGGCAAAGCGCGTCGGCGGGATGCCGAAGGAGCGGGAAATCGCAAACGCCGCGAGCGACGCGACGATGCACGGCACGAGCGCGGAGTAGTAGAACACGCCGACGCTGATGACCTCCAGCGCGAAGATCGTCGCCGTCAGCGGCGTGCCGAAGAGCGCCGCGAACACCGCGCTCATGCCGCAGAGCGTCGCGAGGCGCATGTCCTTTTCGTCCAGGTGAAACAGCCGCCCGATGTAGCAGCCGAGACTGCCGCCGATCTGCAGCGCCGCGCCCTCGCGTCCGGCGCTGCCGCCGAACAGGTGCGTGATGACCGTGGAGAGATAGATGCACGGCACCAGCGTCAGCGGCACCCGGTCGCCGAAGTGGATGGCGTCGATGATGGCGTTGGTGTTTGTGTTTTCCATGCGCGCGAGGCGGTAGAGCCCCGCGATGACGAGTCCGCCCGCCGGCAGCAGCCACAGCAGCCAGGGATGCGCCGCGCGCGTCGCCGCCGCCCACTGCACGCTCAGATGAAACGCCGAGCCGACGAGTCCGCCGACGCCGCCGGTGATCCCGGCGATGACGAGCCACTTGCAAAAGGTGCCGATAAACTGCGCGGCCGTGCGCGCCTCCCGCCTCACTTCGTCCTTCATTTCGTCCATTCCGGCGCCGTCCTCCCTGCCGTCTCGATTGCGCGGCCCCGCTCGGCGCGCGCAAAGCATATTGTACACCACATTTCGCGCATTTTCCACCCGTTTTCGCCCCGCGGCCGGGAAACGAAGAAACTTTTCCCTCCGGGCTTGATTTTTCCGCCGGGATTGGGTATAATCATCCCTGCACACGGAAGCGTATCGAAGTGGTCATAACGGGCCTGACTCGAAATCAGGTAGTCCTCACGGGCTCGTGGGTTCGAATCCCACCGCTTCCGCCACGTCAAAGCAAGGCAGTGAGGTCATGTGTCGCCGCAAGCGACTCAGCAATTGTGAACCATGCATCTTTTTTGTAGTCCTTGTACACAAAAGCACCGGGACTTTGATAGAAAGTTTCGGTGTTTTTTATGTTCTGACGCGCCCGTGGGCTGATGCCTGCGGGATCTTTGCGTGTTTCGGGTGAATTTACAGCCCGTCTATTGATTTTAGGGACGCGGGTCGGTATAATGAACGAACACTATTAAGCCAATTCAACGAAAGGCTACACGAAGGAGGCTTATCGTGGATAAGGACTATCGAAAAACACTCCGCGAGGAATATGAAAAGCGCCGCCCGGACATGGGAATCGTCTGCTGGAGGAGCGGGGATCGAATGTGGATCGCCATATCAAAAGACGCCGCCGCAGATTATAACAGCACGTTTTTTCAGTTAAGGCTCGGCTCGTGGACGAACAAGGAAATGCAAAAGGCTTACAACGACGACCCCGATTCTTTTGAGTGGTCGCTGCTGAAAAGGCTCGAATATAAGGAGCGCGACGAAGATCACAGCGAGGACTTGGAGCTGCTTTACATGATGTGTATGGACGAATATCCGCAGGCAAAGCAAATGCGTCCGGGAAAGCGGTAAAATGTTCGGCAGGCTCTAACTTATTCCCATGGAAACAGAAATGCGCCTCCCCACATTGAAAATGCACCCCTCTCAGGATTGGTATTCTCAAAAATCAGGGTTCTTTGCCAACGATATAGTTCAGCTCCGCAATCTTGCTTTCTTCCCTTACAACATAATCTTTTGA
Source organism: Oscillospiraceae bacterium (assembly GCA_902760845.1). GTDB lineage: Bacteria > Bacillota > Clostridia > Oscillospirales > Oscillospiraceae > CAG-103. The sequence goes on from CACWHX010000107.1 coordinate 3,800, forward strand.
CGGGGCGAATTGTCAAGTGAAGTGCAACAGGTTATGAGAAAAGACCTCATAGGGGGTGGCCCAATTCAAGCATTTTCGTGGTCTTAGATTGATAAGGGCTGCGAAACGGCTCAAATCCTCGTCCGATATGTCGCCCAGGTCTCTGTGCTTTGGAATAAACTGCCGCAGA
>CACWHX010000108.1 GCA_902760845.1 Oscillospiraceae bacterium
CGCCATTGTACAGGATTTCTCATGAGTTGTCTTCTTTTTTCGTGTTGCACTTGATATGATAACGCATCCGCTGAAAAGAAAGCGGGTGGAATGCCTGCACCACGTCAACTTCTGCGGTATCTTAACGAGGCCACCAGCCAAAAACTCGCACCCGCACCGCACCAAGATACCCGCCGAGCCCCGTGCCCCGCACCCCGGAGTACGGCGGCGCACTTGCGCCGCTTGTACGGGTTCGTCCGACCGTAGAAGGGTAAGCCCCCGGAACCGCGCGCAGAGCGCGCGGTTCCGGAAGAAGCGATGCCTACCACCGCACCCCTCAGCGTTTCTTTCCGGCTCCACCGGCTTTCTTTTCGCGCTGAAAAGAAAGCGGGTAAAGAAAGCGGGTGGAATGCTTGCACTACGTTCAACCATCTGCGGTATCTTAACGAGGACGCCAGCCCCAATCCTGCACCACGCCAACAGCTCCGCACTACGTCAACGACTGCGGTACAGTAACGAAGAGATCAGGCAAAATCCCGCGCATATCAACAACTCCGAACCAGGCTTCCCACCAGGCCACGTTCTCCGCACCCCCGTCATCATCCCTTCGCCGGGCGTTTATTTTCATGGTTGCACCTGCGGCCGCCGCGTGGTAAAATGGGGAAAACGCAACGCTTGGAGGCCTGTTTATGCTGTTTGTCTGCTACCCGAAATGCTCCACCTGCCGCAAGGCGCAGCAGTGGCTGGACGCGCACGGCGTGCAGTATACCGTGCGGGATATCAAGGAGGACCGCCCCACCGAGGCGGAGCTGCGCGCGTGGCACGCCAGGAGCGGGCTGCCGCTCAAGCGCTTCTGGAACACGAGCGGTTTGCAGTACCGCGCGCTGGAGCTGAAGGACCGCCTGCCGCGGATGGACGAGGCGGAGCAGTTCGCCCTGCTCGCGACGGACGGGATGCTCGTGCGCCGCCCGCTGCTGATCGGCGAGGATTTTGCGCTCGCGGGCTTCCGCGCGCCGGAATGGGAGGCTGCGCTGCTATGATCTGTTCCAACTGCGGCGGAGAAATCTCCGACCGCGCGGTGATCTGCCGGTACTGCGGCAAGCTGACGCGCCCCGTCTCCGCGCGCGGCACGGGCGCCGCCCCACGGCAATCCGACTGGCACACCACGGAGCGCGGCGCCGGGACCGACTGGCACACCACGGAGCGCGGCGCCGGGACTGACTGGCACACCACGGAGCGCGGCGCCGGGACTGACTGGCACACCACGGAGCGCGGCGCCGGGACCGACTGGCACACCGCCGAGCGCGGCGCTGAGACGGACTGGTACGCCGCCGGGCGGACGGAGCGCGCGGCGACCTACACCGGGCCGGACCTGGACGTGCCGCGCCGGAAGAGCCGGGGTCTGCTCGTCGGCGTGCTGATTGCCGTTGTCGTCCTGGCAGCGGCCGCGGTGCTGCTGGGTCTGCACGCGGATCCTGTCGCTCCCTCTGCGGACGCCGATGCGCCGGACGCGGTCATCGACGCCTACTGCGAGGCGTTTTCCGCCGACGACGAGCACGCCATCTTCCGGCTGTTTTCGCCGGCGCACCACGTCTATTTCGACGACAGCTATGACGACGACAGCGAGGCGCTGTTCCTGTCGGTGTGCGACGACTGGTACGACTACTACGGCACCGAGCTTGTGCGCTGGGGCCTCGTCTCCATGACGGACTATACCGGCGCGGAGTTCGACGGCGTGGCGAGCCGCCTGGGCGTGACCATCGACCGGGCTGTGGACGCGACCGTGGACGTCTGGGGCGAGGATATGGAGGAGTCCATCGTGTTCGACTTCGACCTCGTGCTGATCGACGGGGCGTGGTATCTGTATCGGGTCTGGTGACCCGCCGCCGGCGCCGATCCGGATCAAAGATCGTCTGTGTGTTTGACACGGGCGATCTTTTTTTTGCCGGGGATTCAAAAAATATTTCAAAATACACTTGACAATTATGCAAATGAATAGTAGTCTGAAAACAGAGGCGGCGAGGCCGGACGAACAGAGCCGGCCGCCGCGGCAAAGACAACGCACGCGCTTCGGCGCGGGAACAGGAGGGACGGCGTATCCGTCGGCGCAGGCCGGGGGTGCGCTGCATTTTTATGGCATGGATCGAATTGCATCAGACGCTGCCGCAGAACGGGAAGCTGATCCGGCTCAAGCGGGAGCTGCGCATCCAGACGCCGCAGGCGGTGGGGCACCTGTGCCTGCTGTGGCTCTGGGCGGTGGACAACGCGCCGGACGGCGATCTGTCGCGCGTCACGCCGGAGGAAATCGCCGAGATTGCGCAGTATCGCGCCCGGCAGCCGGAGCGGCTCTATGAGGCGCTGCTGGCGGCGGGCTTCGTGGACGCGGACCAGCGGCTGCACAACTGGGAGCTGTACACGGGACGGCTCCAGGAGGGGCGGGAGCGCAAGCGGCAGAAGGATCGGGAGCGGCAGCGCAAACGACGCGAGCTGCTGCGTGACGGAGGCGTGACAGAGCGTGACAGTCACGCGCCTACCATACCGTACCCAACCAAACCAAACAAAACCATACCATACCATCCAGAAAGCAAGGCAAAAGAGGTGCGACAGGGCGGATTTGTGGAAAAGTCTGTGGAAAACTGCCGCAGGATGCCGCTGCCGGACTGGATGAACACGACGGAGGGGGAGACGCTATGACGAATCGGGAGCGGCTGGAGGCCGAACGCGACCGGCTGCGCTTCACGCTGCAGAACCGGGAGCGGGAGATTGCAAAGCTCAAGGAGCAGCGCGGCGGCTATGAGGAGGCGCTGGAGCTGGCGGCGGCGGTGCTGGCGGCGCTTTGCACGCGGACGCCGGGGTGCAGCGTCGTGCGGCTGTCGAAGGAGGACGTGCGCGCGGCGCTGGGGCGCTATGTGTTTGCGGCGGTGGCCGACGGCGACGACTATGTGCTGTCGTTCCGCGAGCGGGAGGCGAGCGAGTGACAGCGCGCAAGGGCTTTTCCGATCGGGCGGCGGACGCGGCGATGGCGTTTCTGACGGCGCTGCTGCAAAACGACGATGTGAAGGAAGAGCTGCGCCTCAAGGCGGCCGGGATGATTCTGGAGCGCACGGTGCCGAAGACGGCGGCCGCAAAGCCGGAGACTGCCCCGGGCGCGGCGGGCGCGCCGGTCACGGTGCGGTTCGAGGGCGATCTGGAGCGGTGGAGCCGATGACGTCAGAACGGGCTTGCTCCGCTGCGCAGCCGCGCTTGCGCGCGCCGGCTCCGCATCCGCGCCCCCGTTCTTCCTTTCCGAGCCGAACCCGCTTCGCTGGGCTTCGTCTCGGGGACGCGGGGGTGGCGCCCGCTTCGCTGGGCTTCGTCTCGGGGACGCGGGGGTGGCGTCAGAACGGGCTTGCTCCGCTGCGCAGCCGCGCTGGCGCGCGCCGGCTCCGCATCCGCTTCCCCGTTCTTCCTTACCGAGCCGAACCCGCTTCGCTGGGCTTCGGCTCGGGGACGCGGGGTGGTTGATTGGAGCTGGCTCGTTCGTTACGTGGTGCGGTTGGTGGATCGTGGCGCTGGCGTTGGCATGGTGCTAGATTTTAGCCGGTGGCCTCGTTAA
>CACWHX010000109.1 GCA_902760845.1 Oscillospiraceae bacterium
TTTCCGGCTCCACCGGCTTTCTTTTCGCGCTGAAAAGAAAGCGGGTGGAATGCCAGCACCACGTCAACATCTGCGGTATCTTAACGAGGCAACCGGCCACAATCAACCACCCCGCGTCCCCGAGCCGAAGCGGGTTCGGCTCGGTAAGGAAGAACGGGGAAGCGGATATGAAGCCGCGCCGCTCGCGGCGCTGCGGAATGGAGCGCGCCCGTTCTGACGCATCCTTGCGCTTCGTATTGACGAAACCAGACATCTCACAAAGGAGAAACACACATGAACGAAACAAAACAGCCGGCGGCGGGCGCCTCCGCCGGGGTCGCCTCCGCGGGCGGTTCCGCCGGGGCTGCCGCCGGGGCTGCCGCGGACCTCGCCCCCGCCGTTACGCCGGAGGACGTGGCGCGCGGCACAGAGCTCCTGCGCCGCTACAAGGACGGCAAGCGCGCGCTCGAAGCGCGCATCGTCACCGACGAGGAATGGTACCGCATGCGGCACTGGCAGTACCTGCGCGAGCGCCGGTCCGCGCGCGGCGGCGAGACCGTGGAGCCCACGAGCGCGTGGCTCTTCAACGCCATCGCCTCCAAGCACGCCGACGCCATGGACAGCTACCCCGAGGCCGTCATCCTCCCGCGCCGGCCGGACGACGAGCCGGACGCCCGCGCGCTCAGCGCCGTGGTGCCCGCGCTGCTGGAGAAGAACAACTTCGAGCAGACCTGGTCGGACGCCTGGTGGTACAAGCTCAAGCACGGCTGCGCCGCCTACGGCGTGTTCTGGGACTCCGCGCGCGAAAACGGCCTCGGCGACGTGGCGCTGCGTCGGCTCGACCTGCTGAATCTCTTCTGGGAGCCGGGCGCCACCGACATCCAGGACAGCCGCAACCTCTTCCTGTGCGCGCTGGAGGACAACGACGTCATCCGCACATCCTACCCCGACGCGGAGCCGGGCAGCTGCGGCGTGGAGCTCGCGCACTATCTCTACGACGACACCGTGGACACCTCCGACAAGAGCATCGTCGTGGACTGGTACTACAAAAAGCGCCTGCCCGACGGCCGTACGGCGCTGCATCTCATCAAATTCACCGGCGAATCGCTCCTCTACGCGAGCGAGAACGACCCCGCCATGGCCGAGGGGCTCTACGCCCACGGGCGCTATCCCGTGGTGTTCGACGTGCTCTATCCCGAGGCGGGCACGCCCTGCGGCTTCGGGCTGATCGACGTGTGCAAGGACCCGCAGCAGTACATCGACCGGCTCAGCGGCAACCTGCTGGAGATGAGCATGAAGGCCAGCCGCCCGCGCTTCTGGGTGCGCAAGGGCAGCGGCGTCAACGCGCAGGAGTTTCTCGACTGGTCCAACCCCCTCGTCGAGGTGGAGGGCAGCATCGACGAGGAGCGCCTGCGGCAGATCAGTCTCTACAACATGGACAGCCAGTGGGTGAACATCCTCCAGCTCAAGATCAACGAGCTGAAGGAGACCTCGAACAGCCGCGACGTGAACCAGGGCGCGGTGCAGGGCGGCGTCACGGCGGCGAGCGCCATCGCCGCGCTGCAGGAGGCCGGCAGCAAGACCAGCCGTGACCTGCTCAAGGCGAGCTATCGCGCGTTCGTGCAGGTCGTGGAGCTGACGATTGAGCTCATCCGCGAGTTTTACGCCGAGACGCGGCCGTTTCGCGTCGCCGCGCCCGGCGCGCAGGGCTACGCCTTCGCGGACTATTCCAACGCCGGGCTCATCGCCCGCCCGGACGAGACGGGGCTTTACCGCGCGCCGGCGTTCGACGTGTCCGTCCACGCGCAGAAGCAGAGCCCCTACGCCACAGCGTCCCAGAATGAGCTGGCAAAGCAGCTGTATCAGCTCGGCGTGTTCGATCCCCAGCGCGCGCGGCAGGCGCTGCCGATGCTGGAGATGATGGAGTTTGAAGGGCGCGACAAGGTGCTCGACGCGGTGCGCGCGTCGTCCGCGCCGCAGGCGATGGCCGGCGACGCGGCCCCCGGCGGCGTGCCGGTCCCGGGCGTGTCCGGCGCGGTCGATCCCCTCGTGCGCGCTGCCGCGCTGCGGCAGAAGCTGGGCGACGCGGCGCAGTGATCGAAAAAGCGCCCCGGTCGCCGCGCGCCGCGCCGGCGATGAGACCTGCCGGCGGGGTGGGCAGAGAAGTCCGTTCCCGCGCGGCCGGCCGGATGCTTGACAGTCGGTGGCGCGCCCGTTGAGAAGGGGGACTTTTTGTCGGGAAGGGATCGCGCGTCCCGTTCCACGCAGGAAAGGAGAAACACACATGAGCGAAAGCACAACCATGGCCGCCGCGCCGGAGGCAGAGGCGGCCCGGGGTCCGGAGCCCGCGCCGGAGACGGAGGCGGCCCGAGGCCCGGAGACCGCGCCGGAGGCGGAGGCGGCCCGGAGTCCGGAGACCGCGCCGGAGACGGATCCAATCTCCCGTGCGCGTAAAATGCGCGCCGACGCCGCGCGGCGCTATGTCCAGCGGCAGACGGAGCAGTGGGAGGCCGAGGCGGCCGAGCTGAAGGCGAGCTGCCCCGGATTCACGCTGGAGGCGGCGCTCGCGGAGCCGGAGTTTTGCGCCATGCTGCGCGCGGGCGTGCCGCTGCGGCGGGCGTACTTTGCCCTGCACGCCGAGGAGGCGCTGCACGCGGCGGCGGCGTTGGCCGGCCGGCAGGCCGAGCAGCGCGTGGCCGACCACATCCGCGCCCGCGGCGCGCGGCCCGGAGAGAACGGGCTCGGTCCCGGCGGCGGCATTCTCATCCGGCCGGACGTGTCGCGCATGAGCCGCGCGGATCGAGCGGATGTCGCCCGGCGGGCGGCGAGAGGAGAACAGGTAAAGCTGGGGGTGTAAAAGGGGGAGTGGGGTGCTAGATTTTGGCTGGTGTCCTCGTTAAGATACCGCAGATGTTGACGTGGTGCTGGCATTCCACCCGCTTTCTTTTCAGCGCGAAAAGAAAGCCGGTGGAGCCGGAAA
>CACWHX010000110.1 GCA_902760845.1 Oscillospiraceae bacterium
AGCGAGACCGGCGTTAAACTCATCCGTGATGCGCAGCGGCGTCTGCGGCTCATCCGCATGGGATTGGCGTGCGGGGTGCATAGTCTCATGCAAGGTGAGGTCTCATCTCATCCGCGCGAGCGAAGGCCTCGTCCAGCGACGTGACGTACCTGCCGGCCTCGATATCCGCAAGCCCGCGGCCAACAGCGTCCGTCAGCCGCGCCTCGTAGGCGGCGTCTTCGCGCTCCTGCGCAATCCGCCGCTCGAATACCTCTTCGCTGCAAAAGACAAACGCCCCCGCGCCTTGCTCGGTGATGCGTACGATGGAATCCCGCGCAGCCTCCTTGACTTTGGAGGGCGAGCGTTGGAGTGTCGTCATCGAGTAAATCGGTTCCAATTGCCGCTCCTTTGGCAGGATGAACACCTCTATTGCATTATATCGTCTGATAAAACAACGGATAATAATCTGATTAGACAGCTGCGGCCGCTAAAAAATTAGTGAGCCGGAAGCCCGATGCTATACTGCGGCGAGACGCGCATTCCCGCTGGGCGCCCACCCACGAAGGAGGAACACATGCACATCCGCCGCGCAACCGCCGCCGACACGCCGGGCCTCGTCAGGCTCCTCGACCAGGTGCTGATGGTGCACTACGAGGGCCGTCCCGACCTATTCCGCCCCAACACCCGCAAGTACACCGACGCCGAGCTCGCCGAGATTATCGCCGACGACGACCGTCCCATCTGGGTCGCCGTGGCCGACGACGCGCCGGCCGGCGAGATTCTCGGCTACGCCTTCTGCGTCGTGCAGGATTTCACCCACTCCAACAACATGCAGCCCATCAAGACCCTCTACATCGACGACCTCTGCGTGGACGAGACCGCGCGCGGCCAGCACGTGGGCTCCGCGCTCTACCACCATGTGTGCGACTGGGCCGCCGAGCACGGCTTTTACAACGTCACGCTCAACGTCTGGTCCTGCAACCCGCGGGCGCAGGGCTTCTACGAGTCCATGGGCCTCAAGCCCTACAAGGTGGGCATGGAGCACATCCTCTAGGAGGGCGACATGGCAAAGACTGATACGGTCCGTTGGGGCATCCTCGGCGCGGGGACGATCGCGCATCGATTCGCAGCGAGCCTGGCGCACGAGCCGGGCAGCCGGCTCGTGGCGATTTCCGGCCGCACGCCTGCGCACGTGCAAGCCTTTGCCGATGAGTTCGGCGTGCCCGCAACCAGCGCGTATCTCTCCCATGAGGACCTGCTGGCCGATCCCGAGGTCGATGCGGTCTACCTCAGCCTGCCCCACAACCTCCACCACGAGTGGGCGGTCCGCGCCCTGCGCGCGGGCAAGGCCGTGCTCTGCGAAAAGCCCGCTGCCATGACCGCCGCGGAGGCCGCGGACATCGCCGCGGTCGCGCACGAGACGGGCGCGCTCTTCATGGAGGCACAGAAATCCCGCTTCGTGCCCCTCTACGCCGAGGTCATGGACCTCATCGCCCGCGGGGCGGTGGGGGAGGTCATGACCGTGGAGACCTCGCTCTGCAACGAGATGAGCGCCGCCATCCGCGACCCGCACAGCTATATGAGCGACCCGGCCTGCGGCGGCGTGCTCTACGACTGCGGCACCTACTGCGCGAGCTGGCTGGACGCGCTGCTCCCGGGCGACTTCACGGTGCGCCGCTGCACCTCGCGGTCCATCGGGGAGATCAATTCCTTTGCGGACGCCGAGCTCGTCTTTGCCGGAGGCAAGACGGGCTGGCTCCAGTGCGCGGCCGACGAGCGCAGACCGCGCCAGGTGACGATCATCGGCACGGGCGGGCGCCTCACGCTCGACGAGCTCCACCGCAGCCAGCACGCGGTGCTTCACGAAGACGGACAGGTGCCGCTCGCGATCGACACGCCGTATGTGGTCGACGACTTCTACGGCGAGATCGCGCACTTCGCGGGCCTCGTGCGCGCGGGCGCCGCGGAATCCCCGGTGATGCCGCTCGCGGCGACGGTGCGTGTGGCGCAGATGCTGGATGCGGTCCGCGCCGCGCTGTAGTCAGGCATTCACGCGGTCACACGGCTGAGTCCGCCCGGCTCACACTGTCTAGCGTCCGGGTTGCAAAGCAGGCGTCGATTGGCGGTTGTGCCATGTCGTGAGGCATGCCGCTGCCGCGTTCGTCTTTGCGCGCCCGTGTGTCCCGATTGTGTGTCGGCCGAAAAAACGCGCCGTTGACACTGGAATCTTTGTGGTGAAACACGTATCCTTACTGTTTGCGTGACTGTGCCAGGGGTGTATTCTGCCTCGAATGCGGCACGCGCACAGGCTCCCGGGTTGACTGCTTCTCATAGCCGGTGATCTCCATCCAGCCGGTAAGCTCCGGCTTGGGATCATCTGCTGCGCTGGCTGCGGGGACGATCGTGCCCAGCAGCAGCGTGAGCACCAATAGCAGGGAAAGAATTCGTTTTTGCATCATGCGTTCCTCCGTTTTCCTTATTTCTCATCCGGACCGTCAAGAGGTCTGACTGATCTTGTAATCCGGGAAGTATTCCTGTACAAAACCCACCTCGCGCACCTGGAAGGCCCGACCGTTCAGATGGCTCAAGCATCCGGCGTCGGTTGTGAAGCAAAACCGCAGCCGATAGGAGTACAGGGCCTGGTAGCTTCTTTGATAGCGTTTATCCAGCTTTCCGTACTTTCCGTCGCCCAAAAGCGGCGTGCCGGCCCAGGCCATCATGGCGCGGATCTGGTGCGTGCGCCCGGTGATCAGCTCACATTCCACCAAAGACAGGCCGTTGCGCGAAGCCAGGGTCCGATACAGCGTAACAGCGGTCTTGGAGCCCGGCTGGGAGGTCTTGGTCACAAAGACCCGGTTTTTCACCGCATCCTTAAAGATAAAGCCCTCCAGCCTTCCCTCACGCGGCTTTGGCGTTCCGTGGACCACGCAAA
>CACWHX010000111.1 GCA_902760845.1 Oscillospiraceae bacterium
AACGCACAGGCTGGGTGCCGGAGAATCGGTGCGATGTGGGATACCATGCAAGCGACTAAAACTACAGCTCAGTGGTGCGGTGTGTTTTTACGCACTCGGTGCGTATCTGACCCTCCGCACAAAGATTCCCCCCAAGCCCCGTCTCCCGCACCCCAGGGTCCGGCGGCGCACTTGCGCCGCTCGTACAGCCTAGTCCATACGTAGAAGGGTAAGCCCCCGGAACCGCGCGCTCTGCGCGCGGTTCCGGAAGAAGCGTTGCCCACCACCGCACCCCTCAGCGTTTCTTTCCGGCTCCACCGGCTTTCTTTTCGCGCTGAAAAGAAAGCGGGTGGCGGGTGGAATGCCAGCACCACGTCAACGACTGCGATATCTTAACGAGGACACCAGCCCCAATCAACCACCACGCCAACGCCAGAACTACGTCAACGACTGCGGTACAGTAACGAAGGGACCAGCCACAAGCCCGCACCCCGCACCCCCGCGCCGAAACCCGGCGAAGCGGGCGGGTTTTTACTTTGTGACGACCATCCCCAGCACCAAAATTCCCAGATTGTCGCGCCAGATCGGCTCCAGCTGGCTGAGCGGCAGGGGATTTTCCCCTTCGCCGGCCTCGATGGTGAAGCCGGGGCGGCGGAAGTCCTGAATGAACCAGTCCTTGTACCCCGCATGGCCGGATTCGTTCGGCGTCAGCTCCGGCGTGTAACCGCTGACGGCGGCAAACTGCCGCGCGATGGGGAGACTCTCCTCCGGCGCGAGATTGTTGTAATTCCAGTAGATCACGCGCCCCTGCGTGTGGTAGGCCAGGATCAGACGCGGGTCGAGACTGAGCGTGTCGCGGTAGAGCGCGAGACTCTCCGGCGCGGTGAGCGGACCCTCGCCCACAAAGTCGCGCGGGCCGGGCGTCGTATACCCCTGCGCGAATTTGATCTCGCGCGCCTGCGCCCATCCGGCGGGATACTGCAGATTGAGATCGACGCCGCGGATGTTCGCCTTCCACCCGGCGGGGTAGGGGATGTCGGGATAGTCCTCAGCGAGCCGGCGCGTGCCGAAGTCCTGGCTGAGTGCGCCGGTGACGAGGTCGATGCCGTCCGGATTCACGGCGGGGGCGACGTAGAGCGTCGCCGTGCGCAGCAGCTCCGCCGCGCTCCGGCCGCCGATGCCGCCCTCCCGCGCCGCCGCCGCGCAGAGCGCCTCCAGAAAGCGCAGGAGTAGCAGCGTCGTGATCCACTCGTTCGCGTGGTGCGAGGCGTTGTAATAGACGACGTTGCCGCCTGTGCCGACGCGGGCGCGCCAGAGCGGGCGGCCCAGCACGCTCCGGCCAAATTCGCCCACGCCGAGAAACGGATAGCGCGCGCGCAGACCCTGCAGGCAGAAGTCCACCAGCGCGGACGAGACGCGCACGCTGCCCGGCACGACGGCGAAGCCATACGGCATCGTGATGCGCTGCCCGACGCGCAGCGACAGCGGGTCTATGCCGGGATTCGCCGTCTCGACGGCGCGGACGGTCGTGCCGTACTGCGCGGCGAGCCGGTAGAGCGTGTCGCCCGGCCGGATGGTGTGGACGCGGTAGCCGGTGTACCACGGCTGCAGCGCCCGGTGCGTGCGCAGACCGACGACGCCGTCCGCCGCGAGGCCGTTTGCCGCCTGAAACGCGCGCACCGCGCGCTGCGTGGCGCCGCCGAATACCCCGTCGATCACGAGCGACGCGCCGTAGCGGTTCAGCGCCAGCTGCAGCAGCTCCACGAGCGAGCCGCTGCTGCCATATCGTAAAATCTGCATAGAGGTTCCTCCTGTTCCGTCATTGCTTTATTCTATGCGGCGCGTTGCGTTTTTGAGAAATGTGCGGTACAATAAGCAAAAAAACAGGAGGGTTTACGCCATGGAGCAGAACGCGCTTTCCGTCTTCCCGATCGGGGAGAAAAACGACGCCTTCGCGCAGTATTTCATTGGTCAGAGCTATCTCGCGCAGCTGTCGCGCGAGCAGGTGGGCATCTTCAACGTGACGTTTGAGCCAGGCTGCCGCAACAACTGGCACATCCACAAGGCAGCTTCCGGCGGCGGGCAGATTCTCGTGTGCGTCGCGGGCGAGGGCTGGTATCAGGAGTGGGGCCGGCCCGCACGCAGACTCCGGCCCGGCGACGTGGTGAACATCCCGGCCGGGGTGAAGCACTGGCACGGCGCGGCGGCGGACACGTGGTTTCAGCATCTCGCCATCGAGGTGCCGGGCGAGGACGGCGGCACCGAGTGGTGCGAGGCCGTGGACGACGCGGCATACCGCGCGCTGGAGTGACGGCGTTGCAATTTTGCGCGCGATGCGGTACAATGGACAGCACAAGCGGAAAGACGAACGGGATGAAAGGAGTATTCTCATGAAAGCAGTGAAAACAGAAAAGGCCCCCGGCGCGATCGGTCCGTACTCGCAGGGCGTCGTGGTCGGCGGTCTGGTGTACACCTCCGGTCAGATGGGTATGGACGTCGCCTCGGGCGCGATCCCGGAGGGCGTTGAGGAGCAGGCGCATCTCGCCTGCAAGAATGTCGCCGCCATTCTGGAGGCCGCCGGCACGTCGATCGAGAAGGTCGTCAAGACCACGGTGTTCATCAAGAATATGAACGATTTTGCCGCGATCAACGCCGTCTATGCGCAGTATTTTACTGAGCCGTTCCCGGCGCGCTCCTGCGTCGAGGTCGCCCGCCTGCCGAAGGATATCCTGGTGGAGATCGAGGCTGTTGCGGAGCTGTAAACGAGCCGCAAAACGCCGTACATCAAAAAACCGCTCCGAGCCGAAGCCCCTTTTTTGGGGCTTCGGCTCGGTTTGTCTGTTGCGCGGTGCGGAGCTGTTGGCGGGGTGCGGGATTGTACCCGGCTCCTTCGTTACTATACCGCAGATGGTTGAACGTAGTGCAGGCATTCCACCCGCTTTCTTTTCAGCGCGAAAAGAAAGCCGGTGGAGCCGGAAAGAAACGCTGGGGGGTGCGGTGGTGGGCAACGCTTCTTCCG
>CACWHX010000112.1 GCA_902760845.1 Oscillospiraceae bacterium
GCACCCTCGTATCTCCGAGACGAAGCCCAGCGAAGCGGGTTCGGCTCGGTAAAGGAAGAACGGGGAAGCGGATATGGAGCCGGCGCGCGTGAGCGCGGCTGCGGAATGGAGCGCGCCCGTTCTGACGCCAGTGCGAACTCTGCGAGGCTTTTTTGACAAAATGGAAAAGAGAGCCGCCGCGCAGCGGCTCTCTTTGGGATTTTCAATAGAAAACTGACCGGCCCGGTTCATCATGAACCGGGCCGGTTTTGTCGTGTTTGCTTTTACGCTGCCTGCTGCTGCGGCGCTTCCTTCCGGTTCGCGATGGAGCGGATCACGAAGAGCGCTGCGATCGTGAGCACGGCGCCGATCAGGATGCAGACCACGGCGTTCTGCACGAAGCCCGCGATGATGTAGTTCACAAAGCAGATGACGCCGACCGTTCCGGCATATGGCAGCTGCGTGGCCACGTGGTTCACGTGATTGCACATGGCGCCGGCGGAGGCCATGATCGTCGTGTCGGAGATCGGGGAGCAATGGTCGCCGAAGACCGCGCCCGCGAGGCAGGCGGACATGCCGATGTAGTACAGCTGCGTGCTGGGATCGAACACGGCGGAGACGATCGGGATCAGGATACCGAAGGTGCCCCAGCTCGTGCCGGTGGAAAAGCTGAGCACGCACGCGATGATGAAGATAATCGCGGGCAGGAAGTTGAACAGGCCCGCGGCGGCGGACTCGGTCACGCCGGCGACATAGTACTTCGCGCCGAGCAGACCCGTCACGTTCTTCAGCGCGGTGGCGAGCGTCAGGATCGTGATGGCGGGCACCATGTTGATGAAGCCCTGCGGAATGGCGGACATGGAGTCCTTGAAATTCACGAGGCGGCGGCACCAGTAATAGATGAGCGTGATGAAGAGCGTGATGAGCGTGCCCCAGGGCAGCGCGACGGTGGCGTCCGTCTCGGACAGAGCGCCCTGGAACTGGTGGTAGAAGTCGCCGCCCAGCTCATAGTAGCCGCCGGTATAGAGCAGGCCGACGAAGCAGCAGATAATCAGCACCACCACGGGAAGGACCAGGTCAATGACGCGGCCGCGGGGGTTGAACTTCTCGCCCTCCAGCGCCTCGTCCACGCGGTCGCCGGTGGTGTAGAGGTCGCCGTTGAGGATAGCGTTCATCTCGTGGATGCGCATCGGGCCGAAGTCGAACTTCATCAGGATGATGGCGACGACGAACACGATGGACAGCAGGGAGTAGAAGTTATAGGGGATGGCCTTGACGAACAGGACGAAGCCCTGCCCGTCGTCGGCATAGCTCGCGACGGCGGCGGCCCAGGAGGACACCGGCGCGATCATGCAGATCGGCGCGGCGGTGGCGTCGATCAGATACGCGAGCTTCGCGCGGGAGATCTGGTGTCGGTCGGTGATCGGCAGCATGACCGAGCCGACCGTGAGGCAGTTGAAATAGTCGTCCACAAAGATGAACACGCCGAGGACGAACGTGGCGAGCATCGCGCCGACGCGGGTCTTGATGTGCGTCTCCGCCCAGCGGCCAAACGCCGCGCTGCCGCCGGAGCGGTTGATGAGCACGACCAGGATGCCGAGAATGACCAGGAACAGGAAGTTACCGGCGAGATCGGTGATGGCGGGGACAATCGCCTCGCCCAGCACGGTGTCGAGCGAGCCGACGGGCGCGAAGTTGTTGGCGAACAGCGCGCCGAGCAGCACGCCGATGAAGAGGGAAGAGAACACTTCCTTCGTAATCAGCGCGAGGATGATCGCGACGATCGGCGGCACGAGCGCCCAGAACGTGTAGGACATGTGGCTGACGGTGCTGACGCCGTCGTCGTCTACATCGACGGCGAGCGCGCTCACCGACAGCAGGGCGACGGCCAGCACGACCAGCAGCAGGATGGTCAAAAGTCTGTGTCTGCGTTGCATGGTGGATTCCTCCTGAAAAATAAAAATGTCATGAACAGAGCAGATACTGTTCATGACACAGAAGAAACCCGGCTTGGTCAATGACAGCACTCCGCGAAAAAGAATCGCGACAGTCCGGCGGATATTATCCGACGGCCCAGAGCCCCGCCCGGCAGGAAACGGACGAAGTCTTCGGCGGCGACCCCTTTCCCCTCCCCGGTTCCTGCCGGGGGACGGAGGGTACTGATGGTAACCGCGCCTCTATCATGCTTTGTTCAGTTGGGTAAAGTATAAAGCCCGCTCTGCCGCTTGTCAATACTGTGGTTTATTTTCGTCAGATCGACAATGTTTAACAAAGTGGTCAGGCTGATATTGGGCAAAAGGGAGACGCCCGCGGGCGGGTGGAAGTCCGTCCGCGGGCAGGAAAATGGGGAAACGGCGGTCAACCGTGCGGTCAGGCCATTTTCTGACGGGGCAGCGTGCGCACCAGCAGCGCGGTATACCCCGCGCCAATCAGCAGCGCGAGCGCGCCGAGCATGGCCGTTTGTCCCGACGCCGCGGCCGCGGCCGCGAACTGGAGCATCAGGCCGGTTTCCGCGGCGAGAAACGCGGCGAAAGCGAACAGCTGGATCAGGATTTTTTTCATGATAAATACCTCCTAAAGTTTTATTTGATTTCTAAATATATTTTTGATATTATATTTAAAAATTCGATGAAAGTGTGTAAAAAAAGATGGAACTGAAAAATTTGCGGACGTTTCAGGCAGTGGTCGATCAGGGGACGTATGAAAAGGCGGCGCAGGCGCTGGGGTA
>CACWHX010000113.1 GCA_902760845.1 Oscillospiraceae bacterium
CCCAACGACTTCAAGGAGTCGGCGTCGCAGTTTGACGAGTTCCTGGCCGCGCGCGAGACGCCGCGCCCGGGCTACACTCCCGACCAGCGCAATTAGGGCCAGCGGCCGCGGCGTGCGGTGCACGGTGCAGCCCGGCCCGCAGCTCTAGTCCCCTGGCAGTCCGGCGCATACCATGCCGCCCGTCCGGCACGCGTCCGCCCAAGTCCGCGCCTGTGTCGGGTGAGCCCTGGGCCATCCACGCGACACCGACTGGCGGCTGGAACACATCAATAGAATTAACCAACTACCTGCGAAAACGTTCGTCTTCGCAGGTAGTTTGTTTGTAGCTCCAATCGTCATTCGGCGTCGCGGAAGGCGGGAGTACGGACCCCGCGCGACACCAGATGGCGGTGGTGCCGATTCGGTCCGCGCCATAGCCCGAGCGACGCGGCACAATCGGCAACCCACGCGGCCGGCCAGGCGGCACCTCCGCGCGGCCGGCTGCGCGGCCGGCCAGGCGGCACCTCCGCGCGACCGGCTGCGCGGCGGCTTCGCATTACCGGCTGTTTTCTCGCGGTTACGCTGAATGGCGGGGAGTCGTGCGAGGCCACGGTTGGCCAACTTCGGGAATTCCTCGCACAGACGCCCCTTTTCTGGATTTTGCACGTGAAAAGGCGCGGTAGTGCGGGATGCGTCGGGCGGGGCGTCTTTGGAACTTCGCACGGGCGGCGGCTTTTCCGCGGGGAGGGGGGAAACGGGGCGGTGGTGCGAGACGGCCTCCGGGCACCGGTGCTTGATACCCCGACGGGAACGCCTCGCCACCCGGGCCAACCTCGCACGGGCGCCATGGATCCCGCAAAGCCGCAGGGAAGGTTCCGGTTGTGCGAGGGACGAGCAAATACCGCGGCGCCGGCAACCCCCGCTATCGTCGCCAGCGGGTACCTCTCCGGAGGACGGCCTCGCACCATCGGTGTCTTTTGCCGGACTTTCCCAGAAATGAGGCGGCGGTGCGAAAGGGGGACTGGGGCGGCAACATGACGGTGGGCGGTTGGCCATGCCCGCGTGAAGCCGCGCTCGCCGGAAACCGTCCACGTGTGCGAAGAAGCCATGAGCGGCAGGCTGCTTGGCTGGATGTCGCGTGCCCATGGTGTTGTCGGGGAGGTTTCCCGTCGGTGCTTATTTCGGGGAGTTCTCGGGAAAGAAAAACATCTACGCAGGTCAGCGCGGCGGCGTGAAATGCCGAAGGCTGGGCGTGCTTTGCAATTGGGTGCACGTGCTGTCAACCTAAGCATTGCACGGATCGGCGCAAGCCAAACGCACGGATAGATGCCAGCGCGCGTGGATCGGAATGGGCGCACAGGATCGGTGCAAATGCACGATGAGCGCGTATCGCATGAGGGTACGACGGACCGAAGAGGGGAGGCGGACGTGGACGCGAAGAAGAGCCAGGACGCGCAGGAGATCCTGGATGCGAAAGAGATCCTGGGCGCGCAGGAAATCCTGGACGCGCGGGCGAGCGTGGACGCCGGGGAAAGAAAGCCCCTCCTCCTGCACGCGTGCTGCGGCCCGTGCTCCCTCGAGCCAGTCCGTCTGCTGCGTGAGCAGGGCTACGAGCCCACGATCTGCTGGACCAACCCCAACATCGCCCCCGTGGCCGAGCACGACCTGCGGCTCCGCACGCTGCAGGCGTGGGCGGCCGAGGTCGCGCACGTGGACGTGATCGTCGCCGGCGACGACCGCGCCGCCTGGGAACGGGGCGTCGCTCCCGCCGGCTGGGACCGCCCCCGCCGTTGCCGCGCCTGCTACGCCCTGCGCCTCGCCGAGTCGTGCCGTGTCGCACGCGAGCGCGGTTTCGAGTACATATCCACGACGCTGGTCGTCTCGCCGTACCAGCTCTTCGACACCTGCCACGACGTGCTCTTCGCCCTGGCCCCGCGCTTCGGGCTCACGCCGGTCTGGCAGGACTTCCGCCCGCAGTACCCCGAAGCGACGACGCGTTCGCGCGAGCTGGGGATGTACCGGCAGAACTACTGCGGCTGCCGCTTCTCGGCGGTGGAAGCGGCCGTCGACCGCCAGCACGCCCGCGACGCGCGCAAGGCCGCCCGCGACGCGCGCAAGGCCGCCCGCGCTCAACAGCGTGCGGCAAAGAAGAACGCGCAGGCTGGCACCCAGCCGGACGCGCAGGTCGGCGCCCAACCGGACGTGCAGACCGGCGCCCGAACGGACGCGCAGACAGGCGCGCGCGTCAATCAACACATCACAGTCTGACGGAGGACGGCTGTTTCGATGGGACTCAAGAGGGATCGCAACCACAAGCAGACCCACAGTCTCGCTTGCACCATCGCAACAAGCCGCTTCTTCGATAGGCCGAACCTCATACGAAAGAAGGTCGCTACCATGGAAAACGCGACTAACAATAACATCAATGTTGCAAATAACAATACGAACGAAACGAACGGTGCGAATAGCGCGAATGGCGTGAACAGCGCGAACGCCGCGAATGGCGTGAACAGCGCGAACGCCGCGAATGGCGTGAACAGCGCGAACGCCGCGACCGCCACCAACGGCACGATGCTCCAGGCCTTCTCCTGGTACAT
>CACWHX010000114.1 GCA_902760845.1 Oscillospiraceae bacterium
TTCACGGTTTTGACATTTATTTTCCGCGGTATTATACTAAAACGCATAGAAATCAAAAGAATGGGGCGATTGGACTTGATCTATTTCCGCAACGACTATTCCGAGGGCGCGCACCCGGACGTTCTGCGCGCGCTGGTGGAGACGAATCTGGAACCCACGGTCGGCTACGGCTGCGACGAATACTGCGCGCAGGCGAGCGCCGCGCTGCGCGCGCGGTTTGCCTGCCCGGACGCGGACGTGCACTTTCTCGTCGGCGGCACGCAGACGAATCTCATCGCGGCGGCGGCGTTTCTCCGCCCGTGGGAGGCGATGATCGCCGCGGACACCGGTCACGTCGCCGTGCACGAGACCGGCGCCATCGAGGCCACGGGGCACAAGGTCTACGTCGTGCCCGGCGCGGACGGCAAGCTCACGCCGAAGGCGATCCGCGCTGCGGTTGCCGACCACCAGAACGGCACCGACGAGCACATGGTGCTGCCACGCATGGTCTATCTCTCCGACTCGACGGAGCTCGGCACGATCTATACCCGCGCGGAGCTGGAGGCCATTTCCGGGACGTGCCGCGCGTTGGGGCTGTATCTCTATCTCGACGGCGCGCGCATGGCCCCGGCCCTCACGGCGGAGGGGAACGACCTGTTGCCGGAGGATTTCGCGCGCCTGTGCGATGCGTTTTACGTCGGCGGGACGAAAAACGCCCTCCTCTTCGGCGAGGCGCTCGTCATTGTGAACGACGCGCTCAAGCCCTGCGTCCGCAACGTCATCAAGCAGCGCGGCGGGATGCTCGCCAAGGGGCGGCTGCTGGGCGTGCAGTTCGCGGCCATTTTGAAGGACGACCTCTGGCTGGAGACCGCGCGGCACGCAAACGCCATGGCGCAAAAGCTCGCCGGCGGGCTGTCCGAGCTGGGCGTGCCGTTTTACATCGACTCGCCCACGAATCAGATCTTTCCCATCTTCGCCGACGCGCAGGTTGCGGCGCTGGCGGAGGCGTTCAGCTTTGAATGCACGGCCAAGCCCGACGCGGCGCACACCGCCGTCCGCTTCGTGACCTCCTGGGCCACGCCGGAGCGGGATGTGGACGCGCTGCTCGCGGCCGTGCGGGCGCTGCAGCCTCCGGCCGAGCCGCTCAAAAATTAAGAAATATTTCCTCTGTTTCCCGAGAATTTGATTGACAGGTGCATGATGGAAATGCTATATTCTTCCCAAAGGGCGCCTGCCCCAATATCAAACAGGAGGAAACGTGAATGAAACACACCAGGAGACTGTTCGCACTGCTGCTCGCGCTGTGCATGGTCCTCGCGCTGGCATGCACCGCCTTTGCCGCAGAAGGGCCAACCGTGACATATGGTCAGGAGCCGGGCGCTGTCCTTTTCGCCGCGGGCGAATCGGACGTGTTGGACGAAAACAACGGCATTTTCACAAAGGAAAGTCTTGACGCCGTATCGGCCGCCTATGCGGCTTATCTGACAGCGGAGGCGGGCTCTGCCGCGGAGGCCGCCGCGCTGGAGCAGTTCAGAACCGCTTTGTACGCGCTGCAGTTTGTGCCCAACACCTTCACCGACACGCAGTCCGGCTGGTATGTCCCCGCCGTGAACTTCGTGCAGGCCGCCGGCATCATGGATGGCGTTGGCAACAACATCTTCAACCCGGGCGGCACGATGACGCGCGCCATGGCCGTTACGGTGCTGTACCGGTATTTCTGCGACGATTCCGGCTCGGTCATGCTCCCGTTTACGGACGTTCCGGCCGACACCTGGTATTCCGAGGCCGTTGCGTGGGCGTACGCAAACGATATCGTCAAGGGCACGACGCCGACGACCTTCTCGCCCGGCGCGCCTGTCACGCGGGAACAGATGGCGACGCTGCTCGCGCGCATTGACGCGGATTCCCTGCCGGAGTACACGAGTCTTTCGGCCGAGGATCGGCAGTACGTGGATAACGACCTTGCCTCCATCTACAAGGACTATGCGTCGATCTCCGCATACGCGCGCCCGGCCGTTCGGTATTGCTATATCTGGACCTACATGCAGGGCAATCCTGACGGGACCTTTTCGCCCGGCGCCAACATGACGCGCGCGCAGTGCGCACAGATGCTGAAAAACTTCTTCATCGTGGATCTCGCGTATCGCTTTGGGTTTTATCCGAATACCACGCCCGCCGGATAACGCGCCCAGTCAAACGGAGGCTGCAGCTGCAGCCTCCGTTTTAGAGTCTGTCGAAAGTGGATAGAGCTCGCCCCATTTTCCGCGCAATCCCGCGGATACTGTATCCTTGCCCTTTCAACAGGTATAGATTTTCTCGTTCTTCTATGGTAAGATGCTTGTAGTGGCACATGACGCATTGCTCCTTGTATTATAGAGTAGTAGTGTTTATAGACCCTCTCCAAGGTCTGTGCTACAATGCAGAGGATGCTGTGGATTGGTATTAGCTCCTACCGCAT
>CACWHX010000115.1 GCA_902760845.1 Oscillospiraceae bacterium
ACACCATTGTACAGGTTTTCTCATGAGTTGTCTTCTTTTTTCGTGTTGCACTTGATATGATAACGCATCCGCGAAAAGAAAGCGGGTGGAATGCCTGCAGTGCGTCAACAACTGCGGTATACTAACGAGGACACCAGGCACAATCTAGCACCCCGCCGGCCTTTGCACCCCTTGAAACACCCTGCCTCCATTATTTTGAGCCGCTTTGAAACACACTGTTCAAAGCGGCTCTTTGCATGGTTTCTGTTTACGGATGCGGCTTGTTGTCGCGATATGCCGCCATGATGTCCCTGAAAATCTCGCCGTTGGACGGCGGGGTCCACGTGATGGCGTTGGCGCCGGCGCGAATCGTCTCCAGAATGCTCTCATCCGTCGGCCCGCCGGTCGCGATGATCGGCACGTCCGGGAAGCGGCTGCGGATATCGCGCACGATGGCGGGCGTTTCCGCCGCGGCGGAAACGTTGAAGATGTTCGCGCCCGCCTCGAGCCGTCCCCCATAGTCCGTGTCGGCCCGGGCGACCGTGATTACGACGGGAATGTCCACATTCTCCGTCACCAGCCGGATCGACTCGTTCGCCGTCGGCGCGTTGAGCACCACGCCGGTCGCGCCCTGCGTCTCGGCCGACATGGCGAGATTCACCACGCGCTGCCCCTGCGTCAGCCCGCCGCCGACACCGGCGAACACCGGAATGTCCGCCGCCAGCAGCAGCGCCTGCGTGATGATCGGCTGCGGCGTGAAGGGGTAGACGGCGATGATCGCGTCCGCGTTCACGTTTCGGATGATGCAGAGGTCGGTGGAAAACACCAGCGACTTGATGCGCCGGCCGAACACAAGGATGCCGCTGGCCTTGTAGATGACCTCCGGCACGCGTAGCGCAAAGGCGCGCAGCTTCCCGTCATATTTCTGCGGCATTTTCTTTTCCAGACTCACTTCGCCTTGTTGGATCATTGGTATCCCTCCAGTATTCGTTTCAGCGTTTCCACGCCGTAGAGCAGCGCGTCCTCGTCAAAGTCAAACTGGCTGCTGTGCAGGGACGCCCCGCCCTTGCCGCCGGCGATGCCGAGGAAGAAAAACAGCCCCGGGATCTCCTGCTGATATTCCGCAAAGTCCTCCGCGGCCATCGCGGGCTCCACAAGCACGGTGTCGTCCATGGAGTCGAGCACCGTGTAAAGCTGCTCCACCAGCGGGCGGGGATTGTTCACGCAGGGATAAAACACCCTCTGCTGCACCTCGATCGTCGCGCCGGTCGCGATTTCCAGCCCGTGGATGAGCGCGCC
This sequence comes from Oscillospiraceae bacterium, assembly GCA_902760845.1. Lineage (GTDB taxonomy): Bacteria > Bacillota > Clostridia > Oscillospirales > Oscillospiraceae > CAG-103. The sequence goes on from CACWHX010000115.1 coordinate 1,279, forward strand.
CATCTTGCGCGTGATGGTGCGAAACAGCTCGTCGCTGAACGTGCGCAGCGTGCCGCTGATGCTGACCTCCTCGGCAATGACGTTGTGCGCCGTACCGCCGCTGATTTTCCCCAGCGTGAGCAGCGCGTCCTGATGCGGATCGATATCGCGGGTGATGACCGTTTGCAGCATCGTAATCAGCTCCGCCGCCACGACCACGGCGTCGATGCCCATCTGCGGCGTGGAGGCGTGGGCGCTCTTGCCGTGCACCGTCACGTCAAAATCGCTCGTCTGCGCCATCTGATAACCCCAGCGCACGCCGATCTTGCCCTTCGGCACCGTCGGCCAGACGTGCAGGCCATAGATACGATCCACCTTCGGATGCTTCAGCGCGCCGTCGTCGATCATGCGGCGCGCGCCGGCATAGCCCTCCTCGCCGGGCTGAAACAGCAGCACAACGCTGCACTTCAGCTTCGCGCGGTTCTGCGAGATCCATCTGGCCAGCAGCAGCAAAATGGTCATATGCCCGTCGTGCCCGCAGCCGTGCATCTTTCCCTCCCGGCAGGAGCGGTACGGCACGTCGCTCAGCTCCTCGTTCGGCAGCGCGTCCATATCCGCGCGAAACGCGATGGTCCTGCGCGCGTGCCGGGTATGGAACACCGCCTTCACGCCCGTGAGCGCGAGCGTCTCCAGCGCGTCCGGCGCGCACGCCCTGAGTTCCTTTAAAAGATACGCCTGCGTGTCGTAAAGCTGAAAGCCGATCTCCGGAATCTGGTGCAGATCCTGCCGGATCCGGACGCAGGCGTCCTGCATGGACTGTACTTCTTCGCTGAGCTGCATCGCTCTGATCCCCCGCCCTGTTGGTTTTCGCGGCCGAGGCCGCGTCTTTTTCCAAACATAGTATACGGGATACGCGCGCCGCCGTCAAGGAACAGCTTTGCACAAAAGGGGGAAAACCGCTTGCAATTGGGGGGCAGTTGTGATAAGACCCGAGTTTGCCACATGAAAATGCAGAAACGGAGCCGTAGATGGTTCCGTTTCTCTTATAAATACGTGATTTGTTACGTATTTACATGCCTTTTGAA
>CACWHX010000116.1 GCA_902760845.1 Oscillospiraceae bacterium
GGTTCCGGAAGAAGCGTTGCCCACCACCGCACCCCTCAGCGTTTCTTTCCGGCTCCACCGGCTTTCTTTTCGCGCTGAAAAGAAAGCGGGTGGAATGCCTGCACCACGACCAACATCTGCGGTATCTTAACGAGCCCACCGGCCACAATCCCGCACCACACCAACAGCTCCGCACCACGTCAACGATTGCGGTACAGTAACGAAGCGCCCAGCCAAAATCCAGCACCCCCGCACCCTGTCAGCGCTCCGCCCTGCGCTTTATTGACTTACTCCGAGTACGTCGAGCAGGTCTCGATTCTGCGGATGGCGCTGTCGTTCAGCCGCACGGCGACCTTGGTGGCCTTCCAGCCGACGCTGGCGCGCTGATTCAGCGGGTCCGACGTGCCGGCGGAGCCGAGCTGCTTCACGATGTGCTCCAGCCCGCCGCCGGTGATCTCGGTGGTGCCGTAGCCGTCGGCGGCGAGCACGAGCGTGGCGTACACGTCGCGCCCCTCGGCGCCGGCCTCGCCGGGATAGATGACGGCGTTGTCCGCGGCGGTGACGGCGGTGTCCAGCGTGAGCGTCGTCGCGGTGTTGGCGGTGACGCAGGCGCGCGCCGGGCCGATGAGCACATAGCGGCCGACGAGGGCGTTGTCCGCGACGGCGCCGCCGTCGAAGGAGACGGTGGTCTTGCCCGACACGGCGCCGTTCACGCTGAGCGTGCGGCTGTCGGACGCCAGATCGTCCGCGTGGAAGATGCGCGCCTCGGTGCTCTCGACGAAGCGGCAGCCCTCGATCTTGCCGATCTCGCCCTCGTACATGTGCTCGGTGTCCACATACTGGTGCGGGCTGAGCCACTTCGGGTCGTTCATGAGATCGTAGGCCACGTCGGGGTGGATGATGACCGGGAACGCGCCGTCGATGCGGTGGCAGTTGGCGTTTTTCAGCGCGCGCACGGCGCGGCGGATGCAGTCCACGGTGAGATAGTCGTTGTCCGCGGCGCTGTCGTTGCCGCCGCGCAGCAGGTAGCGCGCGGAGACGCGCTCGTTCGCGTACTGGACGTTGTCGCCGCCGACGAGCACCTCACGGGTGATGGTGTCGAGCGTGCGGCCGGCCTGCGCGCCGAGGAGCTTCGTGGCCATGATGAGGTTGTTGTCGATGGCGGTGAGCAGCAAGATGTCGCTCATCTGGATGTAGCCGCCGTACTGACGCACGGTGGCCTCCAGCGTGGTCATGCTGAGACTCTGGCCGTCGGGCGTGACGCCTTCGGTCAGCGCGGTGAGCGCCTTGTCCAGCGCGGCAAAGCGGCGGAACTGAATCGTCTTGCCGCCGTTTTTCGGAATCGGATGCTTCTGCGCGAACTGGTCGTGCACCAGCTCCGGCTCCGCCGCGTCGAGCAGGTAGTCCGAGTAGAAGGTTTTCATCTCCTCGGACAGGCTCGCCTGCGTGGTCACCTGGGTGTTTGCGTTATAAGTGATATTCGGTTCGTTTGCCATAAATGGCTCCTTTCTGCGGGGGATCCGTCCCCCGCCGGTGTTGTGTGTGAAAGTGGGAAAAGCCGCGCGAGAGGTTGATCCGGGGCTGAGTGCGGGGTTTTGGCTGGGCGCTTCGTTACTGTACCGCAGTTGTTGACGTAGTGCAGGCGTGGGCGTGGTGCTGGATTTTGGCCGGTGGCCTCGTTAATACACCGCAGATGTTGACGTGGTGCAGGCATTCCACCCGCTTTCTTTTCAGCGCGAAAAGAAAGCCGGTGGAGCCGGAAAGAAACGCTGAGGGGTGCGGAGGTAGGCAACGCTTCTTCCGGAACCGCGCGCGAGCGCGCGGTTCCGGGGGCTTACCCTTCTACGTGTGGAGTGACCTGTACGAGCGGCGCAAGTGCGCCGCCGTACTGCGGGGTGCATATGACGCAGCTTGGCGGGAATCTTGACTCGGAGGGCAAGATACGCACCGAGTGCGTAAAAAGTACCGCACGCCTGAGCTGTAGTTTTAGTCGCTTGCATTGTATCCCACATCGCACCGATTCTCCGGCACCCAGCCTGTGCGTTTCCTTCCGCAGAACCTGCCTTTGCCGACAGAACCTGCCTTTGCCGAATGTCCCATCTACGGGGGTTGTTAAGGGGCGGTAGCCCCTTGACCAAGCGCCCCTTTCTTTGCGGCTCCACCGCGTTTCTTTCCGGCAAGGCGGAAAGAAATGGGGTGGATTCTGCACTGAGACAATGATTGCAGTACGTAATAAAACGAACCAGGCAGAATCACGTACCGCTCCGCACCAAGATACCCACCAATCCCCGTCTCCCGCGCCCCGCAGCACGGCGGCGCACTTGCGCCGCTCGTACAGGTCACTCCACACGTAGAAAGGTAAGCCCCCGGAACCGCGCGCTCGCGCGCGGTTCCGGAAGAAGCGTTGCCTACCTCCGCAACCCCCAGCGTTTCTTTCCGGCTCCACCGGCTTTCTTTTCGCGCTGAAAAGAAAGCGGGTGG
>CACWHX010000117.1 GCA_902760845.1 Oscillospiraceae bacterium
TTACGCACTCGGTGCGTATCTTGCCTTCCAAGCCAAGATACCTGCCAAGCCACGTCTCCCGCACCCCGCAGCACGGCGGCGCACTTGCGCCGCTCGTACAGGTCACTCCGACCGTAGAAAGGTAAGCCCCCGGAACCGCGCGCAGAGCGCGCGGTTCCGGAAGAAGCGATGCCTACCTCCGCAGCCCCCCAGCGTTTCTTTCCGGCTCCACCGGCTTTCTTTTCGCGCTGAAAAGAAAGCGGGTGGAATGCCAGCACCACGTCAACGACTGCGGTATCTTAACGAGGCCACCAGCCACAATCCCGCACCGCGCCAACGCCAGAACTACGTCAACAGCTGCGGTTCAGTAACAAAGCGCCCGGCCCCAATCCCGCCCCCCAGACGCCAAGGCCGCCGGCAGTTTGCCGGCGGCCTGTTCTTACATCCAACGCTGCAAAAATTTCAGCTTCTTCTCATCAAACGGCGCGTAGCGGAAGAAGAGATCCACCTTCGTCGTGTTGCGCACAACGCTCTTTTTGTGACTGAACGTGTCAAAGCTGTATCGCCCATGATAGCGCCCAAGCCCGCTTTCCCCCACGCCGCCGAACGGCAGATGGTGGTTGGAGATGTGGAGCATCACGTCGTTGACGCAGCCGCCGCCGAAGGAGAGCGCGCCCAGCAGCCGCCGCGCCGCGGCGCGGTCCTCGGTGAAGATATAGCACGCGAGCGGCTTCGGCCGGGCGAGCACGGCGGACACCGCGTCGTCCAGATCGTCGTAGCCGATCACCGGCAGAAGCGGGCCGAAAATTTCCTCCTGCATGACGGGACTGTCAAAATCCGCGTCGGGCAAAATGGCGGGCGCGATCTTGCGCGCGGCCGGATTCGTGTTCCCGCCGATCACGGTCGTCTCCGCCGCCATCAGCGCGGCGAGCCGGTCAAAGTGCCGCTGCGAAATGATGCAGGGATAGTCGCTTCGCGTCTCCGCGTCGGCATAGCGCGCGGCAATTTCCTCGCGCATGTACTGAAGCAGCAGCGGCTTCACCGCGTTGTCCGCGAGCACATAGTCGATGGAGATGCACGTCTGCCCGGCGTTCAGAAACTTGCCCCACACGATCCGCTTCGCGGCGCGCCGGAGATTCGCCGTGCGATCGACGATGCAGGGGCTTTTGCCGCCCAGCTCCAGCGACACGGGGATGAGCCGCTCCGCCGCGGCCTGCATGACCTGCCTGCCGACGCGGGCGTTGCCGGTGAAGAAGATATAGTCATAGTCCTGCCGGAGCACGTCGTCATACGGCGTGTCAGCGTCCACGCAGCAGACGTACGCCTCCGGGAACGTGTCGCGCAGCAGCGCCTGGAGCAGGGCGGAGGTGCGCGCGCTCCGCCGGGAGCACTTGAGCACGGCGCAGTTGCCCGCGCCCAGCGCGCCGACGAGCGGGATGAGCGAGAGATTGACGGGGTAATTCCACGGCGCGAGAATGAGCACCACGCCGTATGGCTCGGGATAGACCGCGCTCCGCGCGGGGAAGGTGCCCAGCGTGCCCTTCACGCGCTTTGGGCGGCTCCAGCGCCCGAGATGGCGGCACGCCGCGTCGATTTCCTGATAGACGAGACTGAGCTCCGTCATATACGCCTCCGCCGCAGATTTGCTGAGATCCTCCCGCAGCGCGGCAAAGAGCGCGCGTTCGTTCTGCCGGACGGCGTTTTTCAGCCGCAGGAGCATCTCCCTGCGAAACGCGATGTCCTTCGTCCGCCCGGTGCGGAAAAACGCCTTCTGCTTTTCTGCGATGTTCGTCATCTGCTCGGCTGACATGGCTGGCCTCCCTCAATGGACATTTTGCCCATTGTACCACGTTCGCCGCAAAAACTCAAATCACCGTCGGCGCCACGATGCGGCCCGCGCCGCCGCAATATTTTCGCGTGTCGGCGACAACCCGACTTTGCCACTTGTTCCTTTTAGTCACCAAAAAGAAATTGAAAATAATTGTTGATTTTGCAAGGTTTTCCCTTGCTTTTTTTATTGTTGTATTG
>CACWHX010000118.1:0-627 GCA_902760845.1 Oscillospiraceae bacterium
CAGCGTTTCTTTCCGGCTCCACCGGCTTTCTTTTCGCGCTGAAAAGAAAGCGGGTGGAATGCCTGCACCACGTCAACATCTGCGGTATCTTAACGAGGACACCGGCCACAAGTCCGCACCACACCAACAGCTCCGCACCACGTCAACGACTGCGGTACAGTAACGAAGGAACCAGACACAATCTAGCACCATGCCAACGCCAGAACTACGTCAACGACTGTACCACGTAACGAAGGAATCAGCCCCAATCAACCACCCCGCGTCCCCGAGACGAAGCCCAGCGAAGCGGGTTCGGCTCGGTAAGGAAGAACGGGGGCGCGGATGCGAAGCCGTCGAGCTTGCCTCGACTGCGCAGCGGAGCAAGCCCGTTCTGACGCCATGGAGCCGGCGCGCGTAAGCGCGGCTGCGGAATGGAGCGCGCCCGTTCTGACGCCGTCCCCACTTTAGGAGAGATTTTGATGAATACAGAGAACACAATCACCACAGAGACAGAGAATGGAACCGAGAAACAATCAAAATCCCCCACAGTGGGGGCGGAGCGCGATTTCTGCGATACGGTGCGGGACGACATCCCCACCTTTGCGCAAAAAGAGGACGAAACCGGGAGTCCAACCACCACCGAACGCG
>CACWHX010000118.1:650-2644 GCA_902760845.1 Oscillospiraceae bacterium
AACGCGCAAAAAACCAGCCTTCGTCCCCCAACCGAGCCGAAGCCCAGCGAAGCGGGTTCGGCTCGGCAAAGGAAGAACGGGGGCGCGGATGCGGAGCCGGCGCGCGCCAGCGCGGTTGCGAAATGGAGCGCGCCCGTTCTGACGCCGCCCAGCCCGACGCCGCATCCTCATCCCCCAACCGAGCCGAAGCCCAGCGAAGCGGGTTCGGCTCGGTAAAGGAAGAACGGGGAAGCGGATATGGAGCCGGCGCGCGCCAGCGCGGCTGCGCAGCGGAGCAAGCCCGTTCTGACGCCGGTATCTTCCACCGCATCGCGACGGAGGCGCCGTCGCCCCGGCAGCGGGAATTTTTCGAGTGCGCGGCCGCGAACGTCGCCTACGGCGGGGCGCGCGGCGGCGGCAAGAGCTGGGCCATGCGCCGCAAGCTCGTGCTGCTCGCCATGCGCTATCCGGGCCTGAAGCTGCTGCTTCTGCGCCGGACGCTCCCGGAGCTGCGCCACAACCACATTCTCCCGCTGCAGCAGGAGCTCGCCGGCTACGCCCGCTACGTCGGCGACGAGCGCGCGTTTCTGTTCCCGAATGGGGCGCGCCTCGTCATGGGCTACTGCGACTCCGACAGCGACTGCGCGCAGTATCAGGGTCAGGAGTACGACGTGATCGGCTTCGAGGAGGCGACGAATTTCCAGCCGGACTGGATCGTCTTCATCGCGACCTGTCTGCGCACCGTGCGCACCGACTTCACCCCGCGCATCTACTACACCTGCAACCCCGGCGGGCCGGGGCACAGCTACATCAAGCGGCTGTTCATCGACCGGGAATTCCGGAACGGAGAGTCCCCGAAGGACTATGTATTTATCCCGGCGAAGGTCTATGACAACCGCGTGCTCATGGAGCGTGACCCTGGCTATATCAAGCGGCTGGAGGCCCTGCCGCCCCAGCGGCGGCGGGCGCATCTGGAGGGGGTGTGGGACATCTATGAGGGCCAGGTGTTCGAGGAGTTCCGCAACGACCCGGCGCACTATCTCGACCGCAGGTGGACGCACGTGATCGCGCCCTTCGAGGTGCCGGACACGTGGCGCGTCTACCGCAGCTTCGACTTTGGCTACGCCAAGCCCTTCTCGTGCGGCTGGTGGGCCGTGGACTATGACAAGCGGCTCTACCGCATCCTGGAGCTCTACGGCTGCGTGCAGGGCGAGCCGGACACGGGCGTGCGCTGGGCGCCGGAGCACATCTTCCGCAAGATCCGCGAAATCGAATCGACGCACCGCTGGCTGCGCGGCCGGCAGATCCACGGCGTGGCGGACCCCGCCATCTGGGACGCGAGCCGCGGAGACTCGATCGCCGATATCGCCGACCGGTGCGGCGTGTGGTTCGAGCCGGGCGACCACAAGCGCCTGCCCGGCTGGATGCAGCTGCACTATCGCCTCGCGTTCGACGACGGCGGCGTGCCGATGCTGTACGTGTTCGAGAACTGTCGCGACACGATCCGCACGCTGCCGCTGCTGCGCTATGACCCGAACAGTCCGGAGGATGTGGACACGCGGCAGGAGGATCACATCGCCGATGAGATTCGGTATCTGTGTCAGTATGACCCCATCGCGCCGCGGCTGGCCGCGCCGCGCACTCCGGCGGTGTTTGATCCGCTGGCGAGCGGAGGCGTTGGGCGGTATGCGGAGAATCGGTTCCTGTGAAGAGAGGGGAGTGCGACGGCGTCAGAACGGGCGCGGCGTCAGAACGGGCGCGCTCCATTCCGCAGCCGCGCTGGCGCGCGGCGGCTCCATATCCGCTTCCCCGTTCTTCCTTACCGAGCCGAACCCGCTTCGCTGGGCTTCGTCTCGGGGATGCGGGGGTGGTTGATTGTAGCTGGTTCTTTTTATTGCGTACTGCAATCATCGTCTCAGTGCAGAATCCACCCCATTTCTTTCCGCCATGCCGGAAAGAAACGCGGTGGAGCCGCAAAGAAAGGGGCGCTTTGGTCAAGGGGCTACCGCCCCTTA